>JACQGO010000118.1 GCA_016199485.1 Betaproteobacteria bacterium
CAACAAGTGCAACACATTGGACCACCTAACCAAATGAAGCAGCCCTACTTTTCTCCCCTCCTTGTGATGGAGGGGAGAAAAGTAGGGCTGCTTCATTTGGTTAGGTGGTCCAATGTGTTGCACTTGTTGTTTGAGAGCAGGCTGTTAATCCCGGGAAATCCCGTAACTCCTGTCCAATGGACCCCGCGCTCTACCTCAAGGCGCTCGCTCTCGGCGTGGTCGAGGGTCTGACCGAATTCCTCCCCATCTCAAGCACCGGGCATCTGATCATCGTCGGGCAGCTTCTGGGCTTCAACGACGAGAAGGCAAAGGTATTCGAGATCACGATCCAGCTCGCGGCGATCCTCGCCGTGTGCTGGGAGTACCGCGCGAAGCTCGCTGAAGTTGCGGTCGGGCTGCCGTCGCGCCGCGATGCGCAGCGCTTTGTCACGAATCTCGCGATCGCCTTTTTTCCGGCGGCGGTGCTCGGGCTCCTGTTTCACGAGGCGATCAAGCGCCACCTGTTCCATCCGCTGCCGGTCGCCGCGGCCTTCATCGTCGGCGCCCTGCTCATCCTGTGGGTCGAGCGCCGCAAGCACGAGATCACGATACCGGAAGTCGACGACCTGCGCTGGCGCGACGCGTTCAAGATCGGGCTCGCGCAGGCGTTGGCGCTGATACCGGGCACGTCGCGCTCCGGCGCGACCATCATCGGGGCGCTGCTCTTTGGCATGTCGCGAAGGGCGGCGACCGAGTTCTCCTTTTTCCTCGCGATGCCGACCATGTTCGCCGCGGTCCTCTACGATCTCTACCAGAGCCGCGATGTCCTGCATGCCGGCGATCTCGGGGTGTTCGCGGCGGGCTTCGTCGCTTCTTTCGCGAGCGCGTTTCTCGCGGTGCGGGGACTGTTGCGCTACATCAGCCGCCACGACTTCAGCGTGTTCGCGTGGTACCGCATCGCGTTCGGGGTCGCGGTGCTCGCGACCGGCTACACCGGAGTGGTGGACTGGACGCGATGAAGGGAAGAAGGAAGAAGCAGAAAGCAGGAAGCAGGAAGCAGAAAGCAGGAAGCAAGTGAGAAGAAACCTTGCCGTGGACGCTCAGAGCGGCGCGCCCGGCGGTCGTTTTATCCTTCTGCCCTGCTCCTTCATCGTCAGCTTTGCGCCCACGGCAATCCCGCCACGCGCCATCCGCCCCTGGTGTTGCGGTGGCCTGCGGCGTCCTTGTCGCCTTCGAAGCCTTCGAGTACGTTGTAGCATTGCGTGTAGCCCGCCTGCCTCGCGAACTGCGCGGCGTTGTGCGAGCGCCCGCCGCTGCGGCAGATGAACATCACCAGCGACTCCTTGTCGACCCGCTGCTCGAGTTCCGCGAGGAAGGCGGGGTTCGGCCTGTTGCCGGGATACGTGAGGAGCTCGATCTCTATCGCGCCGGGGATGCGGCCGACGTAATCCCACTCGGCCTGCGTGCGCACGTCGACCAGCGCGGCCGCGGGCGCCTCCTTCCAGATCTGGTGAGCTTCTTTCGGCAGCAGCGCACCGTCATAGGGCAGGTTCATCTGCCTCCCCCGCTCGTGCGCGTGGTTCAGGATCTCGCTGATCGTCGCCATTCACATTCTCCTGTGGTAACCTCGCAACGCACGCGCCGCCGGTTCCGTTTTGTACCCCCGCGGTGCGCGCTAGCGCATTGTCCAAAAAGGAATAATTTTACACGAGCTTGAAGACCGCATTCTTTGCCCTATAATAGTGCGCACACTCCTGGAGATGCACCAGTTTAGTGCGGCCGTATAACCCGCCCCGCCCAAAACCCGTTGTCGTACAATGCGTTCGCTGCATAACGCGCTGGCATATTTCATGCTATTGACCTAGTCCCGATTTCAGACGGTCTCTCGTTCCATCCATTTTTCAGGAGAAAGCAATGCCAAAGTCGGTCGCCGACGTAATGAAGATCATTAAGGACAACGAGGTCAAGTTCGTCGACCTGCGTTTTACCGACACCCGCGGCAAAGAGCAGCATGTGACGGTCCCGATCAGGGCCTTCGGCGAGCACAAGTTCAGCGACGGGCACTTCTTCGACGGATCGTCGATCGCCGGCTGGAAGGGCATTGAGGCGTCCGACATGGTGCTGGTGCCCGACCCCGACACCGCGCGCATGGATCCGTTCACCGACGAGCCGACGCTGTTGCTCACCTGCGACGTGATCGAGCCCTCCGACGGCAAGGGCTACGACCGCGACCCGCGCTCGATCGCGAAGCGCGGCGAGGCCTATCTGAAGTCGACCGGGGTCGCCGACACCGCCTACTTCGGCCCCGAGCCCGAATTCTTCATCTTCGATTCGGTGACGTGGAACGTCGACATGTCGGGCTGCTTCGTCAAGATCAAGTCCGAGGAGGCACCGTGGTCCTCGGGCGAGGAGCTCGAAGGGGGCAACATGGGCCACCGCCCGCCGGTGAAGGGCGGTTATTTCCCGGTGCCGCCGGTCGACTCGCTGCAGGATATCCGCTCGGCGATCGTGCTCGCGCTCGAGGAGATGGGCGTGGAATGCGAAGTGCACCACCACGAGGTGGCCGCGGCCGGGCAGAACGAGATCGGCACCAAATTCGCGCCCCTGGTCAAGCGTGCGGACTGGATGCAGATTCTCAAGTACGCGGTGCACAACGTCGCGCATTCGTACGGCAAGACCGCCACCTTCATGCCCAAGCCCATCGTCGGCGACAACGGCTCGGGCATGCACGTGCACCAGTCGCTCGCCAAGGACGGGCAGAACCTGTTCAGCGGCAACGGCTACGCGGGGCTCTCGCAGCTCGCGCTCCATTACATCGGCGGGATCCTGAAGCACGCCAAGGCGCTGAACGCGATCACCAATCCCGGCACCAACTCGTACAAGCGCCTGGTGCCGGGCTTCGAAGCGCCGATCAACCTTGCCTACTCCTCGCGCAATCGCTCGGCGGCGGTGCGCGTGCCGCTGGTCTCGAACCCGAAGGCGCGGCGTGTCGAGGTGCGCTTCCCCGATCCGACGACAAATCCCTATTTTGCGTTCACCGCGATGATGATGGCGGGACTCGACGGCATCCAGAACAAGATCAATCCCGGCGATCCGATCGACAAGAACCTCTACGATCTGCCGCCGGAGGAAGCGAAGCGCGTGCCGAAAGTGTGCGCCTCGCTCGAGCAGGCGATCGAGGAACTCAACAAGGACCGCGAATTCCTGACCCGCGGCGGGGTGTTCTCGAACGAGACGCTGGACGCCTACCTCGCGCTCAAGATGGAAGAGGTCACCGCGTTCCGCATGACCACGCACCCCCTTGAGTTCCAGATGTATTACAGCCTGTGACGCGCCCGCGCGCGGCGCCTCGAAGAAGGGGCGGGGCCTCCCGCCCTTTCTGTTCTAGCAGCCTGTCGGACTTGGCGGTCCGACAGGCTGCTAAAGCAAAACCGCCTGAGGATTTCGAATGAGGCTGAATCCAACACGCTCCTGCTCCATCGTTACATACGGGGCGGCGTCGGAATGATGTGTCTTCGGTCGTTTGTTGCCATCTTCTTGCAGGCGGTTTTGCCTGAGGAGTTTGTCGGCCCAAAGTCCGGCAAACTCCTAGGGTGTCCGGAAATGCGCCGCATTCATTGCGAAATCTTTCGTTCTGACATAGACTTAGCCGGAAGCGACGGCCCGTGGCTGTCAACCGTGGCTGCCGCGGCCCGTTGCAGTGAACTTGGAGAACGCGCTGATCGAAGCAACGATGTCCCGACTGCTCCTGCTGGCGCTTGCCTGCGTAGCATCCTCCGCGCTGCGCGCGGAAATCTGGGAGTGCGTCGATGCGAGCGGTGCCAAGCGCTTCACCAACATCAAGGCCGAAGCGAAGGGCTGCAAGCCGCTCAACGTGGGGCCGGTCAATACCGTGCCGGCGCCCGCCAGGCCGCAGCCGAAGGCCGCGCCGTCCCCTGCCAACTTCCCCAAGGTGGACGCGCAGACGCAGCGCCAGCGCGATCTCGAGCGCAGGAAAATCCTCGAGCAGGAGCTTGCCAACGAGGAGAAGCTGCTCGCAGAGGCCAAGCGCAATCTTGCGGAAGGCGAGGCGGTGCGCCTCGGCAGCGAACGCAACTACCAGCGTTATCTCGACCGCGTCGAGGGCCTGCGCAAGCAGGTCAAGCTGCACGAAGACAACCTTGCCAATCTCCGCAAGGAGCTCGCCAACGTGAAATAACCGCACCGCCTCCGGTGCGGCCGCTCCCCCGTGTGCCGGCGTCCGCCGCGGATCACCCTGTGCGATTCGGCGCATCACCGGCGCCGCGCGCCCTCGTGGCGCGTTTCCCGGCCGAATGCAGGCGCGGGTCATGACGCTGGCGGCTTCCTGCGGCCTGGACTTGCTCGCGACGGCGGTCGTGCTGGTCGACGAGAATCTCACCGTGGCGTATGTCAATCCCGCAGCTGAAAATCTCTTCGAGCTGAGCAGCAAGAACATGGTCGGCCAGGCGCTCGTCAGGATCTTCGCCGATGACACGGTGCTCGCCTCCGCCATCGCGCGCGCGCGTGCCAACAACTGCAGCTACACCGAGCATGATTTCACGCTCGGCGCAGCGGGGCACACGAAGCTCCATCTCTCCTGCACGGTGACGCCGGTAGAGCCCGACGCGCGGAGCCGGCGCGAATACGCCCTGCTGCTCGAATTCCGCCATATCGAGCAGCAGCTCAGGATCGCGCGTGAAGAACGCATGCGCGACGAGAGCCAGGCAAACCGCGAACTCATCCGCAACCTCGCCCATGAAATCAAGAATCCGCTGGGCGGCATCCGCGGCGCGGCGCAGCTCCTCGACCGGGAGCTCGAACGTCCCGCGCTGCACGAGTACACGCAAGTGATCATCAAGGAAGCGGACCGGCTGCAGGCACTGATGGACCGGCTGCTCTCGCCGCACCGGCTGCCGCAGATCGCCGAGCTCAATATCCATGACGCCCTGGAGCGCGTGCGCAGCCTCATCCTCGCGGAGTATCCGCACGGCATCGCGATCAGGCGCGATTACGACGCGAGCCTTCCTGATCTGCGCGGCGACCGGGAACTCATCCTCCAGGCGCTGCTCAACGTCGTGAGAAACGCCGCGCAGGCGATGCAAGGCCGCGGCGAAATCACGCTCAGGACCCGCGTTGCGCGGCAGGTGACGCTCGCGCGCCGACTCTACCGCCACGCGCTGCAGATCGAGGTCGTCGACAACGGACCGGGAATCCCCGAGGCGCTGCGCGACCGCGTTTTTTATCCTCTGGTCTCGGGCAAGGAGGGCGGAACCGGGCTGGGGTTGACGCTCGCCCAGAACTTCATCACCCAGCACCACGGCACGATCTCCTTCGAGAGCGCGCCGGGGAATACGTGTTTCACCATCCTGCTGCCGGTCGACAATGGCAGGGATCAGGGATGAAGGCGGAAGGATGAAACCGGTCTGGATCATCGACGACGATCGTTCGATCCGCTGGGTGTTCGAAAAGGCGCTCACGCGCGAGAACATCGCGTTCAGGACTTTTCCCTCCGCCGAGGAGGCGCTGGCGGCTCTCGACACCGAGACGCCGCAGGTGATCGTGAGCGACATCCGCATGCCGGGCGAATCGGGGCTCGCGTTGCTCACCAGGGCGAAGGAGCGGCACGCGCATCTTCCGGTCATCATCATGACCGCCTACTCCGATCTCGAGAGCGCGGTCGCGGCGTTCCAGAGCGGCGCCTACGAGTATCTGCCCAAGCCGTTCGACGTGGACCACGCGGTCGAGCTCATCCGGCGCGCGCTCGACGAGAGCGCGCTCCAGGACGCCGCGGCGGAGGGCGAAGAGGCCACCCCGGAGATCCTCGGGCAGGCGGCCTCGATGCAGGAAGTGTTCCGCGCCATCGGCCGGCTGTCGCAGTCGCACGCGACGGTGCTGATCACCGGCGAGTCGGGTGCCGGCAAGGAGCTCGTCGCACGCGCGCTGCACCGCCACAGCCCGCGCATCGGCAAGCCCTTCATAGCGATCAATACCGCCGCGATTCCCCGGGAGCTGCTCGAGTCGGAAATGTTCGGCCACGAGCGCGGCGCCTTCACCGGCGCGCAGGCCATGCGGCGCGGGCGCTTCGAGCAGGCCGACGGCGGCACGCTGTTTCTCGACGAGATCGGCGACATGCCGCCCGAGCTGCAGACGCGGCTGCTGCGCGTGCTCTCCGACGGGCAGTTCTACCGCGTCGGCGGACATCAGCCGATCAGGGCGAACGTGCGCGTGATCGCGGCGACGCACCAGGACCTCGACGCGCGCGTGAAACAGGGGCTGTTTCGCGAAGACCTCTATCATCGCCTGAACGTGATCAAGCTCAGGCTCCCGCCGCTCAGGGAGCGGCGCGAGGACATCGCGCTGCTTGCGCGCTATTTCCTTCAGAAGAGCGCGCGCGAGCTTGGCGTGGAAGCGAAGCGCCTGTCAGAGGCGACGCTCAGGCATCTGCAGTCGCAGGATTTCCCGGGCAACGTGCGGCAGCTTGAGAATCTGTGCCACTGGCTCACGGTGATGGCGCCCGGGGTCAACATCGATGTCAAGGACCTGCCGCCGGAATTCCGCGGTGAGGCGGCGGCGCCCGCCGCGGAGCACTGGGTGTCGGCGCTCGAGCGCGAGGTCGATTCACTGCTCGCGCGCGGCGAGACCGGCATCATCGACGCGCTGACGCGTCAGTTCGAAAAAGCCCTGATCATGAAAGCGCTCGCCCGCACCGGGGGGCGGCGCATCGAGGCCTCGCAGTTGCTGGGGCTGGGGCGCAACACGCTCACCCGCAAGATACAGGAGCTTGGCCTCGGCGAGGACAAGGCGCGCCCCGAAGGGTGAGCGCCGGGTCGTAGTTCGCGGGGCCGACGACGCGCGTATCGCGAACCGGGAGGGTGCGCTGGGTGTAGGCGAAGAGCGCGCCGTCCCCGCCGAGCTTCTTGAACGTAAGCGTCACCCTGCGTGCTTGCTCCTGGGCCGCGTTCAGCTTCGCATGAAGCTCGTCGAGCGTGCGCACCGGCGTCCCGTCGAGCGCTTCGAGCAGGTCGCCCTTGGCGATCTCCTGTGCCTCCCCGATCGAGCCCTGCTCGACGTGATGCACCATCAGCCCCTGCGCGCCGATCTCGCCCGCATCGCGTATCGTGACCGGCCCGAACAGCACTCCCGAGGCGTAGACGCCGCGTGCCTCGAGCACGCGCGGCATCAGGACTTTCCGGCCCGTGAGCACGATCTCCTGCCCGTTGCGCGCCGCGGATGCCGGCGGTATTGATGCCGACGATCCTGCCGGTCACGAGGCTGATGAGCGGCCCGCCCGAGTTGCCCTGATTGATCGGCGCGTCGGTCTGCAACAGCTCGGTGCGGTATTTCGCGGTGACGCCCGAGATGATGCCACGCGTGCCCGTGAACTGCAGCCGCCACGGGTGCCCGAACGCGCCCACCGGGTGCCCCACCGGGGGCAGCTCCCCGCAATCGAGCACCGGCTCCTCGATGTTCCGGGCACCGGTGCGCGCGTTGACCTTGACGAGCGCGACGTCGAGGAACGGGTCGACGTAGACCTTCGCCGCTTCCTCGAACTCGCCGCCGTGAAACGCGACCTCGACGCGCGAGGGCGAGCGCGACACGACATGCGCGTTGGTCATGACCCAGCCGCGCCCGGCGTCGACCAGGAAGCCCGCGCCCAGGCCCGATCCCTTGCGGTCGCCGTCGAACGGAATCGGCACGGTGGTCTTGATCTGCGCCGTATACCTGAGCGCGTTCTTGAAAATGCTCTCGCTCGTGTCCGCCGGCGCGCACGGCGCGGCGCCGGCGAGCGCGAGCAGCCACAGGGCCGCTTTCAAGCGGTGACGTGGGAGTTCCCGGTGAACAGGCGCCTGCATGGTCGATACCCGTGCTTCGCCTCGCTTCAGGGCTCGTCGAATTCGGCGACCACAGGGGCGTGGTCGCTCGGCCGCTCCGCGGCCCGCGGCGTCTTGTGGCTCCGGCGTAACATTAGCTACGCGAATGTTAGCCTGCACCGCAAGAAGCCGCCCGAATTCGCGTCGCTTCAGGGCTCGTCGAATTCGGCGACCACAGGGGCGTGGTCGCTCGGCCGCTCCGCGGCCCGCGGCGTCTTGTGGCTCCGGCGTAACATTAGCTACGCGAATGTTAGCCAGCACCGCAAGAAGCCTCCCGACTTCGCGTCGCGCCAGGGCTCGTATAATTCGGCGTCCACCGGGGCGTGGTCGCTCGGCC
>JACQGO010000097.1 GCA_016199485.1 Betaproteobacteria bacterium
ACGGTGACAGCCAGCGGGCGGAGCTTCCCCGCCTTGGTATGGGGAAGCGTGATCGCCAGGGTCGATACCATCACCTGGACGTGACCGCTGAGCAGGTCAACCAGCGCCGGGCCGCCGCCCCGGTAGGGAACGTGCAGCAGGTCGATGTTTGCCTTGAGCTTCAGCAGTTCGGCGGCGAGGTGAAAACCGCTGCCGACACCTCCCGAAGCGTAGGTGATCTGCCCCGGCTTCGCTCTCGCGAGCGCGACCAGGTGCTTCACGGACGTGACCGGCAACGACGGATGCACAACCAGTATGAAAGGCTGCACCGCAACCTTCGTCACCGGCGCGAGATCCCGCAGCGTGTCGTACGGAAGTTTCGGATACAGCGCCGCGCTGAACGCCAGGGCGGTGGTGCTCAATATCATCGTATAGCCGTCGGGGGGAGCTTTCGCCGCGAGATCCGTCGCCAGCACGCCGCCTGCGCCACCGCGATTGTCCACGACCACGGGCTGCCCCACGATTTCGCTCAGTTTCTTCGCCATGACGCGGGCGATGACGTCGGTGCCGCCGCCGGGCGCAAAAGGCACGATGAACCGTATCGACTTCTGCGGATACGATTGCGACAAGCCGGCGCTTGCCGCGAGCGACAACGCCACGAGACCGGCGGCACAGATCATCGATCGAATCATTTTCCGCTCCGGTTGCGCACCCTGCCCCACCCTCACATGTGCGAGTACATGGCCCGCCCGGCCACCGGCATGCGCGCGGCGAGGATCAGGCCCTTGCGCGATTCGGTGATGTACAGCGTCCTGCGGTCCGGACCGCCGTAAGCGAGGTTGGTGACCGAGTCCCCGTGGCGCGATACCACGCGGCATACCGGCTCGCCTTTCTCGCTCACCAGCCACACCGTGCCCGTGCGCGCGTGCACGATCGAAAGGTTCCCGGCCTCGTCCATCGCCATGCCGTCGGGTCCGCTCGCGCCCGAGAGCTGCACGAACAATCCGACTTTCGACGCGCTGCCGTCGGCCATGAGCGGCATGCGCCAGACGCAGTTGCCGCGCGTCACCGCGATGTAGAGCACGTCCTCCTCCGGGTTGAGCACCAGCCCGTTGGGGCTGGGCACGGTATCGATCAGACACTCGAGCCGGCCGGCGGCGGTGTAGCGGTAGACGCGCCCGGTGGGATCGTGCAGGCCGGTCTGCCCCTGGTCGGTGAAATAGAGATCGCCGTTGGAAGCGAACACGAGATCGTTCGGTCCCTTGAAACGCTCGGTGTGGCGGCGATCGAGAAAGGGCGTCACCCGGCCGCTCGCCGGATCGAGCAGCAGGATCCCCTGCTTGTAGTCGGCGATGAAGATGCGCCCGTCCTTGTGGATCTTGAGCCCGTTCGGCTCGCCGTCGTACTCGGCCACCAGGTCGATCGCGCCCTGCGGCGACATGCGGAAAATGCGGCCGTAGGGAATATCGACAAAATACAGGTTGCCGGCGCGGTCGAACGACGGGCCTTCCAGGAAGCAGTCGAGCGGCTTGCCGCGGTTGTTGGCATCGGTCCACGCGTTACGCACCTGCTTCGCGCGGAACTGCGCCGGCAAGCTGGCGACGACCTCGGTTTCGGCGACGGGAACGGGGCCCAGGATGATCATTCGTTTCTCCCTTGCGCAATCAGCGCGGCGACATCGCGCATCGAAGCGGCGTTTTCGAGGTCTTCCAGCGCCGCGTGGAGCCGCGCAACCTGCCGCGGCGGCAACGCGCGTCCGGCGCAGCTTTCAAACTTCGCCTTCAGCCGCTCCGGCGGCACCGGATCTTCGGGCGAGCGCCCGCACGGGCGTTCCACCCTCACCGAGTACTGCGCGCCGGAGCGCATCGTGACCGTCAGGTCGACCGCGTAATGGTCTCCGGCATCCGGCGGCGGATTGGTGTACGGCTCGACCTCGATTTTCCGCATCACCGCACGCACCGCGGGGTCGTGGAACGCGTCACTCCCAAAATGCCCGACCACGACCTTCCCCTCGAGCAGCGCGCGCGCCACGCAGTACTGCACGCTGAACTTGGCGTCGAGCGCGCTTTGCGGATCCGGGCGGTTGATGTGCACCAGCCGTCGGGCGTGGATGCGGGCGTGGATGCGCTCGACCTCCTCGGGCGCAGGCTGATATTTCCCCCTGAGCGTGATCACGGCGTCGATCGAAGCGTGCGCGCTGCCGCAGCACGGGTAGAGCTTGATGCCCGTCCCCGGGCGCACGATGTCCAGCGGCTCGGCCCAGCCTTCGAAAATTTTCCGCGCGTCGAAAGTGCCGGCGTCGTTGTAGACGTTGAAGAATCCCTGCTTGTGCTCGAACGCCTGCGTGTTCGCGGTGCAGCCCTCGCGGGCGAGCAGCGCCGCGAACAGTCCGTTGCGCGAGCAATGGCCCACGTGCAGCGGCTTGGTCATGGTACCGAAGTTAGCCTTGATCCCGCTCGCGAGCGAGGCTGCGATCGCCAGCGCGCGCGCCGTCTGCTCGCCGGAAAGCCGCAGCAAACGGGAGCATGCTGCAGCGGCGCCGAACACGCCGAGCGTCGTGGTCGGATGCCAGCCTTTTTCGTAATGGAAGAAATTCACCCCGCGCGCGATGCGCGTCTCGGTCTCGAATCCGGCCACGAAAGCCGCCAGGAAGTCGCGCCCGCTCGCGTCCTCGATCTCGGCCGCGGCGAACAGGCCGGGCAGCAGCACCGCCGAAGGGTGCCCGCCGAGGGCGATGTTCACGTCGTCAAAGTCCATCGCGTGGGCCGACACGCCGTTGACGAGCGCCGCGTTGAGCGCAGTGGTGCGCACGCCCAACCCCAACACCAGGCACGGTCCCGGGTCGGAAACTCCCGGCACCTTCAACACGAGCGCCGGAGCCTCTTCGCGCGAGCCGGCTAGCGCGACGCCGAGCGTGTCGAGGATGACGGTCTTGGCGTTGTGTATCGCTTGCGCGGGCAACGTGTCGTAGCTGAACGCCGTGATGCGTTTTGCCAGTTCGTGCGCGACTTCCATAAAGCGTCTCTTGACCAACCTGCTTATCGCGCGGTCACCGCACCCGATTTGAGCAATGCCTCGATCTCGCCGGCCTCATAGCCGAGCTCCTCCAGAACGCCCCGGGTGTGCGAACCCACGTGCGGTGCGACGGCGAGCGGGCTTCCGGACGGGAGAGGCGCCACTCCCGGAGGATTCGCGACCGCCACCCGGCCCAGTTCCGGCTGGTCGATCCACGAGAACGCACCGACAGCCTCCACCTGCGGATGGTGCAAAAGAGCCGAGTAGTCGTTCACCCGTTCATTGAGGATTCCGGCCTCGCTGAGGCGCGCCGCCCACGCGTCGGTGGTATCGCGAGCGATGATTTCAGCCACCATCGCGGTGATCTCCGAGCGGCGCGCGCGGCGCTGGGCGGCGGTCGCGAGCGACGGATCATCGGCGAGCTTGGGGCGGTCGATGACGCGGCAGAACGGCGGCCACAACGCATCCTTGGAAACGCCGAGGTTGATCCAGCCATCCGAGGTCCGGAACGTCCCGAGCGGGCTCGAATTAAGCGCCGCCTCGCCGCGAGCACCGGCGCTGTAGAGGAGAATGGGCAACCCCTGAACGGCGGTCGCCGACTGCAGCAGGCTGCAGTCGATGTGCCGGCCGCAACCGCTGTCCCGCCGCGCGTAAATCGCGACGAGTATCGCCTGAAAAGCATACAGCCCGGTGACGACGTCGATGAGCTGGAACCCGATCCGGTGCGGCAACCCGTCCTCCGCGCCACGGTTGACGCTCATCAGGCCGGAGAACGCCTGCATCACGACATCCAGCGCCCCTTTCTCGCGCCACGGCCCTTCCTGCCCGAAGCCGGATATCGAAACGTAAACGATGTCTTTTCTGATCGCGGTGACCTGTTCATAACCGAACCCGAGACGCTCGATCACGCCCGGGCGAAAGCTCTCGATGAAGATGTCGGCGCCGGCGAGCAGCCGGCGGAGCACCAGCGCCCCGTCCGGATGCTTGAGGTCGACGGCCAGGCTGCGTTTGCCGAGATTGTTGCTGACCGCCTGGGCCGCTATCCTCTCGGCATTGAAACCCTTGTGACGCGACCAGTCGCCGTTCGGCGGCTCAACCTTGATGACGTCCGCGCCGTAGCGGGCGAGCATCATGGCGGCGCCGGGACCCGCGATGCCCTGGCTGGCATCCACCACCCGCAGCCCCTGCAACGGATATTGGTCGCTCACGACGCCTCCTCCCGTTCACGACGCCGGGAAATCCCGAGCCGCCCGGCTTCCTCGTCCATCACTACGACGACATGCCCGATCTTGTTCCTCGCCAGTATGGCTGCAAATGCATCGGGGGTGCGCTCGAGCGGAAAGACTGCGCTCGTCGTCGGATCGATGCACCCCTGTTCGAACCATTGCCCGAGCTGCGCGAACATGGCCCTGATCATGGGCTCGTAACGCGCCCTCTCCCTGATCTTGTAATGTCCCATGTTGATGCCGGATACGGAGAGGTTCTTGACCAGGATGAGATTCGCGGGAATCCGGGGAATTTCGCCGCAGGCGAAGCCCAGCGGAGTAATCCGGCCCTCCGGGCGCAAACAGCGAAGCGAAACATCGAACAGCCTGCCGCCCACCGGGTCGAGAACGGCGTCCACGCCTCTGCCCGATGTGATCTCCATCACCCGGTCGCGCAACAGCTCGGGGTCGGACTCGAGCGCATACTTCGCCCCGCGGCTCAACGCCCACTCGCGTTTCTCGGGGGTGCTCGCGGTCGCGATCACCGTCGCGCCCAACGTGCGGCCGATCTCGACCGCCGCGCCACCGACGTTTCCCGCCGCGCCGTGGACGAGAAGTGTCTCGCCACGCTGGATGTGCAACGAGCGCGGCCAGGTGAGAGCAGCCGTGACGGAACTGTAGGAACAGTTCAGCGCATTCGCTTTCACGAAAGGCAGCGAGCGGGGAATCGCGTACGTGGATGCTTCCGGCACGACCGCCTCTTCAGCGAGCCCCCCCACTTCGAGCGTAGCGATCACCCGGTCACCCTCCCGGAACCGGGTGGCGCCGGGGCCGAGTTCAGCGACGTAGCCTGCGACGAAGACGCCGGGGATGAAAGGGAAAGGCGGTTTTCTCTGATACTTGCCCTGAATGAGCAGCCACAGCGAGTACGTGATCGCCACCGCTTGCACGCGGATCCGGACCTCTCCGGCGCCGCACGCCGGTGATGGTCCTTCCGTCACCGTCAGCCGGTCCGGCGTGGTCCACGAGGCGATTTGTACCCGGCGCATGCGTCATGATCTCCCGCGCTTCGCGCCGATTTTCCCGTCTTCTTCGCTGAAGTCCGATTCGGTCGCCATGACGACTGCCTCGTCACACCACGCTCGGACGCTCATAGACCTTCCCCTGCAAAGGCCACCAAGCGACACGTTCTGCGCGCAGCCGGGCACATTCCTCTTCCGGGAGATTCAGCACGCTCTTGAGGATCACTGCAGTGTGCTCGCCAAAGCCCGGTGGTGACTCGACTCCCTCGAAGGGATAGCCGGACATCTTGATGGGATCGCCGGCCACCTTCACACGATCGCCGAACGTGCCGTCCTTGAAGCCGACCAGCATGTCACGCAGGGCGACATGAGGATGTCGAAAAGCCTCGGAGATCACCGTCACCTTCCCCGCGGGAATCTGTGCACCGACGAACAATTCCTGCCATTCGTCCGACGATCGGGTGAGCATCGCCTCGGCCACGAGGGAGTTGACCAGGTCCTCGTTGGCTTGACGCTGCTCCTGGGTTGCGAAGCGGGGATCATCGATCCACTCGGGATGCCCCAGCACACGGCACGCCGCTTCCCAGAACTGGCTGGTGACCCCGACCACGAACCAGCGTCCGTCGCCGCACTTGAACGGGCCGTAGGGAACCGACCCGATTCCGCCGCGCCGCGGTTCCGGAAGGTAAACCTTGCCGTCAAGCGCCGGCGGCACGCGGTATGCGTGCATCGCGAGCTGGGTATCGAGCATCGAGATGTCGAGCCAGGCGCCGCCGCGCCGTCCCACACGCCGCCACCGCAGGGCGGCGAGAATGCCGACTACCGCGTACAGCGCGCCGCCTATGCCGCCGATGGGATTACCCCAGCGCACGGGGGGCGATCCCGGCCGGCCGCTGCTGGTGATGCTCATCCCGCCGCCGAGCGCCAGGATCGTGGCGTCGTAGCCGGGCAAATGAGACCACGGGCCGGTGTGACCGAAACCGGTGACGGAACAGCAGATGATATTCGGATTGAGCGCCTTCAACGTCGCGTAATCGGCGCCGAGCCGGGCGGTCACACCGGGTCTGTAGTTGTCGTAGACGACGTCAGCGACACGGGCCAGTGAATGGAAGACCGCGCGACCTTTGTCGTGCTTGAGATCGAGGCAGATGCTCCGCTTGTTGCGGTTGAGACCGCAGAAAAAAGCGACATCGCGACGCAGCGGCTTCCCTTCCGCGGGGGGATCAAAAGCCGGCACGTCCTTTTCCGGCAGGCGCTCGATCTTGAAAACGGTCGCGCCCAGGTCGGCGAGTATCTGGGTGCCCAGACTGCCGCTCGGCTCCTCGCCGCAGATTTCGAGAACGAGCGTGCCGGCGAGCGGCCCGCGCACCCCCGCCAGCTCCGCGATGGCTTTCGCTTCGGCGTTCATGCCGCACCTGCATCGATGGCGCCGGCCGCCCGCAGATCGCGCAGTCGTTCCGGCGAATAGCGGAGCAATTCCGCAAGGACGCGTTCGGTGTCCGCTCCCCTTGAAGACGGCGGGATGTGCGGAAAGGAATTTTCTCCGGCAAACCTGATCGGGCTCGCGGCGGTGCGCACCTCCTGCCCGCCCGGCGCGACAAACGTCACGGACATCTGCCGCGCCACGGCTTGTGGTTGCTCGAATGCCTCGCGTATCGTCCTGACCTTCCCGACCGGCACCCCGCTCGCCATCAGACGTTCTTCCCAGGAACCCGCGGAGTCCCGGAGAAAGTGCGCTTCGAGCAGCGCGTCGAGCTCGGCCTGGTTCTTCTGGCGCGACTCGAGGGAACGAAAACGCTCGTCATCGGCAAGCACGGGCGCGCCGATCGCCTTGCAGAAGGGCCGCCAGAAATTCGACGCGACGCCGATGACGACCCAGGCGCCGTCGCCACAGGCGAACGGTCCGTAGGGCACCGCTCCGGCGCCGCCGCGACGGGGCGAAGGCGCGGAGAATTCGATGCCCGAAGCGAAAGTCTGCGGAACCCGGAAACTGTGAAGCGCGAGCTGGCAATCCAGCATCGAGATGTCGAGGCGCTGCCCGCTCCCGGTGCGATCGCGGTCCTCGAGGGCGGCGAATACTCCCATTACGGCGTACAGGGAAGCCGTAATATCGCCGACCGGCACACCCCAGCGGCAGGGTATGCCGTCGCCATTGCCGGTAAATGCCATTGCGCCGCTGAGGGCCTGGACCGCGATGTCGTAGGCTGCGACCTTTGCCCACGGGCCGTGCGAGCCAAAACCCGTCACCGAGCAACAGATGATGCGGGGATTGATCGTCCTGAGCGTCTCGTAATCGATGCGCAGGCGCTCGAGCACGCCGGGGCGAAGATTGTCGAAGACGATATCGGTCTTGCGAACCAGATCGTAAAACACGGTCCGGCCATCGTTCTTCTTGAGGTCGAGACAGATGCTGCGCTTGTTGCGCTGTAGCGCCCAGATGCGGCCCTCCGCTTCGCTGACTGGCTCGCCCTTGCGCCGCAGCGGCATGGGCGGGGCCGCCGGGGGCGGATCCACGCGAATCACCTCGGCGCCGAGATAGCCCAGGATGTCCGAACCGAACGGCCCGGCGATGTAGGTCGAAATGTCGATGACCCGGATTCCCGTCAGAGGCCGTTGCGCTTCTGCAGCAATCGGGGGTTCATGCTCCTGCATCCTGAGACTCCGTTCATCGCCCGTCGTTGCCATTCGGAAACTTTCTCTTGTGCCGTTCTCTCTTGAATCGCATGAGACGCCGCCTGTCATCCCCTCGTCACTCGTCGCGGATGCCGGCATCCTTGATCACCTTGCTCCATCTGGCCATTTCCGATCTGATCTTGGCCGCAAACTGCGCCGGCGAGCTGCCCACAACCTCCACTCCCACCTTGTGCAGCCGCTCCTTCACCTCTGCTGTATTCAGCGTCCGCACGACTTCCTCATTCAGTCGGGTGAGAAGCGCCGCAGGAGTCCCGGCGGGCGCAAATATGCCGAGAATCAGGATCGCCTCGTAACCCGGCAGGCCTGAAGCCGCCACGGTAGGCAATCCGGGAACCAGCGAGGTCGGCTGCGCGCTGGTTACCGCCAGCGCTCTCAACCTGCCCGACTTGATATGCGGCGCCGCGGCGGCCGCGGTGGAAAACATGAGCTGGACTTCACCGCCGACGATGCCGTTGAGCGCCGTTCCGGTGCCCTTGTAGGCAATGCGCACGATCTTGACGGCCGCCATGACCCTGAATAGCTCCCCCGCCAGATGCGCCGCGGAGCCCGGCGAGCTGGTCGCATAATTGAGCTCCCCGGGCCTCGCTTTGGCCATGCCGATCAACTCGCTGACCGAATTCACGCGTACCGACGGATGCACGACGAGAATGTTGGGGGAGCTCGTCGCCCAGGTAACGGGTGAAAAATCCCTGACCGGATCCCACGGCACGTTATCCCGCAGGAACGGCATGATCCAGAGCGGAGTACCGTAGGAGAGCAAGGTATAACCGTCGGGCTGCGCGCCGGCCACGACCTCACCCGCGCGGATCGCGCGATTGTCCACGATGACCTGCCGGCCGAGGCTCACGGTCAGCCCCTGCGCGATCAGGCGCGCCACGAGATCGTTGGTGCTGCCCGGCTCCGAGGTGACGATGCGAACGGGCCGGGTCGGATAGTTCTGCGC
>JACQGO010000025.1 GCA_016199485.1 Betaproteobacteria bacterium
CCGCAGCGTAATCTCGCCCGTCATGGCGACGTCGGCGCGCACCGGGATGCCGGTGAGCACCGAGACCATCGCCGTCACGATACCGATTCCGGCGCTCGGGCCGTCCTTGGGCGTCGCGCCTTCCGGCAGGTGAATGTGGATGTCGTGCTTCTGGTAGAATTCGACCTCGATGCCTAGGTGTTGCGAGCGTCTGCGAACGACCGAGAGCGCCGCCTGCACCGACTCCTGCATCACTTCGCCCAGCTTGCCTGTGGTCGTCATCTTGCCCTTGCCGGCCATGATAGCCGCCTCTATCGTCAGCAGCTCGCCGCCGACTTCGGTCCATGCCAGGCCGTTGACCTGCCCGATCTGGTTCTTCTTCTCCGCCATGCCGAAGGTGTAGCGCCGCACGCCGAGATACTTGTCGAGGTTGCGCGCACTCACCGTCATCTTGCGCGTCGCGCCCGCGCTCACGAGTTCCTTCACCACCTTGCGGCAGATCTTCGAGAGTTCGCGCTCGAGCGCCCGCACGCCGGCCTCGCGGCTGTAGTAGCGGATGATGTCGCGGATCGCGCTTCCCGAAACGGCGAGTTCTCCGGCCTTCAAGCCATGGTTTTTCATGAGCTTGGGCAGGAGATGCCGTTCGGCGATGTTGACCTTCTCGTCCTCCGTGTAGCCCGAGAGCCGGATCACCTCCATGCGATCGAGCAGCGCCGGCGGAATGTTGAGGGTGTTGGCGGTCGCCACGAACATCACGTCCGACAGGTCGTATTCCACCTCGATATAGTGGTCGACAAAGGTGTGGTTCTGCTCCGGGTCGAGCACTTCCAGCAGCGCCGACGCCGGATCCCCGCGGAAATCCATGCCCATCTTGTCGACCTCATCGAACAGGAACAAGGGGTTCCGCACGCCGACCTTGGTCATGTTCTGCAGGATCTTGCCGGGCATGGAGCCGATGTAGGTACGGCGGTGCCCGCGGATCTCGGCTTCATCACGCACGCCGCCGAGCGACATGCGGACGAACTTCCGGTTGGTCGCGCGCGCGATCGACTGCCCGAGCGAGGTCTTGCCGACGCCCGGCGCGCCGACCAGGCAGAGGATGGGCGCCTTCAGCTTGTCCACACGCTGCTGCACCGCGAGGTACTCGACGATGCGCTCCTTGACTTTGTCCAGGCCGTAATGGTCTTCGTTGAGCACCTTCTCCGCGACCTTGAGATCGGTGCTGATCTTGCTCCGCTTCTTCCACGGCAACGACACGATCGCATCGATGTAATTGCGCACCACGGTCGCTTCCGCGGACATCGGTGACATCAGCTTCAATTTCTTGAACTCGCCCTCGGCCTTGCGGCGCGCCTCCTTGGGCATGCGGGCAGCCTTGATGCGCTTTTCGATCTCGTCGATGTCCGCGCCCTCGTCCATCTCGCCGAGCTCTTTCTGGATCGCCTTCACCTGCTCGTTGAGATAGTACTCGCGCTGGCTCTTCTCCATCTGGCGCTTGACGCGCCCGCGGATGCGCTTCTCGACCTGCAGGATATCGAGTTCGCCTTCGACGAGCTTCAACAGATGCTCGAGGCGCTTCTTGACCTCGAACATCTCGAGTACTTCCTGCTTCTGTTCGAGCTTCAAAGGCAGGTGCGCGGCGATGGTGTCAGCTAGCCTTCCCGCCTCGTCGATACCTCCCAGCGAGGTCAGTATTTCCGGCGGGATCTTCTTGTTGATCTTCACGTACTGGTCGAACTGGCTGATCACGGCGCGTCGCATCGCCTCGACCTCGTGGTCGATGGTGGCGTCGGCCAGCACCGGGGTGGCGATCACCGCGAAGTGCGTCTTGACGTCGATGATCTCGTCGATCCGGCAACGCTGGCTGCCCTCGACCAGCACCTTCACGGTGCCGTCGGGGAGTTTCAACATCTGCAGGATGTTGGCGATGCTGCCGACCGCGTACAAGTCCTCCGGACCGGGCTCGTCCTTGGCGGCCGATTTCTGAGCCACCAGGACGATGCTCTTGCCCGCCTCCATCGCGGTCTCGAGGGCCTTGATCGACTTCGGGCGCCCGACGAACAGCGGGATCACCATGTGCGGGAATACCACTACATCGCGCAGGGGTAACAGCGGCAACTGCGCCCGGTCGGCGTTTTGTTCATCTGGATAGGACATTTACGCTCACCTCAAAACAGGGCATAGCCGGATAAATGGGGCCGTTTCCCGCGAATGTCAAGCGGGATCTCCATCCCGGGCCCGCCCGTCCCGCACCCGGGCTGAAACGCCGTCATCACACCCGCTTACAGCGTGGAACCCGCCACCTTGGGCTGGTCGGCATAGATCAGGATCGGCCTCGCATCGCCGGTGATCGCGTTCTCGTCGACCACGACTTTCACCACGTTCTCGAGCGACGGCAGGTCGAACATGGTGTCGAGCAGCGTGTGCTCGATGATCGAGCGCAGCCCGCGCGCGCCGGTCTTGCGCTCGAGCGCCTTCTTCGCCACCGCGCGCAGCGCCCCCTCGCGCATTTCGAGATCCACGCCCTCCATGCCGAACATCTTCTGGTACTGCTTGAGCAGCGCGTTCTTGGGTTCCTTGAGGATTTGAATCAACGCCAGCTCGTCGAGTTCCTCGAGCGTGGCCACTACCGGCAGCCGCCCGACGAATTCCGGAATGAGCCCGTACTTGATCAGGTCCTCCGGCTGGACCTCGCGCAGCACCCTGGTGATGTCCTTGCGGTTGTCCCGGGAGCGCACCTCGGCGCCGAAGCCGATCCCGCTCTTCTCGGAGCGCGCGCGGATGATCTTGTCCAGCCCGTTGAACGCGCCGCCGCAGACGAACAGGATGTTGGTCGTATCGACTTGCACGAACTCCTGGTTCGGGTGCTTGCGCCCGCCCTGCGGCGGGACCGAGGCAATGGTGCCCTCGATGAGCTTGAGCAGCGCCTGCTGCACGCCCTCGCCCGAGACGTCGCGGGTGATCGACGGATTCTCGGACTTCCTCGAGATCTTGTCGATTTCGTCGATGTAGACGATGCCGCGCTGCGCCTTCTCGACGTCGTAGTCGCATTTCTGCAGCAACTTCTGGATGATGTTCTCGACGTCCTCGCCGACGTAGCCCGCCTCGGTGAGCGTGGTGGCGTCCGCCATCACGAAGGGGACGTTGAGCAGCCGGGCGAGCGTCTGCGCAAGCAGCGTCTTCCCCGATCCGGTCGGGCCGATCAGCAGGATGTTCGACTTGGCGAGCTCGACGTCGTCATTCTTGTTGAGCGTCTTCAGCCGCTTGTAGTGGTTGTAGACCGCCACCGAGAGGATCTTCTTCGCGAGATCCTGGCCGATCACGTACTGGTCGAGGATGGCGCGGACTTCGCGCGGCACCGGCAGATCCGACTTGGCGCCCTTCGCGCCGTGCTCTCCCTGCGTCTCCTCGCGGATGATGTCGTTGCACAGCTCGATGCACTCGTCGCAGATGAACACCGAGGGCCCCGCAATGAGCTTGCGGACCTCGTGCTGGCTCTTGCCGCAGAAAGAGCAATACAGCAGCTTCTCACCGCCGACCTTGTCCGACATATACCTGTACCACCCCTGCGAGTTATGACATCACGCCGGCGTTTCGGTTCGGCTCACCAGCACCCGGTCGACCAGTCCGTATCCCACCGCCTGCTCGGCGCTGAGGAAATTGTCACGGTCGGTGTCCTTCGCGATCTGCTCTACCGTCTGTCCCGTGTGCTTCGCGAGAATCTCGTTCAACCTGCTCTTCAGGTAGAGGATCTCGCGCGCGTGGATCTCGACGTCGGAGGCCTGCCCCTGAAACCCGCCCATCGGCTGGTGTATCATCACCCGCGAGTTCGCAAGGCAAAAGCGCTTGCCCTTGGCGCCCGCTGCGAGCAGCAGCGCGCCCATGCTCGCCGCCTGCCCGATGCACAGCGTGGAAACGTCGGGCTTGATGAACAGCATCGTATCGTAGATCGCAAGCCCCGCCGACACCGAGCCCCCCGGTGAATTGATGTAGAACGAAACATCCTTGTCGGGATTTTCCGACTCGAGAAACAGCAGCTGCGCCACGATGAGGTTCGCGGTGACTTCGGTCACCGGCCCCACCAGGAACACCACGCGTTCCTTGAGCAGGCGCGAGTAGATGTCGTAGGCGCGTTCGCCGCGTCCGCTCTGCTCGATCACCATCGGGATCAACCCGAGGCCCTGCGGCTCGGGATTGCCACTGCGCATCATGTCACTTGTTTCCCATCAGTTCGTCGAACGTGATCGCCTTGTCCTGCACCTTGGCCACGCTCGATACCCAGTTTACGACGTTATCCTCCGCTACCACCGATTCGATTTCCCGCAGCCGTTCCGGCGACTGGAAGTACCACTTCACCACTTCGTCGGGATGCTCGTAGCTTTGTGCCTGCTCCTCCACCGCGGCGCGCACCTGCTCGGGTTTGGCGTGCAGCTCATGCGCCTTCACCAGTTCCGCGAACACGAGTCCCAGGTGCAGGCGGCGGCGCGCCTGTTTTTCGAACAGTTCGTGAGGAAGCGCCGTGCCGTCCTTGAGCGCGATGCCGCGCGTCGCGAGGTCGTGACGCGCCTGCCCCGCGAGATGCTGCATCTCGAGCTGAACCAGGGACTTCGGCAGATCCATCGGGTTGGCCTCGATCAACGCCTGCATCACCTGCTCCTTGACGCGAGCCTTGATGCGGAGCCTCACCTCCCGTTCGAGGTTGGCCCTGATCTCGGCGCGCATCTTGCCCATCTCGCCGTCGGCGACGCCGAGCCGCCTGGCGAACTCCGCGTCGACCGCCGGCAACCTCGGCCCGGCAACGCGGCTCACTTTCACTTCGAATGCAGCGGTCTTGCCGGCCACGTCTTTGCCATGATAATCGTCGGGAAAGCGCAATTCAAATCGCCGGGTCTCTCCCGCTTTCGTCCCCACGAGCTGTTTCTCGAAATCGGGCAGCAGCCGGCCTTCGCCGACGATGACGGTGTGGTCCTTCGCGCTCGAGCCGGTGAATTCCTTGCCGTCGACCGTGCCGCGGTAATCGATTACGAGCTGGTCGCCGTCGGCGGCGGCGCGCTCCACCGGTTCGTAAGTCGCACGCTGCTTGCGCATGATCTCTATCGTCTTGTCCACCTCAGCGTCGCCGACTTCGAGCGACGGGCGGACGACGGTCGTGGCGGACAGGTCGCCCAGTTTAACCTCGGGATAGATCTCGAAGGTGGCGCTGTACTCGAATTCGTTCGCTCCTTCGGTGACCGGCTTCGCCTCGAACTTCGGATAACCGGCCACCCGCAGGTTCTGCTGCCGCACCGCGTCGCCGAAGCTTCTCTGCAGCGCGTCGCCCAACACCTCGTGGCGCACCTGCGCCCCGAACTGCTGCACCACCACCTTGAAGGGCACTTTCCCCGGGCGGAAACCGTGCATCTTGACGGTGCGGGTGAGCCGTTTCAGCCGGTTTTGCACTTCGCTGTCGATCTCGTTGAGGGGGACCGCGACGTGCAGGCGCCGCTCCAGCGGGCTCAGTGTTTCCAAGTTTACTTGCATTAACCGTTCCTATGCCGGTGCTCTGGTGCGAAAGGAGAGACTCGAACTCTCACGCCTCGCGGCGCCAGAACCTAAATCTGGTGCGTCTACCAATTCCGCCACTTTCGCAACATGTTGATTGTAATATAATTGGTCCCAGGCTGTCAGCGAAAAACTTGCGACACCACCTCAAGGTTACCTCCCAATTCCTTGTTTATCAAATAATTCTTTTCATGCCCGATGGCGATCCACCATTACGAGAACTTTCCCGTCGCCTCGGTCCTGCTTCCTCCCAGATTTCGCGACGCGGTCGCCCTCATCTACGCGTTCGCCCGTCAAGCCGATGATTTTGCGGACGAAGGCGAAGTCCCTGACGCCGAGCGACTGGCTCGCCTCGCGCGCTTCGGGGAGGAGCTTGACTGCGTCGAGCAGGGGCGCAACCCGCAAACTCCGTTATTCAGGTCGCTTGCCGTCGTCATAGCGAGGCACGGGCTGCCGGTCGCGGCGTTTCGCGATCTGCTCTCCGCCTTTGCGCAGGACGTGACAAAGAAGCGTTACGGGAACTTCGCCGAGGTGCTCGATTACTGCGCGCGTTCGGCGAACCCGGTCGGGCGTCTGTTGCTGACGCTCTACGGAGCGGCGACTCCGGAAAACCTGGCTTATTCCAACGCCGTCTGCTCGAGCCTGCAGATCATCAATTTCCTGCAGGACATCGCGATCGACTATCGCAAGGGCCGTATCTACATGCCGCAGGACGAGATGGCGCGTTTCGCGGTAACCGAGAACCAGATCAGGACCGCCGACACCGGCGGCAGCTGGTGGCCGTTCATGAAGTTCCAGATCGAGCGTGCGCGGGAATTGCTGTGGTCGGGCTCGCCGCTCGGGCGCATACTCGCTGGCCGTATCGGACTTGAAATGCGCATGATCATCCAGGGCGGCGACCGCGTCCTCACCAAGCTCGCCAGGGTGGGCGGTGACATCCATCGGCACCGTCCCGTGTTACGCTGGTTCGACTGGCCGCTCATGTTCCTGCGCGCGGTATGAATCCTGCAAATCCAGTCCATCGATCGATGAGCCCGCACGAGTATTGCCAGCGGAAGGCGGCGGCGAGCGGTTCGAGCTTCTACTACAGCTTTCTGTTCCTGCCCGCGGACCAGCGCCGCGCGATCACCGCGCTCTATGCGTTTTGCCGCGAGGTGGACGACGTCGTCGACGAATGCTCCGATCCTGCGGTCGCGCGCATGAAGCTCGCGTGGTGGCGCAAGGAGGCCGCAGGCATCTACCACGGGGAGGTCCAGCACCCGGTGGCTCGGGCGCTCGCCGACGCGGCGCCGCGTTACCGCCTCGACGAACAACACCTGCAGCAGATCATCGACGGCATGGAGATGGATCTCGACCACAATCGCTACGACGACTTCGAAGCGCTCAGGCTCTATTGCCACCGCGTGGCGGGCGTGGTAGGGCTGCTCTCGGCAGAAATCTTCGGCTATCGCGACCACAACACGCCCAAGTACGCCGCGGACCTCGGGCTCGCGTTCCAGCTCACCAACATCATCCGCGACGTGGGAGAGGACGCCCGGCGCAACCGCATTTATCTTCCGCTCGACGAGATCGCGCGCTACGGCGTGACGGTCGCCGATATCCTGCAAGCGCGCGAGACCGACGCCTTCCGGCAGCTCATGGAGTTCCAGATCGAGCGTGCGCTCGGCTACTACCGCCAGGCCTTCGCGCAACTCGCTCCGGTCGACCGCGCCGCGCAGCGCGCGGGGCTGGTGATGGCCGCCGTCTACCAGGCGCTGCTCGACGAGATCAGGCGTGACGGTTGCCGCGTTCTCACGCAACGCATGGCGCTCACGCCGGTCAGGAAGCTCTGGATCGCGTGGAAGACCTGGATCAAGGGGTGAAGGACGTGAGTCGTGAACGTGAGTGGACTGAACCTTCAAACGTGATTCTCGCTTCTTCCACTCACTACTCACCGCTCACGCCTTTGGTCGTATAATCAAGGCGATTCGCCGGAGAAATCGATATGCAGACGAAGATTCCGTGCATAATGATGCGTGGCGGCACCTCGCGCGGCCCGTTCTTCCTCGCACAGGACCTGCCTTCCGATCCGGATCTGCGCGCCGAGGTGCTGCTCGCGGTGATGGGCTCGCCGCACGACTACCAGGTGGACGGCATCGGCGGCGCCAATCCGCTCACCAGCAAGGTGGCGATCATCAGCGCATCGCGCCACGCCGAGGCCGATGTGGACTATCTCTTCGCGCAGGTGCTGGTCAATGAGCGCTTGGTGGACACCAAGCCCAATTGCGGCAACATGCTGGTAGCGGTCGGCCCGTTTGCGATCGAGTCCGGTCTCGTGGCCGCGAGGCACCCCGAGACGATGGTGCGCATCTTCAACGTGAACACCCGGGCGCTGATCGAGTCCATCGTCCAGACCCCGAACGGGAAAGTCGAGTACTCGGGCGATACCGCGATTGACGGCGTGCCAGGCACCGCGGCGCCGGTGAAGCTCAACTTCAAGAGCGCGATCGGCGCAGTCACCGGCAAGATGCTGCCCACGGGCCGCCCGCTCGACGTCATCGACGGCGTGGACGTGAGCTGCGTGGACGTGGCGATGCCAATGGTGCTCATGCGCGCCGAGCAACTCGGCAAGACCGGACACGAGACGGCCGTCGAACTCGACGCCGACAAGATGCTCATGGCGCGCATGGAAGCGATCCGCCGCAAAGCCGGCATCCTGATGGGGATGGGCGACATCTCGAAGCTGGTCGTGCCCAAGCTCGGCCTGCTCTCGCGCCCCCGCAAGGGCGGCACGATCACTTCACGGTACTTCGTGCCGTACGCCTGTCACAAGGCGCACGCCGTAACCGGTACGGTATGCGTGGCCTCGGCGCTGGCGATTCCCGGCACGGTCGCGTCGCGCCTGGTCTCGGTGCCGCCCGCGCCCCAGGGCGTCATCCGGATCGAGCATCCTTCCGGCGTGATCGCCATCGAACTCGATGCCGAGCTTGGCGGGGACCCGCCGGTGATCCGCCGCGCTGCGCTGATCCGCACCGCCCGCCGGTTGTTCGAGGGCCATGTCTGCATCCCCGCGCACGTTTGGGCTGGCGCAAGCGCGCGCGCCGGCGAATCCTCGGTGCCGGACCACACGGCTGTTGCGGCGTAACCGCCCGCCGGGACGCGCCGAACGTACGGTCCCATGAACGTGGCCGTAATCGGCGGCGGCTATGCCGGCATGGCCGCGGCGGTAACGCTGGCGGAGCGCCGCGTGCCCGTCACGGTCTTCGAAGCCGCAAAGACGCTCGGCGGTCGGGCGCGTCGCGTCGACTACCAGGATATCGCGCTCGACAACGGGCTGCACATCCTGATCGGCGCCTACCGCGAGACGCTGCGCCTGATCGCGCTGGTGCACGGTGGTCTGCCCGCGCGCCTGCTGCTGCGGCTGCCACTCACCTGGATCGTCGCGGGGCATTTCGCGCTGAAAAGCGTGCCGCTACCGGCTCCGCTGCACCTCCTCTGGGCGCTGCTCGCCGCGCGCGGCGCGCCTCTGCAGGAGCGGCGGCGCGCCGTGCGCTTCGCCCGGGCGATGCGGGCCGCCTCCTTCGCGCTGGGTACGGACGTCACGGTGGCCCGGCTTCTCGCCGACCACAGGCAGGGGCCGACAATCACGCGCCACCTGTGGCGCCGGCTGTGCGTATCCGCGCTCAATACGCCGCCCGAGACCGCTTCGGCACAGGTGTTTCTCAACGTGTTGCGCGACGGGCTTGCCGGCGGGCGCGCCGACAGCGACATCCTGCTCTCGCGGGTCGACCTCTCCACGCTGTTTCCCGAGCAGGCGGCACGCCACGTGATCTCCCGCGGCGGCGAGGTCGTGACTGGACGCACGGTCGAAGCAGTCCGGCGCACTGACGGCGGATTTGCCGTCAGCGCCGGGAACGAAACTCTCCCGTTCTCGCACGTGATCTGCGCGCTCCCGCCGCACCGCGCGCAGTCATTGATCTCCCGCCTGCCGGAACTGGCGGAGGCCACGGACCTGATCGCCCGCTTCGAGTACCAGCCGATTTACTCGATCTACCTGCAATACCCGCACGCGGTATGCCTGCCCGCACCGATGGTGGGACTCTCCAGCGGCCTCACGCATTGGGTGTTCGACCGGCAGGCGCTTTGCGGCCAGCGCGGCCTCCTCGCAGCGGTGATCAGCGCGGGCGGTCCGCATCAGGCGCTGCCACAGGAGGA
Source organism: Betaproteobacteria bacterium (assembly GCA_016199485.1). Taxonomy (GTDB): domain Bacteria; phylum Pseudomonadota; class Gammaproteobacteria; order Burkholderiales; family SG8-41; genus JACQGO01. The sequence continues at coordinate 9,715 of JACQGO010000025.1, forward strand.
ACTCGCGCAACGCGTGCACCGCGAACTCGAGCAGCAGGTGGGCGGGCTCGGCATGCCGCTGTGGCAACGCGTCATCGCCGAAAAACGCGCGACGTTTGCGTGCACCGTCGGCCTCAGACGCCCGCCGCACCGCACCCCGCTCGAAAATTTCTACCTGGCGGGAGACTACACCGCAAGCGACTACCCGGCGACGATCGAAGCCGCGGTACGGAGCGGCCTCGCCTGCGCGGAGCTCGTCTCGCAGGCGGCGTGCGTGTAGCGTGTCGGCCGCGGGGAAGCCCCGGCCAGCGCGTATACTAATGTCCGCGCGAAGAATCCATAACGGCATACGCCGATCGGGCATGCACGGGGGAAACCACATTGCCGGAACGTGAATCGATGCACTATGACGTGGTGATCGTGGGCGCGGGGCCCGCAGGGCTCGCCGCGGCGATCAGGCTCAGGCAGCTTGCAACCGAACGCGGTCACGAGATCGCCGTGTGCGTGCTCGAGAAGGGTGCGGAAGTGGGCGCGCACATCCTCTCCGGCGCGGTAATGGATCCGCGCGCGCTGGCCGAGCTCATTCCCGGCTGGCAGCAGCTCGACGCGCCGCTCAACGCGCCGGTCGTCGAAGACCGCTTCCTGTTTCTCACCGAAAAGAGCGCGCTCAAGCTCCCGGGTTTCATGCTCCCGACGTGCTTCAGGAACCACGGCAACTACGTGGTCAGCCTCGGAGCCGTGTGCCGCTGGCTCGCGGGGCAGGCCGAGAAACTGGGCGTCGAGGTCTTCGCTGGATTCGCGGCAGCGGCGGTGCTCTACAACGAGGACGGCAGCGTGAAGGGAGTGGCGACCGGCGACATGGGAATCGGCAAGGACGGCAGGCCGGGCTCCAACTATCAGCCGGGCATGGAGCTGCACGCGAAGTACACGCTGTTCGCCGAGGGTTGCCGCGGCCACCTCGGCAGGCAGGTGCAGGAGCGGTTCCATCTCGACGCGAGCGCCGACCCGCAGGTCTACGGCATCGGCCTCAAGGAGCTGTGGGAGCTGCGGCCCGAGACGCACAGAAAAGGACTCGTCATCCACACTGCGGGCTGGCCGCTCGACCGCGACACCTACGGCGGCTCGTTCTTCTACCACCTGGAAGACAACCTCGCCGCGGTCGGCTTCGTGGTGGGCCTGAGCTACCGCAATCCCTACCTGAGCCCCTACGAGGAATTCCAGCGCTTTAAGACCCATCCGGCGATCCGCCCCATGCTTGAAGGCGGCAAGCGCATCGCCTACGGGGCGCGGGCGATTGCGGCTGGCGGGTTGCAGGCGCTGCCCAGGCTCGTGTTTCCCGGCGGCTGCCTGATCGGCGATGACGCCGGATTTCTCAACGCCTCGCGCATCAAAGGCAGCCACACCGCGATCAAGTCGGGAACGCTCGCCGCGGAAGCGGCCTTCGAGGCGGTGAAAAGCGGCCGCGCGCACGACGAGCTCGCGGCCTATCCCGAGGCGTTCCGCGGAAGCTGGCTCTTCGAGGAGCTTTACCGCGCGCGCAATTTCAAGCCGTGGATGAGCAAGGGGCTGCTCACCGGTACGTTGATGTTCGGCATCGACCAGGTCGTGTTCCGCGGGCGCGCGCCGTGGACGCTGCACCACAAGCATACCGACCACGAAACGCTGCTCACCAGGCACGAAGCAAGGCCGATCGCGTATCCCAGGCCCGACGGCGTGATCACGTTCGACCGGCTCTCCTCGGTGTTCATCTCGAACACCAATCACAACGAGGATCAGCCGTGTCACCTGACGCTCAGGGATCCGGTAGTGCCGATCAAGGTCAACCTCGAGATCTACGACGCGCCCGAGAGCCGCTACTGCCCGGCCGGCGTCTACGAAATCGTGCGCGACGCCGACGGCGGGAACCCCAGGCTGCAGATCAACGCGCAAAACTGCGTGCACTGCAAGACCTGCGACATCAAGGATCCGACGCAGAACATCGTGTGGGTGGCGCCCGAAGGCGGCGGTGGGCCGAATTATCCCAACATGTAGCCGCATCGCAGATCGATGTCGGGCGGGGGCTGCTGGAACTCTCGTCGGGATCCGCTACGCTCGTTCCAACCTGCGCGCAGACCTGATGGAGTTCGATCGGTTGCTCGCGCGATAAGGCACCAAGAGCCCCTCTAGAACAACCTGAACCTGTCCCCGTCGCCCAGCATCGAGTTGCGCAGCTTGCCGTCCACCGGTTTCGCGCCGATCCAGACCCTCAGCATCGCGCGGTAGAAGTCCTCTCCCGGGATGGTGATCTTCTCCTCGCCGTTGACCGTTACCCGGGTGCCGGTGCCGGGAATGTAGTCGAGGTGGACGACACCGCCTTTCCTGATCACCCCGATCCTGCTCATCATGCGGTTCATTCTCCGGATGCGGCCCTCGAGCAGCGCGAGCGCGGCCGGAATGTGGTTTGCCGCGAGCGCATCGTTCATCGACTGGATCAGCTCCGGTGCAGTCACCTCCTCGGCGAGAAAATGCATCACCACCCGCTTGGGACCCGGATTGGCGAGGACCGCTTCGGTCTCGGTCGTTTTGTGCGTGAGATAGAGACCGCCGACGTAGACCTTGGCGAACATCAGCTTGGTGCGCACGCCGGCGCCGTTCAGCACAAGCTCGGTGTTGTGCGGTCCGAGCGTGATCTTGTCCTCGAGCTTCACTCCCTCGATCTCCAGCGCGTGAACCGGCGCCAGCGCGATCCAGGTCACCGTCAGCCATGTAACCAGAGCTCTTATCATTCGTTCTTTCCCCGGCCTTTGCGGCATCCGTCGCCGCAGTTTTCACAGCGCCTCGAATACGCCGGCCGCCCCCATGCCGGTACCGATGCACATGGTCACCATGCCGTACTTCTTCTTGTGCCGCCGCAACCCGTGCAGCAGCGTCGCGGTGCGGATCGCCCCCGTTGCGC
>JACQGO010000088.1 GCA_016199485.1 Betaproteobacteria bacterium
ATTTCCCAGATATCGCCGTAGCCGACCTTGCGGCCAGTGCGGTTCGGGCGCCCGTCGGTGGTGTAAAGCTTCACTGTGGGAAATCCACCTTGCAATACCTCCGCAAGTTCGTCCAGGATGCGCGGCGGGATCTTGCCCTGTAGCATTACGTGATAAGCGTAATCGCAGTGGCACTGGCCACGCCAATCCTCGTCTCGTTTCGCGATGGTTTGCTCCAAGGTTTCGCCCGGCTCCCAAATGGCAAAGTCGACGAGCGTCGTGGTGCCGCCGAACAGCGCCGCCCGACTCACGTGCAGCGGAGAAGCGCTATAGCGCTGCGGACCGCCTTCGGGATCGGGCGGCGAGGGCCAATTGCAATGGATATGCGGGTCGATGCCACCTGGGATTACGATCTGCCCTGTCGCATCAATCACGCGCCCGATATCCGCGGCACTCAGCGTTCGGGGCGCAAAAAGCGCGACGATTTTCTCGCCCTGAATCGCGATGTCCCACGCCCCGACGCCGTGAGGCGTCACCACCCGACCGCCGCGGACAACGATGTCGAGCACGGCTTCTCCCCTTTTATCCCACTGCGCACTGACCGTGGCGGCGCCTTCGCATGCTGCAGGCACGGCGACACCACCACGCCGCGCGAGCGCCGAGGCGCCCAACATCGCAAGGTCTTGCGGCGGGTGAGTTCACGCCGATCGATGGCCCTCTTTCGATCGCCGGGGCCGGCGGTCGTCGATTGCTGTTCCGGCGCAGAAGAAATGTTGCTCAAATTGTACGTTCGGACCGCCGGGTGTCAACGGCCGCCGCGCGAAATGCGTTTTATTTCGGCGCCTCGAAGCCGGCCGCCGTCACGATCACCACGTCGCCCGCATCCCCCGCGGCGCGCTTCTGCAATGCCCCGGCCGTGCCGTACTCGAGCTTCACGCTATGGCCGGTGCCGCACGCGAACTCCTGCGCAAGCGCGGTCACCACCCCGCGCACCGCGCCCGGTCAGAACACCTTGATCTCCGCCGCCTGCGCCGCGCCGTGCGCCACGGGAAAAGTTGTGCGCCCAGCCTCTCCCCGGTAGACGGGGAGAGGGGTTCTCCTCACTCCTCACGGCCTCGCCTGAACTTCGCGGCGAGCGCCTCCGCGCCGCGCGCGAGGATACCAACGTCCGCCCCCACCGCGACGAATAGGAATCCCATGTCGAGGCAGCGCTTGCCGTCGGCCTCGCCCACCAGAATGCCGGGCGCCTTGCCCGCGCTTCGAATGCGTTCGCAGGCACCCGCAATCGTCCGCCACAACTCGGGGTGCCTGAGGTCGCCGAGATGTCCGAGATCGGCGGCGAGATCGTTAGGGCCGATGAACACGCCGTCAACACCTTCGACCGCACAGATCGCATCGAGTTGAGACAGCGCCGCTCGCGTCTCGACCTGCACCAGCAGGCACAGCTCCTCGTGCACGAGCTTGAAATAGTCTTTGATCCGGCCGTAACCGGTGGCGCGCGTGCTGCCCGCAACGCCGCGCACGCCGTGCGGTGGATAGCGCATGTAACGCACCGCGTTCTTCGCCTCCTCCGCGCTCTGCACGTAAGGCAGCAGCAGCGTCTGCGCACCGATGTCGAGATAGCGCTTGATGAGCACCATGTCGTTCCACGCCGGCCGCACGATCGGGGTCGCCGTGCCGCCCACCATCGCCTGCAGTTGCGCCTGCACCATGGGAACCTCGTTCGGCGAGTGCTCGGTATCGAGCAATACCCAGTCGAAGCCGGCGCCGGCGAGCACCTCCGCCACGATGTGGCTTGACAGGCTCGACCAGATGCCGATCTGCGGCTTTCCTTCCTTCAGCGCGCGTTTGAACTGGTTCACCGGCATTTCCATCGCCACTCCTCCCCCTGGATTCGCCAACCGCAGATGAACGCCGATTGACGCCGGTAAAGGCACCCCGCCCGGGGCAATCCGTATTCGTCTGCGATCATCGGCGGTTGCAACTTCTCGATCTCCACGCCATTGGGCGCCTAATGAATGCGAATGACCGTCCTTCGATGAAAGCGGCGATGAATGCGAGCGCTTCAATGCGCCTTCTCAGGCCAGCGGATTATGCACGAACCGCGTGTCCCCCAGCAAGCGCGGCGCGATGTTTTCGCCGTAGTCATCGGCCCTTCCTCCGCTTCTCGCGTCGGCAGGCGGACCAACCCCGGAAATGCCGGCACGGCGCACCGCCGGTGCGGTGGCGCATCGCCTGTTGGGGTAAAATTGGCCGACGAACGACGGGACAGGAGGAGTTACAGTGGGAACCGCGCCATCCACGCCGCAACTTGCGCATAACGTCAAGCGCCTGGCGCAACTCGAACTGGCGGGCGCCGGCCAGGTGTACATCGATGGCCACTACGCGTATCTCGGGCACCTCACCAACACGGAGAGGCTCGGCACCACGATCCTCGATGTCTCCGATCCGCGCAAGCCGCGCATCGTCTCCCAGATCTTCCTCGACGACGCCGGGTCGCACAGCCACAAGGCGCGCGTGGTGGGCGACATCATGATCGTGAACAGCGAGAAGAATGCGTCGGAGCTGGGACGCAAGGCCGAGCAACTGCCCTCGGCGCGCGCCGCGCTACGGCAGACGCTCGGGCGGGATCCGACGCGTGCCGAGCTTGCTGCAAGACTGAGCGTGAGCGACTCCGACGTGCCGCTGCTCGAGGCAGCGGAGCGCGAACCCTACGACAAGGGCGGTTTCAGGGTCTACGACGTCTCGGACAAGGCGAAGCCGAAGCTCATCGCTTTCCAGAAGACCGGCGGGATAGGCGTGCACCGCTTCGACATGGACGCGAATTACGCCTACATCTCGACCGAGATGCCGGGCTATATCGGCAACATCCTCGTGATCTACGACATCCGCAACCCTGCGAGGCCCGAAGAGGTCTCGCGCTGGTGGATGCCCGGCCAGCACGTCGCGGTCGGCGAGCAGCCGACCTGGCCCGGACGCCGCAACCGCCTGCATCACGCGCTGCGCTCCGGCGACTTCCTGTGGGCCGGATGCTGGATGGCCGGGGCGCACGTCATCGACGTCTCCGACATCCGCGGGCCGCGCACCGCCGGGGAGTACAACTACCATCCCCCGTTCCCGGAGCCCACGCACACGTTCAAGGAAATGCCGGTCGGGATCGCTGGCAAGCGCATCGCCGTGGCGATCGACGAGGAAGACCACGCCCACGGCGCGCAGGAGATGGCGCGCCGCCGCGGCCGCCCGCACGCCCGCCTGTGGGTGTTCGACGTCACCGACATGAGCAACATTCAGCCGGTCTCGACTTTCGAGGTGAGCGAGCTTGATTCGCCTTGGAGCCGCGCGGCGCCCGGGCGCTTCGGCGCGCACCAGTTCTGGGAGCGCATGAACGGCACGCTGGTCTATTGCACCTGGTTCGCGGGCGGGCTGCGCATCGTGGATATCGCGGACCCTTTCGCTCCGCAGGAAGTGGGCTATTTCATCCCCGAGCCGGCGCGCGGCAGGCCGGGGCCGCTGACGAACGACGTGGACGTGGACGCACGCGGCGTGATTTATGTCGTCGACCGCGGGCCGCGCTTCGACATTCTCGAGTTCAACCGCCCAGGGTAGTCGACGCGGTCAAAACACCGGCCGACGCTCAGCGAGCCCGGCTCCGGCATTCAGTCGATGCCGGTGGCGGCGAATGCGCTCCTCGCGGCAGGGCCGGTGAGCTGACGGATGAGCGCGCGCGCGGATTCGCGAGCAGCGCTGCCCGCCGCCATTGCGGCGATGTACGTCGTGTAACTCTGGATCTCGTCCGGGAGCGTTCCGGCGAGCGTGACCGCCGTCCCGTTGTTGACCTGATTCAGAATCTCGGAAAACTGGCCCACGCCGATCTCGCAGCGCGCCGTGCCTTCGGCGATGCGCCGCATCACCGCTGCACCGTTCGCCACACGCGCGATTCGCGGCTGCATCTCCGTGGCGATGCCGAGCTTTTCGAGCAGCTTTTCCACGTAGATACCGCTCGATGCCTGGTTGCTGACCAGCGCGTCGGCGCCGAGCAGCGCTTGCTTCAACGCCGCGGTGCTCGATATATCGGGCGGCGCAACGCCCCTGCGCACGACGACCGCCACGCGCGAGCGGCCGATGGTGGCCCGCGATTCGGCGACGATTTTTCCCTGTTTCTCGAACTCGTCCATCGCCGCTGGCGTTGCGATCACCACGTCGACCGCCTCCCCCGCGAGCACGCGCTCGCGCACCTTGGGAGCGGTCGCGAACTCGATCTTCACCTCGCTGCCCGTCTGCCGCTGAAACTCGCCCGCGAGCCGCGCCACGCCTTCCTTGACCGCGCCCGCGCTGAGCACCTGGAGCGTCGCCATCCTCGTCCTTCCGTTTCCCGGGACGCGGCCGATTCTAACACGAGCATCCCGCGGCCGAAGCAGGGCGGCGCGTACGTTTGAGTGAGGCATCAACGCTGTGCTATTCTCACCACGACCCCACGCGCTGCGGTCCGCGCGGCGCTGCTTGTTCCGTGTTGCGAGGAGGAAATTCGATGAGCGAGGCAAACCGTCTGAGAGGCGTGCTGGCGCCGGTGGTCACGCCGTTCAGGAAGGACTTGAGCCCGGACACCGAGCGCTTCATCGCGCACTGCCGCTGGCTGCTCTCGCAGAGCTGCGGGCTCGCGGTGTTCGGCACCAACAGCGAGGCGAATTCGCTCTCGGTCAACGAGCGCATCGCGCTGCTCGAAGCGGCGGTCGCCGCGGGCCTCGATCCCTCGCGCATGATGCCGGGGACCGGCTGCTGCGCGCTGACCGACACGGTGAGACTCACGGAGCACGCGGTGAAGCTCGGCTGCGCCGGGGTACTGATGCTGCCGCCGTTTTACTACAAGGACGTGACCGAGGAGGGGCTTTACCGCAGCTTCTCCGAGGTGATCGAGCGCGTCGGCGACGCGCGCCTCAGGATCTATCTGTATCACATCCCGCCGGTCGCGGTGGTCGGCATCAGCCGCGGGCTCGTCGAGCGTCTGCTCAAGAAATATCCCCGCGCGATCGCCGGCATGAAGGACAGCTCGGGCGACTGGAACAATACCGGTATGATGCTAGACGCCTTCGCGAAATCGGGTTTCGACGTGTTCGCGGGGAGCGAGTCTTTCCTGCTCGCCAACATGCGCGCGGGCGGCGCGGGATGCATATCCGCGACCGCGAACGTCAATCCCGCGGCGATCGACAAGCTCTACCGCGAATGGCGTGGAGCCGGGGCGGAGGCGCAGCAGGAGGCCCTGAATGCTGTGCGTAAGGCGGTGGGGCAGTATGTGATGATTCCGGCGCTGAAATACGTGATTGGCCACTACGCAAACGACCGCGAGTGGGCCGCGGTGCGCCCGCCGCTCGTCGAGCTCACCGCGATGCAAGGGCAGGCGGTGATCGATGCCCTCGCGCAGCTCGGTTTCAGCATGCCGGGCCTGAGCGAAGCGCACGCGAAGGCTGCCGCCTGAAGCGGCGTGGACCTGAGGGTACGAATTTTTAGCCACAGAGAGCACCGAGAACACAGAAAGTCAAGATAGCCAGGTCACCCCGAGTCGCTTTTCTGCATTTCTCTGTGAACTCTGTGTGCTCTGTGGCTATCTCTCGTCCGGCGTTTTCAAGATGAGCGCAAAACGAACCCGCGACCCGGCGGAAGCGCCGCCGTGCGCGCCGCCTGATTTCAGTCCGCGCCCGCCGCGGCTCAAACTTCCCCCGCGCGCGTGCGACTGCCACGCGCACATCCTGGGACCCGCGGCGCGCCACGCCTATGTCCCGGAGCGCCTCTACACGCCGCCCGACTGCCTGTTTCCCGATTACCTCGACATGCTCGCCACGCTCGGCATCGAGCGCGCGGTGCTGGTTCAGCCCAGCGTCTACGGCACCGACAACTCGGTCATGCTCGAGGCGCTGAAGCAGGGCGGGGGAAGATTTCGCGGGGTGGCGGTCGTCGGCTATGAGGTATCCGGCGTCGAGCTCGACCTGCTGCACGGGGCCGGCGTGCGCGGCGTGCGCGTCAATATCGTCGACGTGAAGGAAAGCAAAGGCGTGCTGCCGCTGGAGAAGCTCAAACACCTCGCGCAGCGCGTCCAGCCGCTCGGGTGGCACATGGAATTCTTGCTGCACGTGGACGAATTCCCGGACCTCGATCGCGCCTTCGACGGTTTTCCCGTCGAGGTCGTGCTGGGGCACCTGGGGTACATGCGCGCCGGCAAGGGCATCGACGCGCCGGGATTCCGGGCACTGCTGCGACTTCTCGCCGGCGGGCGTTGCTGGGTCAAGCTCACCGGCCCGTATCGCATTTCGGCCAGCGCCCTGCCTTACGCCGACGTGACGCCGTTCGCACACGCGCTCATCGCCGCCAACCCGCGGCGCGTGCTGTGGGGCAGCGACTGGCCGCACGTGATGGTGAGAAGCGCAATGCCGAACGACGGCGATCTCGCCGACCTGCTCGCGGACTGGATTCCCGATGAGAAGCTGCGCGAACAGGCGCTGGTTGCAAACCCCGCGCGGCTTTACGGTTTCGTCTAGAATATCCGCAGCGGCGCCCGGAGTGAACGAGCCGGCGCGCATGTTAAGCGAGCGAGCGACTCGCTGCCGGGACAGTCAGAGAGGAGGAACATGATGCGTATCGTGCTCATACTGAAATGCGCGGTCGTTGCAGCATTGCTGCAAAGCGGTTTCGCGGCGGCGCAGAGCTATCCTTCAGGGCCGATTCGCCTGATCGTTCCTTTTCCACCGGGCGGTGGCACCGATATCCTCGCGCGCGCCCTCGCGCAGAAGCTGAACGAAGCATGGGGCGAGCCTGTCGTGGTGGACAACCGGGGCGGCGCGAACGGCACGATAGGCGCCGCCATGGCAGCCAAGGCCACCCCGGATGGGCATACGATGCTGATGGTACCGAGCGGTTTTGCAGTGAACCCCAGCATCTACAAGAACCTTCCCTTCGACTCCACCCGGGACCTTGCGCCGGTGACGCAGCTTGCGTCGAACCCTTCGTTGCTTGCGGTCCATCCTTCCTTCCCGCCGAGGACGGTGAAGGAGTTGATCGCCTTCCTGAAGGCGCGGCCGGACGGGATCGATTACGCCAGTTCCGGAAATGGTTCGCCGCCGCACCTGTTCACCGAGCTGTTCAAGCTCATGACCGGCACCCGCATGACGCATGTCCCCTACAAAGGCGGCGGACCGGCCACGGTCGCCGTCGTTGCCGGCGAAGTACCGCTTTATGTCATGGCACCGATGCAGGCGGCGCCGCATCTGAAATCGGGCCGATTGCGCGCTCTCGGCGTAACGAGCGATAAGCGCCACCCGGCGTTTCCGGATCTCCCGACGATAGCGGAAGCGGGGGTGCCGGGATATGCAATGACCAACTGGTACGGGTTGCTGGTGCCGGCCGGGACGCCCGGGGCTGCCTTGCGCAAGCTCCACGCGGAGATGGTTCGCATAATAAATGTTCCGGAAATCAGGGACCGTCTTGCGCGCGAGGGCGCCACGCTCATCGGCAGTACTCCCGAGCAGTTCGCCGCCTTCCTGAAGGAGGAGATGGCCAAAGCCGCCCGCATCGTGAAGGCGGCGGGCATTACCGCCAGTAACTAGCCGGTCAGGGAGACGCCGCTCGCCTCCTCCCACAGGCGCACGATCTCGGTCTGGTCGAGCGTGGCCCCGAGTCTGGCCGCCGCCTGCGACCATAGCTCCGAGACACGTTCGCCGAGCGGCGCGAACGCGCCGATCGAGTTCGCGGTATCGATCGCGATCTTCACGTCCTTGGCGATGAAACCCAGCGCCATGCCGGTGCCGTACTTCCGGGTAAGGATGTGCGGGATCACTTTCTTCTCGATCGGGTGATTGCGCCCCGCGCACATCGGAATCAGGGCGTCGGCCATCAGCTTCGCGTCGAGCCCGAAGCGCCTGCCGATCACCAGCGCCTCGACGACGTTAATCAGCGCGCAGGCGTTGACGTAGTTGGCGAGCGCCTTGAGCGCGTGCGCGCTGCCCACGCCCCCGCAGTGGATGATGCTGCGCCCCATCGCCTCGAACAGCGGGCGGAGCCGCTCGACGAGCGCCGCGTCGCCTCCCACCATGATGTCGAGCGTCGCGTCCTTCGCAAACACGACGCCTCCCATCACCGGCGCGTCCACCATTTCCACCCCGCGCGGCCGCAATGCCTCGGCGAGCGAGCGCGTGCCGACCGGGTCCGAAGTGCTCATGTCGATCACCACTGCTCCCCTGGCGAGTGCGGCAGCGACGCAGTTCTCGGAGCCGTCGCCGAGAACGACCTTCCGCACCACCTTGTCGTCGGGCAGCATGGTGATCACCGCATCCGCTTCGTGCGCAACGTCCACCAGCGCCGCCGTGGCCTTGCCGCCGTGCTGCGAAACGAAAGCCTCCATCGCCTCGGGCCGGATGTCGAATACCGCGACCTCGAACCCGGCCTGCACCAGATGGCCCGCCATGGGGTTGCCCATGTTGCCGACGCCGATGAAACCGATTCTCCTGACTGCCGACATTGTGTCTCTCCCGTTCACCTCTGCCCGAAGCCGGGATCGTAGTGCCCGCCGGTCATGCTGCCGTCGGTCGCCATGCCGATGATGCCGTGTGAGAGATCCTTCACCGTGAAGAACACCACGTCCTCGTCCGGCGTCGCCACCGTGGAATGCACGACGTTCGCCGGGAAGTAGAGCAACGTGCCGGCGGGTGCGAGCGTTTCCGGCTGGTCGGCGACCTTGACCCGCAGCGTGCCCTTGAGCACGTAGGTCCACTGCTCGTTGGGGTGCGAGTGCGGGCGCGCGCCGGTGCCGCGTTTCTTGGTGATGAGCCCCACCTGCATCCGCTCGCCTTCAACCACCGGGCCTTCCGCGGTCGAGTAGCCCTTGCCCGCCTCGATGCGCGCGAGCTCGGCAAGCCTGAAGATATAGCGACCGTTGCCGGCCTTGATCGCGCCTTCGTTCCTGGTCTGCTGCTTGGCCTGTTGCGGCTGGTTTTCTGCGTTCATCGCCCCTCACTCTCAGCCGATGATACTTCCGTGCTGCGGTATTATACGCATGCTGGTCCTCATCAACGAAAACGAAACGCGATCCCTCTGCCGGGGAAGAAAGGGAACAATTTACGATGGCCACCTACGCCGAAACGCTCGCGCAGTTCGCCTGCGATCTCAGACTCGAGGACGTCCCGACCGCCGTGGTCGACGACGTGAAGCTGAGGCTGATCGACACCCTGGGTGTCTGCCTGTTGACGAGCCGCATGGAATACGCAGGGATTGCGGCGGAAGTCGCGCGCGAGCTGACGGGGGCCGGAGCGTGCACGGTCGTTGGGCGCGGTAACGGCTGGAATGCGGCTGGCGCCGCGTTCGTTAATGGCGCGCTGGCGCACGGGGTCGATTTCGATGATGTCCACGGACCCTCGATCATGCACGCAAGCTCGCTCGTCATACCCGCGTGTCTCGCCGGCGCGGAACAGTACCGTGTTTCGGGGAAAGAACTGATCGTCGCGATGGCGGTTTGCTACGAAGCCCTGATCCGCATGGGTCTCGCGGCCCCGCAACAGTTCCACGCGCGCGGCATCCAGGCAACCGGCATGTGCGG
>JACQGO010000089.1 GCA_016199485.1 Betaproteobacteria bacterium
CTGCGCGCAAATGCCCGGCGGCTGGTCGATCACGTTTCACTTTTCACGGTTTTATCCCGGAACTCGCACAAGTCCTGGATCACGCAGCGCGGGCATTCGGGCCTGCGCGCCTTGCACACGTAGCGGCCGTGCAGGATCAGCCAGTGATGCGCGTCGTGCTTGAATTCATCCGGCACCAGTTTCACTAGTTTCCGTTCGACCGCGAGCACGTTTTTTCCCCGCGCGATGCCGGTGCGGTTGGCGACGCGGAAGATGTGGGTATCGACCGCGATCGTCGGCTCGCCGAACGCGGTGTTGAGGATCACGTTGGCGGTCTTCCTTCCGACGCCGCGCAACCGTTCGAGCTCCTCGCGCGTGCGCGGCACCTCGCCGCCGTGGTTCTCCAGCAGCAGCTTGCAGGTGGCGAGCAGGTTCTTCGCCTTCGTGCGGTAAAGACCGATGCGCCGGATGTATTCCTGCAGCCCCGCCGCGCCGAGCTTGAGCATCTTCTCCGGGGTGTTGGCGACGCGAAACAGCTTTTCGGTCGCCTGATTCACGCTCTTGTCGGTCGCCTGCGCGGAGAGAACCACCGCGACCAGCAGCTCGAACGGCGAACGGAAGTGAAGCTCGCTGCGCGGCGCGGGGTTGGCGGCCCTGAGACGCGTGAATATTTCGTGGCGCTGTTGTGGGATCATGATGCTCGCGCAGCGCCGTTCACAGGCTGTCGATGATCTTCCACTGCCCGGGGCGCGGGTGGACCACGTATTTCCTGTCGGCGGAAAGCTTGTCGACGAAAACGTCGCCTTCCTTCATCACGAGCTTGACGCGGCTGCGGTCCTGCAGCACGCGTATGCTGCGCAGCGGATCCCCGTCGACCGCGATGACGTCCGCGAGTTTGCCGGGTTCGAGCGTGCCGATGTCCTCCAGCATGCCGAGGGCTTCGGCCGCGTTGCGGGTCGCGGTCCTGATCGCCTCGAGCGGTGACATGCCGAGCCCGACGTAGAGCTCGAGCTCCTTCGCGTTGGCGCCCATCTCGGGATCGACGGTAGTGTCGGTGCCCATCGCGATGCGCACTCCCGCAGCGTGCATGCGGCGGAAGGTCTCGTAGCACGCCGGCTGTATCGCTTTCATCTTCTTCACCAGGAACTCCGAGGCGCCGTGCCTGCGCCTGAGCTCGATCGCGTGGTCGGAGCGGTGCAGCAGCGTCGGCACCACGTAGGTGCCGGCCTCGCGGATGCGATCGATGGCGTCATCGTCGGTGTAGACCATGTGCTCTATGGTGTCGACGCCGGCTTTGATGCACATGCGCTGCGCGTCCGCGGTGAAGCAGTGCACCGCGACCGGCTTGTGGAAAGCGTGCGCTTCGTCCACCACTGCGTCGAGCTCCTCCTGCGTCATGTTGCGCACGTTGTGGTCCGACTTGTCGGCCACGCCCCCGGAGACGCAGGTCTTGACCACGTCGCAGCCGGTGCGCAGGTGCTCGCGCACCGCACGCCGCAGGTCCCACGGGCCGTCCGCGGTGAATCCCGGCTCGCGCTTTGCCGCGCGCGGCAGCGTCAGCAGGTCGAAATGCGAGCCGGTGATCATGGTGCGCCCGCTCACGATGAGCCGCGGCCCCGGCATGATGCCGGCGTTGATCGCGTCGCGCACCGCGCAAAGCTCGGCAGTGTAGCCGCCGCGCGGCGTGCCGCGCCCCATGTCGCGCAGCGTGGTGAATCCCATCTCGAAGATGAGCTGGGAGTGAAACAGCGAGTAGAACATTTGCAGTTGCGGCGAGACTTCGAACACCGCGACGCGGTAGTTGTCGAAAGTGAGGCAGTTGAAGGCCGCGACGTGCACGTGACAATCGATCATGCCCGGCAGCAGCGTGCAGTCGCCGGCGTCGATGAGCTGCGCGCCGGCGGGGATCCTCACCGCGCCGCGCGCGCCGACCGTCTTGATGCGCCTGCCTTCGACGATGACCACGGGGTCCTTCATGACGGTGTCGCCGGCGGCGTCGATGAGCCTGCCGCCGGTGATCGCCTTGACGGATGTACTGTGCGCTGGCATGCGTGCTCCTCGATTTCGTGCTGGCGCTAGGCTAGAAACCTGCGGCCGCGTTGTCAATCTCCTCCGCCGCGTGAAAAGGACTCCTTCGGGCGGGGGCGATTGTTGCGCCCGCGTGAAGCTGATAGCATTCTGTCGCGCGCGGCATCGGCCGTCGCTGCGCCGATCACGATCAACCGCGCCGCCGCTGCGGGGTGGTGCTGTTTCGAAACTGGAGGGGGTCCATGACCGGAAGCAGAGGGCTGCGCTTGAACGTCTGGAGGTGCGCGCTGGTGCTCGCGGTGTTTGCAGCGCCCGCCGCGTGGCCACAGGCATATCCGGCGAGACCGGTACGCCTGGTGGTGCCGTTTCCCGCGGGCGGCGTCAACGACATCATCGCGCGCATCATCGCGCAGAAAATCTCCGAATCAGTGGGACAGCAGGTGGTGGTGGAAAACCGGCCCGGAGCCGGCGGCAACATCGGCACCGACTTCGTGGCGAAGGCGGCGCCGGACGGCTACACGCTGCTCTCGGGCGGCGTAGGCAGCCTGGTGATGAACCCGCAGGTCTCGAAGGTCCCTTACGACACGACGAGGGACTTCGCTCCGGTGATCCTCATGGCGCGCGCGCCCAACGTGCTCGCGGTGCATCCTTCGCTGCCGGCGAAGTCGGTGCGGGAATTGATCGCGCTGGCGCGCAGCCGGCCGGGCGGGCTCAATTACGCGTCGGGGGGTGTCGGCAGCAATCCGCACCTCTCGGGGGCGCTGTTCGCGAGCATGACCAGGATCAACATCGTGCATGTCCCGTACAAGGGGTCCGGGCCGGCGACCACCGATCTGCTCGCGGGGCAGGTGCATTTCTCGTTCCTGCCGATCCCGCCCGCGCTGCCGCACCTGAAGGCGGGCAAGTTGCGGGTGCTCGCGGTGACGGGCAAGAAGCGTTCGCCGCAGCTTCCCGGTGTGCCCACGGTCGACGAGGCGGGGGTGCGCGGCTACGAGGTGAGTCCGTGGTACGGGGTGCTTGCGCCTGCCGGCACCGCGCGCGAAATCATCAACCGGCTCAACGCCGAAATCACGCGCGTCGTGGCGCAGGCCGAGGTGAAGAAGCGGCTTGCCGCACTCGGCGCGGAAGGCGCGGCGACGACGCCGGAGGAATATGCCGCGATCATCAAAGCCGATCTCGTCGCATGGGGCAGGGTGATTCGCGAAGCCGGAATCAAGGGCGAATAGCGGGAGAACACGGACAGGGGGGACCCATCATGGCCATCGTCGCACGCAAGCTCGTCATGGAGAAGGACGGCATCTCGGGCTATCTCGCCTGTCCGCGGCGCGAGCACCGCGGCCCGGCGCTGCTCTGGATCCACCACAACCACGGCGTCACCGACAACCTGAAGAGCGAAGCCTACGACTACGCGGAGCTCGGCTACACCGCGTTTGTGCCCAATCTCTATCATTTGCTGGGCTACCCCGGCGCGCATCATCTGGGACAGGGGCAGGACATCCAGCAGCAGGTGAGCGATCCCGGGTTCGTCGAGGTCATCAGGAAGAGCTGGGATTATCTCGTGGCGCGCGATGACGTGGATGCGGCGCGCGTCGGCGTGATCGGTTACTGCATGGGCGGGCGGCTCGGCATACACTTCATCGCGGCCAATCCCCAGGTGCGCGCCTTCGTCGCGTATTACCCCTCGATCAAGGACGAACCCGAGACCGAAATCCGCCCGCACCACCCGATCAGGGCGGCGCGCGAGATCAAGTGCCCGTCGCTGGTGATCTACGGCGGGCACGACCGCATCAGCTCGAACGAAGTGCAGCTCAAGGTGTGGCAGAGCTTCCTCGCCAACGGCCAGCCGCTCGAGTGGCATTTCTACTCGGAGGGACTGCACGGCTTCGTCGCCCCGGTCTCGGAAGGCTACCAGCCGGAGCTGGCGAAGCGGGTGCGCCCGCTCGCCGTGGATTTCCTGGCACGGCAGCTCGCGGACTGCGCGCGCTGAACGGCGCCCGCCCGCGATGCCGGCCGCGAGCCGGCGTTTTTCGTGGTAGGCGGCCCCGGCGCCGCCTATAATGGGGAACAACGTTTCCCTTCGACCATGCGCGCCCACCTTGTTCAACTCATCGCAGCGCTGTGGCTGCTCGCCTCCGGCGCCGCGCTTTGCCTTGCCCAGCAGGTGGTAGTCGAGCGCGACACTCCGCTTTATGCCGAACCCGCGCTCGAATCCCGGCCGGTCGCGCAGCTCAAGCGGGGCACGCCAGGCGAAGTGCTGGCGAAACGCGGCGCGTGGTTGAACCTCAAGACGCAGGAGGCGAGCGGGTGGCTGTTCATGTTCAACGTGCGCTTTGTCGAGCGCGAGCGCGGCGCGGGCGGCGGCGCCGCGCTGAGCCGGCTGTTCGCGCCGCGTCAGAAGATCAGCGTCACCAGCACCATAGGCATCCGCGGGCTGGGTGAGGAGGATCTACGGCAGGCGAAGTTTGACGCCGGGGAAATGAAGCTTCTCGAGCGCTATGCGGCCTCGAAAGAGGCGGCGGAGCAACAGGCGAGGGCATCGGGCCTCTCCGCTGCCCGCGTTGACTACCTGGAGCCGAAATGACGGCCGCCTCGCGCATGAAATCGGTGCTGATCGCGACGCTGGTGGCGGGCGGGCTCGCCGCGGGCAGCGGGCTTGCGCTCGATCTGGGAAGAATTCTCGATCTCGCGCCGGATCTCGCCGCCGCCGGGGGCCTGAGTGAACAGGACGAGATCGCGGTGGGGCGCGAGATCGCCGGCCGCGTGCTCGGCACCGCGCCGCTTACCCGCGATCCCGAACTGCAGTCGTACGTGAACCGCGTCGGGCGCTGGATCGCCGCGCAGTCGGAGCGCCCCGATCTGCCGTGGCATTTCGGCGTGATCGAGACCTCCGACGTGAACGCGTTCGCGTCCCCGGGAGGCTACGTGCTGATCACGCGCGGGCTCTACGAGATGCTCGACAGCGAGGCCCAGCTCGCCGGGGTGCTGGGGCACGAGATCGGCCACATTGTCAAGCGCCATCATGTTACGGTGATGCAGAAAAGCGCCGCGATTTCCGCAGGGAGCAAGCTTGCGCGCGCGCAGAGCCGCTCGGAGTTCCTCGGCACGCTGATCGGCAACGGAGCTGAAGTGTTCGCGCGCGGCCTCGACAAGAGCGCGGAGTATGAGGCCGACGTGATCGGAGTGGTGCTCGCGGCGCGCGCTGGCTACAGCCCGTACGGCCTGGTCGAGGTGGTACACAAGCTCGCGGCGCGCGCCGGAGACGATTCGGCGCTCGCGCTGCTGTTCAAGACGCATCCTCATCCCGGCGAGCGGCTTACGCATCTCGGCGACGCGCTCGCGCCGCGCGTCGCGTCGCTACCGGCGGGCGCCGAGCCGCAGCTCCGGGCGATCGACGCGGACGCCGTCGCGCAGCCGGCAGCGCGACCCGCACCGCCCTCCGGCGCGAAACCGCTCAAAGAGGAAGAAGCGGCGCCCACGGTCCGTCCGGGACAGCGCGGCATCGGCGTTGACCCCGGCGGCATCCTGCGCGGAATCTTCGGACGTTAACTGTCCCCCTGTGCGCGGGCTTTGAGGCGCGCCCTCGCGCGTTCGATCGCGCGCTGCACGAGCGCCTGTTTTTTCCGGTGTGCGGCGTCCTGCGACGCGGTCGCGCGCAGCGGCTCCGCACCGCGTCCGGCGTGTTCCGGGGCGACACGCGACTGCCGCAATTCGTAACGCGCGCGTGCACGTTCCGCCGCGCGTTTTTTCTCCTCCCGCGTCGGCGTATCTCCGGTCGCGACCATGCGGATGCAATCGACCGGACACGGCGGCAGGCACAGCTCGCAGCCGGTGCACTCGCGCGCGATCACCGTGTGCATGAGCTTGCGCGCGCCGACGATGGCGTCCACCGGACACGCCTGGATGCACAGCGTGCAGCCGATGCACAGCTCCTCGTCGATCACCGCAACCGCCTCGGGCTTGGGGGCACCGAACCGCGGGTCGAGCGGTACTGCCGGCACGCCGAGCAGCGCCGCCAGTTCGCGCACGCCCTGCTCGCCGCCGGGCGGGCATCGATTGATCGCGGCGCGCCCGGCGGCGATCGCCTCCGCGTACGGCCTGCAGC
The DNA here is from genome assembly GCA_016199485.1 of Betaproteobacteria bacterium. Classification (GTDB taxonomy): domain Bacteria; phylum Pseudomonadota; class Gammaproteobacteria; order Burkholderiales; family SG8-41; genus JACQGO01. The sequence goes on from JACQGO010000089.1 coordinate 6,110, forward strand.
CGGGATAGCCGCATTGCCGGCATTGCGTCTGCGGCAGAACGGCATCGATTGCGGCTGCCAGCGCGGCCGGGCTTGTGTGCGGTGCGACCATTCGGATATTGTACGTTGCCTTTCGCTGACCGGGCGGCTGCAACGCGGTCGTCCCCGCGCATAACAAAACAGGTTAGGCACTCTTGGCCATGACCAGCGCGATTTCGAGCGTGCGGACGCATCCGGACGACGCCGCGGCGCGCGTGGAACAACGCCAGTTGGTGCTGCTCGAGCGGGTGCGGCTTGCGTACGGGCACCTGCCGAGCTCACAGCTGGTGGCGCTCGCCGGCGCGATCGTGCTCGCAGCGGTGCAATGGTCGGTCGCGGAACCCGTGGCCGTGATCGTATGGCTCGCGTGTTTCTGTGCGGTCACGGCCGCGCGCGTCGGCGACGGCGTCGCGTTTCGCCGTGCCCGACCGCCCGCGGGCGGGGTGTCGCGCTGGCGCAACCATTTTCTGGCCGGCGCCGTGGCCTCCGGCGCGGTATGGGGGGCCGCCGCTGCAGTCCTGTTCCCCGTCCAGTCGCTCGAGCACCAGGTGTTTCTCGCGTTCGTGCTGGGCGGCATGGTGGCTGGCGCGGTGACCACGCTGACCCCGGTGTTCCCGGCATTTGCGTTGTTTGCGCTCGCCGTGCTGCTTCCGGTGATCACCCGCTTTCTGCTGGGGGGCGGGCTGATCCACTCCGCGATGGGCTGGATGCTTGCGCTGTACCTCGCGGCGATGATCGTGATCGGGAGGCGCATCCACCGCGCGATCACCGATGCGCTCAACCTGCGTTACGAAAACAGCGCGCTCATCGCGTACCTCACGAGCGCCAGGGACCACGCCGAGGCGCTCAATCAGGAGCTGCGCTCGACGCAAGCGGCGCTGCAGAAATCGAACGAGGAACTGGAACGGAGGGTGGAGGAAAGGACCGCGGAGCTCAGCCGCATCAACGCCGAGCTCGAGAAGTTCGCGTTCGTCGCCTCGCACGACCTGCAGGAGCCGCTGCGCACCGTCGCCAACTTCGCCGGGCTGCTCGAGGCGCGCTACCGGGACAGGCTCGACGAGGACGCCAACGACTACATCGCGTTCATCGTCGAGGGTACTGCCCACATGCGCGCTATGATCGACGGCCTGCTTGCCTTTTCCCGGGCCGGCGCGCAGTACCGTGCATTTGCCGAAACCGACTGCGAGGCGGTATTCGGGCGCGCGGTCGAGGGGCTTTCGGCGGCGATTCATGAAAGCGGGGCGACCATCGTGCACGATCGGCTGCCACGGATCTTTGCAGACGGCCGGCTCGTCGAGCAGGTATTCAGGAATCTCGTCGGCAACGCGATAAAATTCCGCGGGCGCGAGCCGCCGCGCGTCGAGGTGAACGTGTCCAGCGACGATACGCACTGGATATTCTCGGTGCGCGACAACGGGATCGGCATCAGCCCCAGGCACCACCGGCGCATCTTCGAGATCTTCGAGCGCCTGCACGGGGCCGACAAATATCCGGGAACTGGCATAGGACTTGCTGTCTGCAACAAGATTGTCGACTCACACGGCGGCAAAATCTGGGTCGAATCGCAGGAAGGACAGGGGGCGACGTTCCGCTTCACCATCCCGCGGCTGCCGGGGCGAGGAGCATGATCGCGATCGAGAAGAGAGGTCCGGCAAGCGACACGGGGATCAACATTCTCCTCGTCGAGGACAACCCGGCCGACGTACGGATGATGGTGGAAGCGTTGAATGTCGCGGAAATCCCGAATCGCATGTTCGTCGTGAGCGATGGCGAGGAAGCGCTTGCGTTCCTGCGGCGGGAAAACGCTTTTTCCGGGGTACCGCGTCCGGACGTGATCGTGCTCGACCTCAAACTCCCGCGCAAGAGCGGCCACGAGGTGCTCGCAGCAGTGAAAGGTGACGCCGATCTGTGCACGGTCCCGGTCGTCGTGTTGACGAGTTCCAGGGCGGAGAAAGACATGA
>JACQGO010000114.1 GCA_016199485.1 Betaproteobacteria bacterium
GCGGACTCGATACTTGTGTTCTTCTGTTTCATGGGTGGCGTCTCCTTTCATCCCGGCAGCAACCGGGCGTTGGTTGAACTCAAGCTTCCAGCCGAAAGGTTACGCCGCCTTTCTCATTTACACACTTTTTGATTCTACCTCAAAGCTTGCCCTCGAATGCTCTAATCGGGGGCTTGCCCTCGAATGCTGTAATCGGGGGCGGGAATCCAGAAGTATTTGATTTCTTTGCGAGCGGATTTATGGACTCCCGCTTGCGCGGGAGTGACAACCCTTTTTGCGTCAGGCTGTTGGAGTCGTATATGGACTCTTGATGAAAGGAGATGTTGTGAGTACCAAGAGCGAACGCGTGTCCCGGCCGGAGTACCATAAGCTGATCGTCGAGAAGGACGTCAAGATCCCGCTTCGCGACGGCACGCTCATCTATGCGGACATCTATCGACCCGACGGCGGCGATGCGCGCTTTCCGGCGATCATGAATATCGGACCCTATCAGAAAGACATGCCGTGGATTCCACCCGCAGGCATAGACGAAAAACCTAACGAGTATCTGGCCTGGGAGACGGTCAATCCCGTGTGGTGGTGCGCGCGCGGCTACGCTTGCGTGCGGGTGGACTCCCGCGGGACCGGCAAGTCCCCGGGTAGAGCCGATCTCAGCTCGTATCAGGAGGCGGTCGACTTTTACGACGCGATCGAATGGGTCGCACGCCAGCCTTGGTGCTCCGGCAACATCGGCACTTCGGGGACCTCGTACCACGCAAATTGCCAGTGGCGTGTCGCGAGCCTGCAGCCGCCGTCGCTGAAGGCCATCATACCGTGGGAGGGGCGCGCAGACATCTATCGCGATCAGGTCTATCACGGCGGCATTTTCGCATTCGGCCAGGTCACCAACTGGATCAACACGCAAACCGCCCACCACCTGCTCGGCAGGCCGCGCAGCTACAACCCGGACGCGTTTCAGCCCGACATGCTGTGGCAGTGGATGCGCAATGATCTCGATTCGGATTTCTGGAGCATGCGCAGCGCAAGGTGGGCAAACATCACCGTGCCGGTGTTCAGCTGCGGCAACTGGGGCGGACACCAATTGCACCTTCGCGGCAATATCGAGGCGTTCATGAATGCCGCGTCCAAGCACAAAAAGCTGCGCGTTCATACCGGCTCGCATCGGGACAGCTTCTATTCCGAAGAAGGCAAGCTCGATCAACTACGCTGGCTCGACTACTGGCTGAAGGGCATCGACACCGGCATCATGGACGAGCCGCCGGTGAAGCTGGAGATCCGTACCGGGGGCAGCACCGAGCGCTATCCATTTCGCTTCGAAAACGAGTGGCCGCTCGCGCAAACTCGCTGGACCAAGATGTATCTCGAAATTGAGCGCGAGACCTCGGCCGACCCGAACGCCGTAGCAGGGCGGCTTACGCCCGCACCCCCACAAGAGCTGGGTAAGCTCACGTATCCGGCAAGTGAATCGACCCATGCCGGGGTCGCTCCAGGATCACCACAATCGCTGAGCCACGGTATCGGTCGCCGTGGCGTTTCTTTCGAAACCGTTCCCATGGCCGAAGACACCGAGGTGACAGGGCCGCTTGTGCTCAATATCTGGGTGTCGAGCACGTCCGAAGATATGGACATCTTCGTAACGATTCGCAACATCGGCCCCGACGGCAAGGATATCTGTGAGGTAGGCCAGCAAAGCCAGCAAGTGCCCGCCGTGACAAAGGGCTGGCTCCGCGTCTCGCATCGCAAGCTGGACCCCCAGCGTTCGCTGCCATATCGCCCGTACCATGCGCACAACGAACGGTGGTGGCTGAAGCCCGATGAGATCGTCGAGTGCCAGGTGGAAATCTGGCCGACGTCGATGATATTCAGGAAAGGCCACAAGCTGCGTCTCGACATCCAGCCGCGTGATGGCATGGGTACCGGGCATTACACCCACTATCACGCGGACTACAACATCGGCGCTAGGAACACGGTCTACGCTGGCGGGGATAAGCCGTCTTACTTGCTTCTGCCTGCCATACCGTCGAAGTAGAACGAGGTAAAAGTAATGGGGGCAAGTCTTGCATTAGGAGTAATGCCGAGTAATGGGGTCAAGTCTTGCATTAGCGTACGTTAATGCAAGACCTGACCCTCTACCCCTTCCAGCCCTGCCAGTGGAGCTCTTCTTCAAATTCACCAGCTCGAAACTGTTCGACTTTTAACCGGACATTACTGAGCGTGCAGTAACTGCGAACTGACAGCTGCCGGCTGCCAACTCGGCATCCCGTCACCAGTTCTCGTCACTTCATCATTTCGCCGCTCGTCACGCCCTCACTCGGCCCGCACGCCCGCACGCTGCACCACGGCGGCCCACCGCTTCGGATGAATCCGGGCCACACTGACCCTGTTTACTTTTAGCAGTGCCGGTCTCCCCATCTCTACTCGATCTGCACGCCGATTGTGTTTGCCAGGGCCGTGTATTTCTCGATCTCCTGCTGGATCATTTTGCCAAACTGGCCCGGAGTCGTTCCTGCAATCTCCATACTCTGTCCGAGCAGGACTTTCCTTACGTCGGCGGTGTGCAGCGCACGCACGATGTTCTCATTTAACTGCTGGACGATCCGGGCGGGTGTAGATCGCGGTGCCAGGACGCCGAACCAGTTGTTGTATTCGTAGCCGGGCACCGATTCGCCGATCCTCGGAACGTCCGGTGCCGCCGCCGACCGATTCTTCCCCGTCACGGCAAGTACTCGCAGCTTGCCGGCCTTTGCTTGCGGCATAGCAGCCGTCAGGCCCGTAATGGCAAGTTGCACGCGGCCGCTGACTACATCGTTCACCGCTGCCATGGTTCCCTTGTAGGGTACATGAGTGATGTCGGCGCCTGTCATGCTCCTCAGCATTTCCGCTGCCAGGTGGGTTGCCCCGCCGCTGCCCGTCGAAGCGTAGTTGATCTGTCCGGGCCGCTCTTTCGTGAACGCGACCAATTCCTTTACGGAACGCGCCGGCAGTGAAGGATGGACGACGAGCACCCATGGAGCGAACACGAGAAGCGTGACGGGCGCGAAGTCGCGCACCGCGTCGTATGGCAGCTTTTTGTGCACGCTGGCGGTGACTGTGAACGTGCTCGCTACGACGACTATCGTATGTCCGTCGGGGTTGGCCCGGGCAGCGATATCGTAACCGATGATTCCGCCGGCGCCAGCGCGGTTGTCCACGACGACGGCCTGACTCCACGACTCGTTCAGCTTCTGCGCGAGCAGTCTCGAGACAAAGTCAAGCGTCCCGCCAGGCGTGGTGGGCACCACGATCCGTACCGCCCGGGTCGGAAAGTCCTGAGCGTAGGCGGCGCGGTCGATCGCGGTGATTATTCCTGCCGCCGCAATCATGGCAATCATGCCGCGCGCGATAACGCTGCCGGACCGCGCCGCGTCGACGCCCCTCTGCAAATGCTTCAACCACGCCCGCGGTGAGCTCAGCCCGCCAGGAAGCAAAGCGCACGCCAGCCGCAGCTTCGAACGATCTTTCTTCATCAGTCCTCCTCCAGTAGTAGCTATTACCTCGATCCACACGCGCGACGGAGTATTTCACTGCCTTACCCCACTTCGCAATTTCGCGCGTGGCAGCGTAGGAGAAGTTTTCGATGGGTCTGGTGTCGGATCATTCCAGGCACCGGCGTTCCGTTGGCGATTAGCATCTCCGAACACCGAACTAGGTCAGAGTAACATTTTCATCTGGTGGAAAAGTTACACTGACCCTGTTTACTTTTCGTCACCCGCGGGTGGTCACAGGCTGGCGAGGACCTTGCCCCAGCGTGGATCGGGACGGTAGAGCATGCGGTCACCTGCCGCGTGGAGCGCCGCCCGGATCGTCGAGAGGATGTTGAGCAATACCGGCCGGCCGTACTCGGCCTCGAGCAGCGGCACCGCGTGGATGGCGTACCACAGACCGCCCGGCATGAGGAGCGCCTGGGCATCCGGCGTCTCGCGCAGAACCTCGCCGCCCAGCTCGAGCGCGAGCAGATGGTCGTCGTCGGCGCTCGCGTGCTTGTTCTCCTCGAGCGAGCGAGCGCGTGAACGGCAGGCGATGACTTCGATGCCTGCCTCGGCGAGGTAGCGGGTGAGCGCGGCGTTGACGGCCTCGAGCCAGCGGGTGGCCAGCGCGATCCGCGTTGCGCCGAAGTGCTGCAACGTCGCGATGTGCGCTTCGAGGTCCGTGTCGCACGGCAGTCCGGTCCGGGCCCGGCCTTCGGCGAGGATCTCCCGCATCCTGGCCCGCCCGAGCGCCGAGGCGACCGGCACGCCCGAGAGGGAGATTCGATCCACCTTTTTCCCGGCGAGCACATCGAAACGTTCCCACAGGGCCGGTAGCTCCCGCTCGACGGCCGCAAGCGTGTAATCCTTCAGGTTGAGGCCGGTCGTCACGAGCATCATGCCCTCGGGGGCGACGCGGTAGAACTGGTAGGCATCGAGGTCGGTGTACAGGTGAGGAATGACGTAGCCGAGCCGGTACCATGGGCAGATGACGGTCATGTCGGGATCACCCTGTTCAACTCCAGGCTCGCTTTTGAGGGGGGGTGCACAAGGAGTTTGTCGGGGCCAAGCCCGACAAACTCCTGGCTCAGTTGAACTTCAGCCCCGCCGCCTTGACGATGGCGATGTTGCTCTCGATTTCTTTCGCGATCACGGCGTCGAATTCGGCGGGCGCGAGCGGCATCGGCTCGATTCCCTGCGCTTTGAGCTTCTCGGTCACGGACGGCAGGCGCAGCACTTTCTGCGTTTCCGCATGGAGCCGGTTGATGATGGCGCGCGGCGTCTTCGCAGGCACGAGCATGCCGTTCCAGAAGGTGTAGTCGCTGTCGCGATAGCCGGCCTCGGTGGTTGTCGGCACCTCCGGCAGCGTGCTCGAGCGCTTGAGCGTGCTCACCGCGAGCGGAATGAGCCGGCCCGAGCGGATGAACGGCAGGCCGGACGTAATGCCAATCGACATGAAATCAACGCGGCCGGTCGCCACCTCGGTCAGGGCCTCGGGGCCGCCGCGGAACGGCACATGGACGGCCTTGAATCCGGCGCTCAGCCGCAGCCGCTCGGCGGCCCAGTGCGTGGCGCTGCCAACGCCCGCCGACGCAAAGGTGAACGAGCCCTTCCTGGCGGCCTCCACCAGCTCCTTGAGCGTCTTGATGCCTTTCGCGGGCGATATCACCGTCACGTTGGGCACGCTGCCGAAGGAAACGACCGCGGAAAAATCGCGACCCGCGTGATAGGGCGCCTTCGGATAGGCGGCCGGCGCCGCTGAATGCGCGGAGGCGTGGATCAGGATCGTGTAGCCGTCGGGCTCCGCCTTGGCGACGATGGCTGATCCGATCGTCCCGCCGGCGCCGCCGCGGTTCTCGATCACGATCGGCTGGCCGAGCGCGGCCGAAAGCGGCTCGAGCACGATACGCCCGATAACGTCGATGGTCGAGCCGGGGCTGAACGGGACGATCGCCCGGATCGGCCTGACCGGCCACTTCTTCTCCTGCGCCCATGCAAACCGCGGTAGCGCCGGCGTTGCAAGGGCGGCTCCCGAAAACTGAAGGAATCTGCGGCGCGTCGTCATGGTCGTGTCTCCTCCATGTGTTGTCAGTATAGGCGATGCCGGCTAATTGGCCTTGATCCCCATATCCTTGACGACCTTGCCCCACTTCGCGATCTCGCGGCGGATGCGGTCGCCGAGTTGCTCGGGAGTGCTGGTCGCGGCTTCTGCGCCGAGCTGGAACAGGCGTTCCTGCACATCGGGCGCCGCCATGATTTTGATGATCTCGGCATTCAGCCTCGCGATGATCCCCGGCGGCGTGCCGGCAGGCGCGAACAAGGCGTTCCATTCGTAGATCTCGTATCCGGGTACGCCCGATTCGGCAATGGTCGGAAACTCCGGCGCCGAGCGCGAGCGCCTGGACGAGGTCACGGCGATGCCTCTCACCTTCCCGGCCCTGACGTGCACCAGGCTGCTCGCGATGTTCAGGAAAGACAACTGCACGTACCCGCCGATCAGGTCGACGAAGACCGGGCCGCCCCCTTTGTACGGCACGTGCACGAGATCGACCTTGGCCAGCGACTTGAACAGCTCGCCCGCCATGTGCGGCGCGCTGCCGACGCCGGCCGAAGCGAACGTGATCTGGCCCGGGTGCGCTTTCGCGAGCCTGATCAGGTCCGGCACCGTCTTGATCGGCAGCGACGGGTGCGCGACGAGGAAGTTCGGGGTGAGCATGAGCATCGTGATCGGCGCGAAGTCCCTGAGGGTGTCAAAGGACAGCTTGTGCAGCACGGCGTTCACCGCCTGGGAACTCGCGGCATCGAGCAGCGTGTAGCCGTCGGGCGCGCTCTTCGCGGCGATCTCGGTTCCGATCACCCCGCCGGAGCCCGCACGGTTTTCGACGACGACCTGCTGCCCGAGGCTCGCGGTCATTTTCTGCGCCACGATGCGCGCCAGCGTATCGACGCTGCCCCCGGGTGTGCTCGGCACAATCATCCGTACCGGTTTGGCGGGGTAGCCCTGCGCCGCAGCGTGCGTCGCTGCCGCGATGAGCATCGCGGCGACCAGCCGACAGGCGGCGGGGCGCAAACTTCGTGACATCGTTTCCTCCTCTTTTCCCGGACCTGCGCCAGCCTATTGTAGCCTCGATCCATCGCGACAGGGTACGACAGCGCGTCAATCCGACGCCGCGTAGCTGTCAGCGTCTGTCCGCGTTCATCTGCGGTTCTTGCTTGTTGCCTATGCGACGCCGAGCCTGGCGCTGGCTTTCTTGTCCGCTGCTAAGAGTTCCTAACATAATGAAACACGCGCTGCGCTGTCACGATTTTTGCTCAGGGCGCGAAGCCCGACGCAGCCCATATCGCGAATATGGGCAAGTCGGGCGACAATACCCTGGGCAAAAACTCGTGCCAGCCCTTTGGGTTGCAGCCCAAAGCGCCGATAGCATTGTCGGCGCTCTTGGTCGTATTCGCGATACGACCTGCGAGCGCCTTCGCGCTCTCGACGCTTTGGGCTCGCAACGCACGTGCGTTTCATTATGTTAGGGACTCTAAGTTCGCCGATGCGAGATACTCCATCGCGGCGGCGACGCCTCCCTGCTTGTGCGGCACCCCGGCGGACGCGAGCCCCATCTCGACGCCGGCAAGCGTGCCGCACAGCATGAGATCGTTGAAGTCACCCAGGTGCCCGATGCGGAACACCTTGTCGCGGAGCTTCCCGAGCCCCGACCCGAGCGAAAGATTGAACCGCTCGAGCACGACGTTGCGAAACGCGATCTCGCTCGTGCCCTCCGGCATCAGCACCGCGGTGAGCGCGCTCGAGTACTCGTGGGGGTCGGCGCACAGGATCTCGAGCCCCCACGCGCGCACCGCGCGGCGCGTCGCCTCGGCGTGACGGTCGTGGCGGCGAAAGACGTTTTCCAGCCCTTCCTCCGCAAGCATTCGCAGCGACTCGCGCAATCCGTAGAGCAGGTTGGTTGCCGGAGTGTAGGGAAAAAAACCGTTCTGGTTGTTGGCGAGCATGTCCTCCCACGACCAGTATGATTTCGGGAGCTTTGCCCGCCTCGCCGCCGCGCGCGCTTTGTCGCTCAACGCGTTGAACGAGAGCCCCGGCGGCAGCATCAGCCCTTTCTGGGAGCCCGCTACCGTGACGTCGACTCCCCACTCGTCGTGGCGATGGTCGATCGAGGCGAGCGAGGAGATGGCGTCCACCATGAACAGCGCGGAGTGACCGGCGCGATCGATCGCCTTGCGCACCTCGGCAATCCGTGAGGTGACCCCCGTCGAAGTCTCGTTGTGCACGACGCACACGGCTTTGATCTCGCGCTTCTTGTCCTCCGCCAGCCGTGCCTCTATCGCAGCAGGATCGGCCCCATGTCTCCAGTCCCCTTTCATAAACTCGGGCGCGAGCCCGAGTTTATTCGCCATGTTCTGCCACAGGGTCGCAAAGTGCCCGGTCTCGAACATGAGCACCCTGTCGCCCGGCGAGAGCGTGTTGACGAGCGCGGCTTCCCAGGCGCCGGTTCCCGAGGCGGGGAAGACCACTACCGGGCTTTGCGTCTTGAACACACGCTTAAGCCCTTCAAGCACTTCGAGCCCGAGCTTCTGGAACTCGGGACCGCGGTGATCTACCGTGGGATGATCGATGGCGCGCAGCACGCGCTCGGGAACGTTGGTCGGACCCGGAATCTGGAGGAAGTGGCGGCCGGTCGCATATGCCATGGGCTAGCCTCGCCTGCTGTTCGATGCGAGCCTAAGAATGGTAACCCGTGACACCGCAGGTTTCAAGGAATTTTTGTATGCAAAAATTGGCTGGCTTGTGGTATCCGTTATAACAATATGATAAACAAGAATTATATCTTTGTAATTTGCCAGGACCGCCAATTTTTTGTATTATGAATGCAAAATCAGTGGAGATGAGACGTGTTGAGGATTTCCCCCGAGCTCGCTGCGGAAGGTGCTTCGCGGTCTCCAGGACTGGTCGAGAGGCGGCTGCTCCACGAAGAGGTCGTCGGGCGGCTGCGCGACATGATCGTGCAGGGCGAGCTCGCGCCCGAGTCGAAGCTGAACGAGCGCGTGCTCGCCGAGCGCCTCGGTATCTCGCGCACGCCGTTGCGCGAGGCGATCAAGTATCTCGCCTCCGCGGGGCTGGTCGAGCTCGCGCCCAACCGCGGCGCGAAAGTGGCGCCGCTCAAGCCGGAGAAAGTGAAGGAAATTTTCGTCGTGCTGGGCGCGCTCGAGGCGCTCGCGGGAGATCTCGTGTGCCGCAACGCCAACGATGCCGACATCGCCGAAATCCGCGCGCTGCATTACGAGATGCTTGCCCACCACGCGCGCGGGGATCTCGCCGCCTATTTCCGCTGCAACCAGCGGATTCATCTCAAGCTCGTCGAACGCGCGGGCAACGCGACGCTCGCTCAGGTCTACGGCAGCCTGAACGCCTACGTGCTGCGCGCGCGCTACATCGCGAATCTGTCGCGCGGCCGCTGGGACAAGGCGGTCAAGGAGCACGAGGAAATCCTCGATGCGCTCGTCCGGCGAGATGGCGCACGCCTCAAGCTGCTGCTGCGCGACCATCTGGCGAACAAGCTGGTGCTGGTAATGGAGGCGCTCGGTCACGCGCCTGAATCCGCACCGGCGCAGCCTGCGGCGGGATGAGCAAGATCCGCGAACCACAACCCGCGGCGACCCCGGCGTTCAGCGTGAAATTCCACCCCCGGCTCGGCGACAGCCGGCTCGCCACGCGATTGAAGCGCGAGATCGAGGGCGACGTGCTGTTCGACGCGATCTCGCGGGGCCGCTATGCGACCGATGCTTCGATCTATCAGATCGAGCCGGTGGGCGTGGTCGTACCCAGGACGGAACGCGACGCGCTCGTCGCGCTCCAGATCGCCGTCGACGAAAGCGTGCCGGTGTTGCCGCGCGGGGCGGGGACCTCGCAGTGCGGCCAGACCGTCGGGGCGGCGCTGGTGATCGACGTGAGCAAACACCTGAACCGCGTGGTGGCGTTTGACAAGCAGGCGCGCACGGTCGCGGTGCAACCGGGCATCGTCCTCGATCACCTGAACGGCTTCCTCAAGCCCCACGGGCTGTGGTACCCGGTCGACGTCTCAACCAGCGCGCAGGCCACCGTCGGCGGAATGGCGGGCAACAACAGCTGCGGCTCGCGCTCGATCCGCTATGGCAACATGGTGCACAACGTGCGCGCGATCGACGCGGTGCTTGCCGGCGGCGCGGAATACCGCTTCGCCGCAGTTCCCGCCGATCTCGCGCAGCTCGATGCGCCGCGCGGCTATCTCGAGCTCGTCAGGAAGATCCGCGGGATCACCGCGCGCGATGCGGAAGAGATCGAGCGCCGTTATCCCAAGCTCCTGCGGCGCGTCGGCGGCTACAACCTCGATACGGTAGCTGCCGCGCCGTTCAACATGGCGCATCTCCTCGTCGGATCGGAAGGCACGCTCGCCTACTCGAGGCGCGTTCATCTCGATCTCGCGCCGCTGCCGCCCCATCGCACGCTCGGCATCGTCCATTTTGCAACGTTCTACAAGGCGATGGACAGCGTGCAGCACATCGTCGAGCTCGGGCCCACCGCAGTGGAGCTCGTCGACCGCACGATGATCGGCCTCGCGCGCGGCAACCCGGCGTTCCGGGCGACCGTCGAGCGGTTCCTCAAAGGCGATCCCGACGCGATCCTGCTCGTCGAGTTCGCGGGCGAGGACCGGGGCGAACAGGTGGCGAAGCTCAGGCAGCTCTCCGGGCTGATGGGCGACCGGGGACACCCCGGTAGCGTGGTAGAGATCGCTGACGAGAAGCTGCAGCGCGACGTATGGGAGGTGCGCAAGGCGGGGCTCAACATCATGATGTCGATGAAGGGCGAGGGCAAGCCCGTCTCCTTCATCGAGGACTGCGCGGTGCCGCTCGAGCACCTCGCGGAGTACACCGAGCGGCTCACGAGGGTTTTCGAGAAGCACGGCACCACCGGCACGTGGTATGCGCACGCTTCGGTCGGGTGCCTGCACGTGCGGCCCATCCTCAACATGAAGGAAGACGGGGCGCGCAAGATGCGCGCGATCGCGGAGGAGGCGGCGCAGATGGTGCAGGAGTACCGGGGCGCCTACTCGGGCGAGCACGGCGACGGGCTGGTGCGCTCGGAATGGATCGCGCCGTTCTTTGGCCCCAAGCTCACGCGCGCGTTCGAGGAGGTGAAGGCGCTGTTTGACCCCAAGGGGCTCATGAACCCGGGCAAGATCGTGCGCCCGCCCAGGATGGACGACCGCTCGCTGTTCCGCTTCAAGCCGGGCTACCGCACCGCGCAGATCGACACCGCGCTCGACTGGTCGGAGTGGGGCGGGTTCACGGCGGCGGTCGAGATGTGCAACAACAACTGGCACTGCCGCAAGTTCGACGCCGGCACGATGTGCCCGTCGTATCGTGCGACCCGCGACGAGCAGCATTCGACGCGCGGGCGGGCAAACACGCTGCGGCTGGCGCTCTCCGGCCAGGTCGGTCCCGACGCGTTTACCTCCGACGAGCTCTACGCCACGCTCGATCTGTGCGTCTCGTGCAAGGGCTGCAAGCGCGAGTGCCCGACCGGCGTCGACATGGCGAGGATGAAGATCGAGTTCCTCCATCACTACAGGAAGCGTCACGGCTTGACGCTGCGGGATCGGCTGATCGCGCATCTGCCCCGCTACGCCCCGTGGGCGGCGCGTTTTCGCTGGCTCGTGAACCGGCGCGACGCGGTCCCGGGCGTGGCATGGCTCGTGGAAAAACTCGTCGGTTTCAGCAGCAAGCGCTCGCTGCCCAAGTGGCGCGGAGATTACTTCCGAGAGCCGGTGCCCGCCGATCCGAAGGGATCTTCTCCCTGCAAGGGGGAAGGTCGGGATGGGAGTGAAAGGCGGATGTTTACCGCATCCCCACCCCGGCCTTTCCCCTCCGAGGGGGAGCGACGCGATATACGCGAAGTCATATTCTTCGTCGATACCTTCAACCGCTATTTCGAGCCGGAAAACGCGCACGCCGCGCTCGCAGTGCTGCGCGCCGCAGGCTACGAGGCGCGCTTCGCACGACCGCGCGACGGCGGGCGGCCATTGTGCTGCGGCCGCACTTTCCTCGCCTGCGGCCTGATGGAGGAAGCGAGGAACGAGGCGCGGCGCATGCTCACCGCGCTCGCACCGCACGTGGAGCGCGGGATACCGGTCGTCGGAGTCGAGCCTTCGTGCCTCTACACGCTGCGCGACGAATTCGTGTCGATGCTACCGGGACGCGAGACGGCGCGGCTCGCGTCCAGCGCAATGCTGTTCGAGGAATTTCTCGCGCGGGAACACGCCGCGGGAAGACTCGACCTCGCGCTCGGCGCGCTCGAGCAAAAAAAGGCGCTCGTGCACGGGCACTGCCACCAGAAAGCGTTCGCGGGTGTTTCCGCGGTGCAGCAAGCGCTTCAGCTCATCCCCGGGCTCGATGTCGAGCTCATCGAATCGGGCTGCTGCGGCATGGCCGGTGCCTTCGGCTACGACGCCGAGCACTACGACATATCGATGAAGATGGGCGAGGCTGCGCTGCTGCCGAGAGTGAGAGAGGCCGCGCCTGACGCGCTGATCGTCGCAGACGGCGTGAGCTGCCGCCACCAGATCCGCGACGGGGCGGGGCGCGAAGCCTTGCACGTGGCGCGCGCGTTGCAGGCGGCCGTGAAAAACGCGGGCAGCAAAAGCGGTTGATCGAAGCCGTAGGTGAACGCGGGTCAACACGGATCTTGAATCCATCCGCGTTTGTCTGCGTTCATCGGCGGTACCGAAAATCTTGACCGCTGTGCTTGACAACATTTCAGGTGCTGAATAGCCTGAGCCGCTGGCTACGACAAGAATCCCTGTGTAAGTGGATACCGTCATTCGAGAGGGGGCGCCGGTTACGGCCGCGCCGGGCACGAGCCCGTGGCTGCTCGAGCTCGACGAGCTGCACGTGCATTTCATAACCACCCGCGGGGTGGTGCGTGCGGTCGAGGGCATCTCCTACAAGGTCAGGGCCGGCGAGGTGGTGGCGCTGGTCGGCGAATCGGGCTGCGGCAAATCGGTGTCCGCGCTCTCCATCATGCGCCTGCTCGCCAGGCCCGCGGGCAGGGTGGTGGGGGGCAGGATCCTCTTCGAGGGGCGCGATCTGCTCAGGCGCCCGGAAGAGGAGATGCGCGAGATCCGCGGGCGCGACATCGCGATGATCTTCCAGGAGCCGATGACCTCGCTCAACCCCGTGCTCACCATCGGCTTCCAGATCATGGAGCCGCTGATGATCCACCTCGGGATGAATGCGGCGGCGGCGCGTGCGCGGTCGGCTGAACTGTTGAAGATGGTCGGCATTTCCGATCCCGAGCGCCGGCTCGACCAGTACCCGCACCAGTTCTCGGGCGGAATGCGCCAGCGCGTGATGATCGCGATCGCGCTCTCGTGCAACCCGAAGCTCATCATCGCGGATGAGCCGACGACCGCCCTCGACGTCACGATCCAGGCGCAGATCCTGAAGCTCATGAAGGACCTGTCGCGCGAATTCGGCATCGCGCTCGTCGTCATCACGCACAATCTCGGGATCGTCGCGCGCTACGCCGACCGCGTGAACGTAATGTACGCGGCGCGCATGGCGGAGCAGGGAAGCGCCGCCGACGTGTTCGCCAGGCCGTTGCACCCCTACACCGCCGGCCTGCTCCGCTCGGTGCCGCGCCTCGACCAGCCGCGGGGCAGGAGACTCGAGACGATCGAAGGCCTGCCGCCCAACCTGCTCGACCCCCCGCCCGGCTGCCGCTTCGCGCCGCGCTGCCCCGCCAGGCAGGACGCGTGCGTGAGGGAGCTGCCCGGGCTCGTTGCGGTCGAGCCGCACCGCTACTCCGCGTGCATCCGCGCGAGGGAGATGTCGCGGGTCGGGCCGACCGGGCTGGGACTGCAGAGCGCGAATCCCGAGCCGCCGGTCGCGAAGCGGCTCGACAGGGCGAAGCCGCTGCTGAACGTGAATGGGCTCAGGACCTATTTCAGGGTCGGCGCGGGGCTCGGGATGCTGAAGCCGGCGCACGTCGAGGTGCGCGCGGTGGACGGGCTCTCGTTCGAAGTCTACCGCGGCGAGACCGTGGGACTGGTGGGCGAGTCGGGCTGCGGCAAGACGACGGTCGGGCGCACGCTGCTCAGGCTCGAGGAGCCGACCGGCGGCGGGATCGTCTTCGACGGCGTCGACGTGACGCGCGCCGAGGGCCGGGCGCTCAAGGACTACCGCCGCAAGATCCAGGTGATCTTCCAGGACCCCTACAGCTCGCTGAACCCGCGCATGACGATCGGCGAAATCATCGCCGAGCCGATGCGCGTGTACGGCCTGGTGCCCGACCGGAGGGCGGCGCGCGCGAAAGCGGCGGAGCTGCTGACCCAGGTCGGGCTCTTCGAGTACATGGCCGAGCGCTACCCCCACGAGCTCTCGGGCGGCCAGCGCCAGCGCGTCGGCATCGCGCGCGCGCTCGCGATGCAGCCCGCGTTCATCGTGTGCGACGAGCCGGTCTCGGCGCTCGACGTCTCGATCCAGGCGCAGATCATCAACCTGCTCGAAGACCTGCAGCAGAAGTACGGGCTCACGTTCCTGTTCATCGCGCACGACCTCGCGGTGGTGCGCCACATCTCGGACCGCGTGATCGTGATGTACCTCGGACGCGTGATGGAAATCGCCGACCGCGACGCGCTCTACGCCGATCCGGTCCATCCCTACAGCAGGGCGCTGCTCGACGCGGTGCCGATCCCCAATCCGGCGCTCGAGGCGAAGCGCGAGTATCGCGTGCTGGGCGGCGAAGTGCCGAGCCCGCTCAACCCGCCGCGCGGCTGCGTGTTCCACACACGCTGCCCGATGGCGAGCGACGAGTGTAAGATGACGATCCCCGAGCTGCGGGAGGTGCGCCCGCGGCACTATGCGGCCTGCATCAAGGTCTGAACGCACTCAAACAAGCCAAAAGGAGGAGCCACATGAAACTTTCTGTGTTGCTGCTGGGCGTGGCGGCGCTGGCCGTCGCGGCCGGCGCCCCGGCCGCGGAGACGCCGAAGCGCGGAGGGCTGCTCAAGTTCGCGGTGAGCGCCGAGCCGCCCAACTACGACTGCCACGCGAATTCCTCGTTCGCGTTCATTCACCCGGTGCGCCCGCACTACAGCACGCTGCTCAAGTTCGACGCGCCGAAGTATCCCGCGATCAAGGGGGACCTCGCCGAGTCGTGGACGGTGGCGAAGGACGGGCTGACCTACACCTTCAAGCTGAGGAAGGGCGTCAAGTTCCACGACGGCTCGGCGCTCACCTCGGCGGACATCAAGGCGACCTACGACCGGCTGCGCAACCCGCCGACGGGCGTGCGCTCGCTGCGCCAGGCGAGCTACGCGGACGTCGCCTCGATCGAGACGCCGGATCCGCTCACCGTGGTGTTCAAGCTGAAGAAGGCGAACGCCTCCATGTTGAGCAACTTCGCGAGCCCGTGGGATTGCGTCTACAGCGCCGCCAAGCTCAAGCAGGACCCGAAGTTTCCGGAGCGCAACATCATGGGCACCGGCCCCTTCGTCTTCGCCGGGCACGTGGCAGGCTCGCACTGGACCGGACGCAGGTTCGACGACTACTTCGAGAAGGGCAAACCCTACCTCAACGGCTATGTCGCGATCTTCATCAGCGGCGCCCCAATGGTGAACGCGCTCGCGGCCGGCGAGGTGCTCGCCGAGTTCCGCGGGCACTCGCCGGCGGACCGCGACCGCCTGCTCAAGGCGCTGGGAGACAGGGCGGTGGCGCAGGAGTCGCCGTGGGTGTGCAGCCTGGTCGTGACCTTCAACACCAAGAAGAAGCCGTTCGACGACGCACGGGTGCGGCGCGCGCTCTCGCTTGCCATCGACCGCTGGGGCGGCGCCCAGGCGCTGTCCAAGGTCGCGCTGGTGCGCCACGTGGGCGGGATCCTGCGGCCGGGCTATGACCTCGCGGCGAGCGAGAAGGAGCTCGTCACCTACCCGGGCTTCTCCAGGGACATCAACGCCTCGCGCGCCGAGGCGAAGAAGCTGCTGAAGGAAGCGGGAGTGCCCAACCTCACCTTCACCCTCACCAACCGCACCGTTGCCATGCCTTACACGCCGGTCGGTGTGTTCCTGATCGACCAGTGGCGGCAGATCGGGTTGAACGTCAAGCACGAGCAGCTCGAGACGCGGCTCTATCTCGCCGCGCAGCAGCGCGATAAACCGACGTTCGAAGCGGCGCTCGACTTCAACTGCGACTTCATGGACGAGCCCAACCTGCAGCTGCAGAAGTACCTCTCGCACGACCGCTCGGCGATCAACTACGCGCAGCAGACCGACCGCGTGCTCGACGACTTCTACGACAAGCAATCGGGCGAGCTCGATAGGAAAAAGCGCTACGCGATAATCCGCGACTTCGAGAAGCGCGCGCTCGAGCAGGCGTATACCATCCCGACCATCTGGTGGCACCGCATCATCGTGCACCACAAGGCCCTGAAGGGCTGGCACATCCTGCCCAGCCACTACGCGGGGCAGGATCTCGCCGACGTGTGGCTCGACCAGTGAACCGGGATTGAGGAGCGAGGATTGAGGGGCGCGCCGGCGCGATCCCCGGATGGTGGCTTTTCCTCAATCCTCGATCCTGAAGTTTCATGCTGCGCTACACCGTCCAACGCATCCTGCTGATGATCCCGACGCTGGTCGGCGTCGCGATCCTGGTGTTTTTCCTGTTGCGGCTGATGCCGGGCGACCCGGTGGCGACCATGCTGCTGGGGGATGCGGGCGGGGCCAACATCCCGAAGGAGGTGATCGAGCAGGAGCGCGCTCGGCTCGGGCTCGACCAACCGCTCTGGGTGCAGTTCTTCAAGTGGTTTTTCGGCGTGCTGCACGGCGACTTCGGGTACTCGATGTGGACCGGCAAGCCGGTCGCCTACGAGGTCGGGATCCGGCTCGAGCTCTCGCTGCAGGTGGCGATCATGGCGACCATCCTTGCGGTGCTGCTCGCGCTTCCGCTGGGGACGCTCTCGGCGATCTTCAAGGACACCTGGATCGACCAGACGATCCGCGTGTTCTCCATCGCCGGGCTCGCGGTGCCGTCGTTCTGGCTGGGGATGATCGTCATCCTCCTGCTGCTGACGTACTTTTCGTGGATCCCGCCGCTCACCTTCACCTCGCTGTGGGAGAACCCGTGGGAGAACCTGGCGCAGCTCATCTGGCCGGCGCTGACGGTCGGCTACCGCTACTCGGCGGTCTCCACGCGCATGATGCGCTCCTCGATCCTGGAAGTGCTGCAGGAGGACTACATCCGCACGGCGCGCGCGAAGGGCGTGGCGGAGCGCTGGGTGGTGGCGCGGCACGCGATGCGCAACGCGCTGCTGCCGGTGGTCACCGTGATCGGGCTCGAGTTCGCGTTCCTGATCGGCGGGCTGGTGGTGACCGAGCAGGTGTTCAACCTGAACGGCATCGGCAGGCTCTTCGTGCAGGCAGTCGCGCGCAGCGACTACACCATGATCCAGGCGCTGGTGCTCCTGGTCTCGGTGTTCTTCGTGCTGATCAACTTCGTGACCGACCTGCTCTACGCGTTCCTCGATCCGCGGATACGCTATCGCTAGCGCCATGACGACCACCGCGGCTGCGATCACGTATAAAGTACCCAAGCGCCGCCACCCGGTGCTGCAGTTCATCGTGCACCAGCCGCTCGGCGCGGCGGGGCTCGCCGTCATCATCGTGATGATGGTGTGCGCGGCGCTCGCGCCGTGGGTCGCCCCCTACGACCCGCTTGCGGTGGATTACGGCGCGATGCTGATGGGCCCGTCGGCCGCGCACTGGCTCGGCACCGATTCCTTCGGGCGCGACGTCGCCTCGCGCATCATCCATGGCGCGCGCACCGCGCTCGCGATCGGCTTCGTCGCCTCGTTGTGGGGCTCGACCGTGGGCGCCATCATCGGCGTGGTGTCCGCCTATTTCGGCGGCAAGATCGACCTGGTGATCCAGCGCATCATGGACGTGCTGCTCTCGTTCCCCATCATCGTACTGGCGATCACGGTGGTGGCGGTGCTCGGCAAGTACATCGTGCTCGGGATCGACGTCAACCTGATCATTGCGATCGGGCTGCCGATGGTGCCGAAGGTGGCGCGGGTGGTGCGCTCATCGGCGCTTGCCATCCGGGAGCTGCCCTACGTCGACGCTGCGCGTGCGGCGGGCTACTCGCATATGCGCATCATCTTCCGCCACATCCTGCCCAACGTGGTTGCGCCCTACCTGATCATGCTGACCGCGTTCGTGGCGCAGGCGATCCTGGCGGAGGCCTCGCTCTCGTTCCTGGGACTCGGCGTCACCGAGCCGACGCCCTCGTGGGGATTGATGCTCTCGGGCGCGGCAGCGGACTTCTACCAGCAGGCACCATGGATGATCGTGTTTCCCGGCATAGCGATCAGCCTCGCAGTGTTCGCGTTCAACCTGTTCGGCGACAGCTTGCGCGACTGGCTGGACCCGAAGATCAAGATTTAAAACGGCAACAGCCACAGAGATCACAGAGCGCACAGAGCGAAGACCTGAAATCCGGCGTTCTCGGTGTCCTCTGCGTGCTCTGTGGCCGGGTTCCTGGTGTTGGTGTGAACGAATCCTATCCTTCAGTTTCGGCGGCGTTGCGGGGCGGCGCGCGCGATGCGTTCGGCGTGCCCGCCGCGGTGCTCGGCGCCGGCTTCATCGGCTACGGCGCGCTCGCGGCCGGCGCCGGCTACTCGGTGTGGCTGGCGATGGTCGCGTCCGCCGTGATCTGGGCGTTGCCGGGCCAGCTCGCGCTGCTGGAGCTCCACGCCGTGGGTGCGGGTGCGGTGGTGATCGTGCTTGCGGTCATGCTGACCGCGGCGCGCCTCCTGCCGATTCGTGATCCTGATCGGGGAGGTGCGCAGCCGCATGACCGCCGTGGCGCTCGCCTGCGGCGCGTTCTCCGGCCCGCTGTTCTACCTCATGAACGCCCAGTGGAGCGTGCTGCTCTCGGGTTTTGCGGGGGGGACGCTCGCTTACCTGATCCAGAGGCATTTCGGGAACGGCGATGGTTGAGCCGTGGCTGCTCGTACTCGCCAGCAGCGCGGGAACGTACCTGTGGCGCGGACTGGGGGTGGCGCTTTCCGGGCGCATCCGGGTCGAGAGCGAGCTGTTCGACTGGATCACTTGCGTCGCCTACGCGATGGTGGCGGGGCTCATCACCCGCATCATCGTGATGCCGACCGGCATGCTCGCGGCGAGCCTGCTCCCCGATCGGCTCGCCGCGTGCGCTCTCGCGCTCGCCGCCTACACATCGCCCGCCGCAATCCGTTCGTCGCCGTCGGCGTCGGGGTGATCGCGCTCGTCGCGTTCGGTCATGCGCGCAACGCTTTCGGCTAGGAGTTTATCGGACTTGGGTCCGACAAACTCCTTTCGCAAAACCGCCTCCACGCAAAACGCCGAGCCCCTCCTGCGCGATGCTTCGAACCGTTGCGATCGCCTCGCGGGCGCGGAGGCGCACTCATTCTGTTCAAATCCAGGCTTGATCCTGAGGCGGTTTTGCATATAGCAGCCTGTCGGAACGCTAAGTCCGACAGGCTGCTAGAATAACGCGCGTTACGGCAAGGAGAGAAAGTGGCGGCAGGCGTTGTGGTCGAGCGCGGCGGGGACATCGCGACCGTGGTGCTGGGCAACCCCGGCAAGCTCAACGCGCTCACCGTCGCGATGTGGCGCGGGCTCGCGGCGGCGATGCGCGAGCTCGCGACGGACGACGGCCTGCGCTGCGTCGTGGTGCGGGGCGCGGGCGAGGCGGCGTTCGCCGCCGGCGCCGACATCGCGGAGTTCGCGGCGGAACGCGACAATGTCGAACAGGGTAAGCGCTATCACCGCGAGCTGGTGCACGGCGCGCTCAGGGCGATCGGCGAGTGCCGGCATCCGACCGTGGCGCTGATCAAGGGGCCATGCGTCGGCGGGGGCCTCGAGATCGCCTGCCAGTGCGACCTCAGGATCTCGGGCGAGTCGGGGCGTTTCGGCGTGCCGATCAACCGCCTGGGCTTCGCCATTGCCTACGACGAGCTCGCGGCGCTGCTGGCGCTCGCGGGGCGCGCGGTGGTGCTGGAACTGCTGCTCGAAGGCCGGGTGTGGGGCGCGCGGGAAGCGTATGCGAAGGGATTGCTCACGCGCGTGGTGCCCGATGACAGGGTCGAGGAAGAGGCGTACGCCGCTGCGCGCCGCATTGCGAGCGGGGCGCCGCTGGTCGCGCGCTGGCACAAGAAATTCATCCGGCGGCTCGCGGTCGCGCTGGCGCCGCTCACGGATTCCGAGATCGACGGGAATTTCGCCTACTTCGCGACCGAGGACTACCGCATCGGCTACGAGGCCTTCATCAACAGGAAGAAACCGAAGTTCGTCGGGAGATAAGAACCGGCCACAGAGAGCACAGAGCACACAGAGAATTGTGTCTGGACCGGGCTTGCGGTTTTTCCTCGGTGATCTCGGTGTGCTCTGTGGCTGAAAAGGTTTTCGATGCCGGGACCGTTATCGCATATCCGGGTGCTCGATCTGTCGCGCGTGCTCGCCGGCCCGTGGACCGGGCAGAACCTCGCCGACCTCGGCGCGGAGGTGATCAAGATCGAACGCCCCGGGAACGGGGATGACTCGCGCGCCTTCGGCCCGCCGTGGCTCAAGGACCGGAGCGGCGGGGACACCGCCGAGTCGGCGTATTTTTTGTCCGCAAACCGCGGCAAGAAATCGATTACGGTCAATCTCGCCAGGGCCGAGGGCGCGCGCATCGTGGGCAAGCTTGCGCAGCGGTGCGACGTGCTGCTTGAAAACTACAAGGCAGGCGATCTCGCGCGTTACGGGCTCGGATACGATGATCTCGCGCGGCTCAATCCCCGTCTCATCTACTGCTCGGTCACCGGGTTCGGGCAGAGCGGGCCATACCGCGACCGCCCGGGCTACGACTTCATGATTCAGGGCATGGGCGGGCTGATGAGCATCACCGGGGAGCGCGACGACCTGCCCGGCGGCGGGCCGCAGCGGGTGGGAGTGCCGATCGTCGATATCATGACGGGGATGTATGCGACCATCGCGGTGTGCGCCGC
>JACQGO010000115.1 GCA_016199485.1 Betaproteobacteria bacterium
CGACAAGAAGGCTTTCGAGCTGCTGGTCAGCACGTACCAGCGCAAGCTCGCGCGGTTGCTGTCGCGCTTCATCCGGGACCCGGCCGAGGTGGAGGACGTGGCGCAGGAGGCCTTCATCAAGGCCTACCGGGCACTGCCGACGTTCCGCGGCGACAGCGCTTTTTACACGTGGCTGTACCGGATCGGCATCAACACCGCCAAGAACTACCTGGTGGCTATGGGGCGGCGGGCACCGACGGCATCGGACATCGACAGCGAAGAGGCGGAGACTTTCGAGGACGGCGACCAGCTGCGCGATCTCAACACGCCGGAGCATGAGATGATGAGCCGGCAAATCGCGGACACGGTGAACCAAACGCTCGAAGAACTGCCAGAGGAACTGAAGACGGCGATTGCTCTGCGCGAGATCGAGGGGCTGAGCTACGAGGACATCGCAAACATCATGAATTGCCCGATCGGTACGGTGCGGTCGAGGATATTCCGGGCACGCGAAGCAATAGCCGAGAGGCTGCGGCCCCTGCTGGGAACGCGCAAAGACAGGAGATGGTGAGATGGACAGGATATCGGCGCTGATGGACGGCGAGCTGGATGATCACCAGGCGAAGGAACTGATCCGGCGAGTCAAGCAGGAAGAGGGGCTGCTCGATCACTGGTCCACCTTCCATCTGATCGGCGACGCGCTGCGCGGTGAATCGCTGCTGTCGCCGGGGTTCGGCGAACGTTTGCGCAACCGGCTGGCGCAGGAACCCACGGTTCTCGCGCCGCGGCGCGCGGTGAAAAAGTTCGCGGCTTACGCGCTGCCGGCCGCCGCGTCGCTCGCCGCGGTCGCGGTCGTAGGGTGGATGGCGTTGTTCGACAATCCTTCGAAACCGCAGCCCGGGATCTCGGTCCTCCCCGCTTCCCCCGCCACCCAGGTTCAGACCCCGCTCCCCAACGTTCCCGGCGACAGCAAGCTCAACGAATACCTGATGGCCCACCAGGAATTCTCGCCCAGCACCGCGCTGCAGGGTGTTGCGCCATACGTGAGAACCGTGTCGAGCCACCAGTCCGTGGCGCGCTAAAATATCGCCGATCATGAAAGCCGCGCTCCCCGCTATCGCCCTCGTCCTCGGAACGGTCGGCGTAGCGGTCGCCGAGACGGCTGATTCGCCGGAAGCGTTGTTCTGGCTGAAGAAGATGTCGAACGCCTCGCGGCAGATCAACTACACGGGGAGCTTCGTTTATCAGCACGCGCACGGCGTAGAGACCTCCCGCATTACGCATGTCGTGGACGTGGGCGGCGAGTACGAAAAGCTCGAAACGCTCGACGGACCGGCACGTGAGGTGATACGCAACAACGACAACGTGACGTGCTATCTGCCCGACATCAAGACGGTCATCGTCGAGAAGCGCAAGATCCGGCTTTTCCCGGTGTTGCTGCCGGAACGGCTTCCCGGGATACTCGACAACTACGAGGCGAGCATGGGCGGCAAGGACCGCGTCGCCGGGTTCGAATGCCAGGTGATCAAGCTCGAGCCGAGGGACAACCTGCGCTACGGGCACAAGTTCTGCGCCGAAACCGCCTCCGGGCTGCCGCTGCGGGCGCGCACCTACAACGAAGTCAACGAGATGATCGAATCGATCGCCTTCACGCAGGTGAGAATCGGCGGCAATCTCAGCAGGCGTTCGCTCAGGTCGCGTTACGCCGCGGAAAGCCGGAACTGGCGGGTGGAACGCGCGGCGCCTGGCGAAGCGCACGGCGTCGCGGAAACCGGATGGGAACTGAAGAGCCGGCCTGCGGGGTTCAAGAAGCTTACCGAGATGCGGCGTTCCTTTGCGGGACGGCCGGAGCCGGTTGCCCAGATCGTCTATTCCGACGGGCTCGCCGCGGTCTCGGTATTCATCGAGCCGCTCACCGGGGCAAGAACCAACCCCGGACTGTCGCACCGCGGTGCGATCAACATCTACTCCCGCCGCTACGCCGACCGCATGATCACGGTGCTCGGTGAAACGCCCGCAGCCACCGTGATGCTGATCGGCAACTCGATCACCTTCAAGGGCAAATGACGAATTCACGCTGTCACCTTGCCGGTGACGCCACGCGTTTGTCAGTTCACGTTTGTTTCTGAAAAACCCGAAGGAAAGCGAAAGATGAGAAGACTGTTCTATCTCCTGGCATTGATTGCGCCCGTCGCGACCGCAGCGCAGCTTCCGGATTTCACGGAAATCGCTGAAAAACAGGGAGCGGCGGTCGTTAACGTCAGCACCACGCAGACGGTACGCAATCCGCTGCTGCCACAGATTCCGAACCTGCCGGAAGACGACCCGTTTTACGAGTTCTTCCGCCGCTTCATGCCCAGTCCCGGGCCCCGTGAATTCCAGTCGAACTCGCTCGGGTCCGGCTTCATCATCAGCTCCGACGGCTACATTCTCACCAACGCTCATGTGGTAAGCGCGGCCGACGAGATCACCGTCAAGCTCAACGACAAGCGCGAGCTCAAGGCCAAGGTGATCGGCGCTGACCGCCGCACCGACATCGCGGTGCTCAAGATCGACGCGACCGGCCTGCCGGCGGTGAAGTTCGGCGACCCCGGCAGGCTCAAGGTCGGCGAGTGGGTCGTCGCGATCGGCTCGCCGTTCGGATTCGAGAACACGGTTACGGCGGGGATCGTGAGCGCCAAGGGCCGCTCGCTGCCGCAGGAGAATTTCGTGCCCTTCATCCAGACCGATGTTGCAGTCAACCCCGGCAATTCCGGCGGTCCGCTGTTCAACATGAGGGGCGAGGTGGTCGGCATCAACTCGCAGATCTACAGCCGCACCGGGGGGTTTATGGGCCTCTCGTTCGCAATCCCGATCGACGTGGCGAACGACATCGCTCAGCAGTTGCGCTCCGCCGGCAAGGTGACGCGCGGCAAGATCGGGGTGGTGATCCAGCCGATCACCAAGGAACTCGCCGAGTCCTTCGGTCTGGCGAAGCCCACGGGTGCGCTCGTCAATTCCGTGGAAAAGGGCGGACCGGCGGACAAAGCGGGCATCGAGTCGGGCGACGTGATCCTAAAGTTCAACGGCAAGACGGTGGGTTCCTCCGAAGACCTGCCGCGCATCGTCGGCGCGACCAAGCCGGGCAGCCGCGTCGCGGTCCAGGTGTGGCGCAACAAGGCGACGCGCGACTTCCAGGTGGTGGTGGGCGAGCTGCAGGAGGACCGGGCTGCGCGGCAGGCGCGGCGCGGCGGCAAGCCGCAACAGGGCGAGAGCACAAGCCGTTACGGTATGGCGCTCACCGACCTCTCGGAAGCGCAGCGCAAGGAACTGAAGGTCTCCGGCGGCGTGCTGGTCGAGGATGCGCAGGGCGCGGCGATGCGCGCCGGCATACGCCGCGGCGACGTCATCCTGGCGGTCAACAACCAGGACGTGAGATCAGTCGAGCAGTTCGTGCAGGCCATGGGCCAGTTCGAGAAGGGACGCGTCGTCGCACTGCTCGTCCGGCGCGCCGGCAACTCGCTCTACATCCCGTATCGCATCGATGGCAACTGAGCGGCCGGCAGTGACGCTCACTGTCTACAGCCGCAGCTACTGTCACCTGTGCGACGAAATGATCGCCGGCCTGCGCGAGCTGCAGGCCGGCTCCGCTTTCGGACTCGTAGTGGTCGATGTCGACGGCGACGAGCGGCTCGAGGCGCGTTATGGCGAGCGCGTGCCGGTGCTCGCCTGCGGCGACGCCGAGATCTGCCACTACTTCCTCGATCGGGCGGCGCTTGCTGAACATTTGCGCGGATTGCGTTAAGATACGGGCTGTTGGATACCTTCCCGGGGCACTGTAGGGTGCCCTTTTTGTTGATGCAGCACATCCGCAATTTCTCCATCATCGCGCACATCGATCACGGCAAATCGACTCTCGCCGACCGCTTCATCCAGCTGTGCGGGGGGCTCGCCGCGCGCGAAATGGAAGAGCAGGTGCTCGACTCGATGGAACTCGAACGCGAACGCGGCATAACGATCAAGGCCCAGACCGCCGCGCTCGAATACCGGGCGCGTGACGGCAGCGAGTACCTGCTCAACCTGATCGACACGCCCGGACATGTCGATTTCTCGTACGAGGTCTCGCGCTCGCTCGCCGCCTGCGAGGGCGCGCTGCTCGTGGTCGACGCGTCACAGGGGGTGGAGGCGCAGACCGTGGCGAACTGCTACACCGCGATCGAGCAGGGAGTCGAAGTCGTGCCCGTGCTCAACAAGATGGATCTCCCGCAGGCCGACCCCGGTCGCGTGGTTGCGGAGATCGAGGACATCATCGGCATCCCGGCAAAGGACGCGCTCAAGGTGAGCGCAAAGACGGGGGAAGGCGTGCAGGACATCCTCGAGGCGGTGATCCTCCGCATTCCGCCGCCGCGCGGCGATATCGCACGGCCGCTCAAGGCGCTCATCATCGATTCCTGGTTCGACAACTACGTCGGCGTGGTGATGCTGGTGCGCGTGGTCGACGGCGTGCTGCGGCCCAAAGACCGCATCCTGCTGATGTCGACCGGCGCAACCTATGCGTGCGAGCAGGTCGGGGTCTTCACGCCCAAGTCGAGAGCCGCGGACCGCCTCGCCGCCGGCGAGGTCGGCTTCGTCGTGGCCGGCGTCAAGGAGCTCAAGGCGGCGCGCGTCGGCGACACCATCACCGGCGCCGGCCGGCCGGCCGCCGGCTCGCTGCCGGGGTTCAAGGAAATCAAGCCCCAGGTGTTCGCCGGACTCTATCCGGTGGACCCGGGCCAGTACGAGCAGCTGCGCGATGCACTCGAAAAGCTGCACTTGAACGATTCCTCGCTGCGCTACGAGCCGGAATCGTCGCAGGCGCTCGGCTTCGGCTTCCGCTGCGGGTTCCTCGGGCTGCTGCACATGGACATCGTCCAGGAGCGGCTGGAGCGTGAGTACGACGTCGACCTCATCACCACCGCGCCGACCGTGGTCTATCAAGTGGCCCTGCGCGACGGCTCGCTGATCGAGATCGAGAACCCATCGAAGCTGCCCGAGCCCGCGCGCATCGCGGAGATCCGCGAGCCCGTCATTACCGCCGCGATCCTCGTGCCGCAGGACTACGTGGGGCCGGTCATCACGCTGTGCAACCAGAAGCGCGGCGTCCAGCGCAACATGCAGTACCTGGGCCGGCAGGTCATGCTCACCTACGAGCTGCCCCTAAACGAGGTGGTGATGGATTTCTTCGACAAGCTGAAATCGGCCTCGCGCGGCTACGCCTCGCTCGACTACGATTTCAGCGAGTACCGCGCGGGCGACCTGGTCCGGCTCGACGTGCTCATCAACGGCGAGCGCGTCGACGCGCTGTCGCTGATCGTGCACCGCGTCAACGCGCAGCACCGCGGGCGCGAGCTCGCGACCAAGATGCGCGAGTTGATCCCGCGGCAGATGTTCGACGTCGCGGTGCAGGCGGCGATCGGTTCGCATATAATCGCGCGCGAGACGGTGAAGGCGCTCAGGAAAAACGTGCTCGCCAAGTGCTACGGGGGCGACGTCACGCGCAAGAGGAAGCTGCTCGAGAAGCAGAAAGCCGGCAAGAAGCGCATGAAGCAGGTGGGCAGCGTCGAGATCCCGCAGGAAGCGTTCCTGGCGATATTGCAGGTCGAAAAATAGCGTAAATGACGAACGGCGAACGGTAAATCGCAGGACCGGCGGCGCCTCCCGCCGTTCACGATCGAGCGTTCGCCGCTCACGGCCCTTATGAACTTTCCCCTCATCATGTTCCTCCTGCTGGTCGCCACCGGCGCGATCTGGCTGCTCGACCAGTTCGCGCTCCGGCGGTACCGGGCGCCGCAGGCGAAGGAGCCGTGGTGGGTCGAGTATCCGAAAAGCTTTTTTCCCGTCATCCTGATCGTGTTCCTGCTGCGCTCGTTCCTGGTCGAGCCGTTCAAGATCCCGTCGGGCTCCATGCTGCCCACGCTGCTGGTCGGAGACTTCATCCTGGTGAACAAGTTCACCTACGGCATCCGGCTGCCCATCGTCAATCTCAAGCTCTTCGAAGTCAACCAGCCGGAGCGCGGCGAGGTGATGGTGTTCCGCTATCCGGAGAACCCCTCGCTCGACTACATCAAGCGGGTGGTAGGCCTGCCCGGGGACCGCATTTCCTACCGCAACAAGCGGCTGTCGATCAACGGCGCGGAGGTAAGAATCACTCCCGACGGCGAGTACAATTACATCGAGTCCGGGCTCAACTACGTCATCACGCAGCGCGCGATGGAGCGGTTGGATAGCCGTATCCACGCGATCCTGATCAACCCGGACGTGCCGGCGGTGCAGCTCGGCGGGGTACGGCAGTTTCCCTTCCGCGAGAATTGTGCCTACAATGACAATGGGTTCAGTTGCACGGTGCCGCGGGGGCATTATTTCCTGATGGGGGACAACCGCGACAGCAGCAGCGACAGCCGTTACTGGGGTTTCGTGCCGGAGGAGAACATCGTCGGCAAGGCGTTTTTGATCTGGTGGAATTTCGGCGATTTCAGGAGAATCGGCAATTCGATCAACTGACGGAGCGTACGATGAACAAACAAGAGGGTATATCGCTGAGCGGGCTTGTCGTCACCCTGATCGTGCTCGCGCTGGTGACGCTGCTCGGGCTCAAGCTGTTGCCGTCCTACTTGCAGTACTTCTCGATACAAAGCCAGTTCAGGGCGATAGCCAACGATCCCGAGATGAAAAACGCGACTCCCGGCGAAGTGCGCAAGGCGTTTTCGCGGCGCGCCCAGGTGGAAAACATCACCGCCATCGAGCCCGGGGACGTCGAAGTGACCAAGGACGGCAACCAGATCGTGCTGAGCGCCAGCTACTCGGTGCGCGTCCCGCTGGTCGCCAACATCAGCGCGTGTCTCGACTTCACTCCCACCGGCCGTTAGGAGACGGGGCGTGAGCCGTAATGAATCTCCGCGCGTTCGAATCGAGGATCGGCTATCAGTTCAGTGATCCGGAACTGTTGCGGCGCGCGCTCACGCACCGCAGCCACAGCGCGGCCCACTACGAGCGCCTGGAGTTTCTCGGCGACAGCGTCCTGAACTGCGTCGTCGCGCTCGAGCTTTACCAGAAATTCCCGCGGCTCAGCGAAGGGGATCTCTCGCGCCTGCGCGCCAACCTCGTCAATCAGCCCACGCTGTCCGCGGTAGCGGGCGAGACCGGGATCGGAGAATATCTGCTGCTCGGGGAAGGGGAACTCAAGAGCGGGGGACACCGCCGGCCGTCGATCCTGGCGGATGCGGTGGAGGCGGTGGTGGGCGCGGTGTTTCTCGACGGGGGCTTCGAGCGCGCGCGGGAAGTCGTCAAGGGGCTCTTCGCGGACGTGCTGGCGCAGGCGGACCCCAGGACGTCCGGCAAGGATCCCAAGACGCTGTTGCAGGAGTACCTCCAGGCGCACCGCATGGCGCTGCCGCAGTACGCGGTGGTGGCGACGCAAGGCGAAGCACACGCGCAACTTTTCCGCGTCGAGTGCGTGATACCCGAGCTCAACATACGCTCGCTGGGAGAGGGCATGAGCCGTCGCAGCGCGGAGCAGGAAGCGGCACGCCGGGCCTACGAGCTCGCGACGCGCGGTTGAATGGCAGCTTTCCGAGCCGGCTACATCGCGATCGTCGGCCGTCCCAACGTCGGCAAGTCGACGCTGCTCAACCGTCTCGTGGGACAGAAGATCAGTATCACTTCGCGCAGACCGCAGACCACCCGCCACCGGGTCACCGGGATCCTTACGCGCGACGACGCGCAACTCGTGTTCGTCGACACCCCGGGCTTCCAGACGCGCCACCGCGGCGCGCTCAACCGCCTGATGAACCGCGCGGTCGCGGCAAGCGTAAAGGACGTGGACGTGGTGCTGTGGGTGATCGAGGCGCTCAAGTTCGACGAGCAGGACAAGGCGCTCGCGGCGTTGCTGCCCGCGAAGGTCCCGGTGGTACTCGCAATCAACAAGATCGACCGCGTGGCGCGCAAGGACGAGTTGCTTCCGTTCATCCAGCGGCTTGCCGGGCGGCACGGGTTCGTCGGGATCGTGCCGATATCCGCGCGGCAAGGCGTGCAGCTCGAGGAGCTTCTCGGCGTGCTCGCGCGACATCTGCCGGAAGGGCCAGCGCTCTATTCGGCGGACGAGATTACGCAGGCGAACGAGCGCATTCTCGCCGCCGAGTTCATCCGCGAGAAGGTATTCCGGCTGTGCGGCGAGGAGATTCCCTACGCGGTCGCCGTGGCGATCGACGGGTTCACGGAAACCGGCCGGCTGCGCCGCATCCACGCCACGATCTTCGTCGACAAGGAGACCCAGAAGCCGATCGTCATCGGCAAGGGAGGCGAAAAGCTCAAGACGATCGCCACCCAGGCGCGGCTCGACATGGAAGAGCTGTTCGGGGGGAAGGTTTTCCTGGAGATCCGGGTCAAGGTGAAGCCCGGCTGGGCGGAGGACGAGGCGCTGCTCAGGCGCCTGGGATACGAATGAAAACCCAAGCCACAGAGGTCACAGAGCACACAGAGAGTTTTCAAACCTGGTTTAATCTGCGGTCTCTGTGTCCTCTGTGGCGAATAGACCTTTTATGAGCGGTGGCGACAAAGCGAGACAGGACACGCAGCCGGCGTTCGTGCTGCACCGCTACGCGTTTCGCGAGACCAGTCTCGTGATCGAGGCGTTTACCCGGCAGTTCGGCCGGGTCGGGCTCGTCGCGCGCGGCGCGCGGCGACCGAAGTCCGCGCTGCGCGGCGTGCTGCTCGCGTTCCAGCCGCTGCTGTTGTCCTGGGCGGGGAGGTCCGAGCTGCGCACGCTCGTCAGGGCGGAATGGCTGGGCGGGCTGCCGCAGTTGAAAGGCCTGTCGCTGATCTGCGGCTTCTACCTGAACGAACTGCTGCTGAAGCTCGTTCCCCGCGACGATCCCCACGAACAGTTGTTCGCGATCTACGAGGAGGCGCTGCACGCCCTGGGCGGGACCCGCGACCACGCCGCCGTGTTGCGGCGCTTCGAGAAGCGACTGCTGAAAGAGCTGGGCTACGCATTGACGCTGGACCGGGAAGCGGAATCCGGCGCGCCGGTCTCTCCCGGCGGCCGCTATACCTATGTCATCGAGCGAGGGCCGGTCGCGGTGAGCGCGGAGGACGGAAACCGGCTAGAATTGACGGGCCGGACGTTGCTCGACATGGCCGCCGACGACTACCGCGATCCGCTCACGCAGCAGCAGAGCAAGGCCCTGATGCGCTCGCTCATCACGCATTATCTGGGCAGCCAGGTACTGCACACGCGGCAACTGTTGCGGGACCTGCAGGAACTATGAAACTGCTCGGCGTCAATATCGACCACGTGGCGACGCTGCGCCAGGCGCGCGGCGCTCGCTATCCGAGCCCGGTCGAGGCGGCGCTCGTCGCAGAGACCGCCGGCGCCGACTACATCACGCTGCACCTGCGCGAGGATCGCCGTCACATCCAGGACCGCGACGTCGAAATCCTGCGCGAAGTGCTCAAGACGCGCATGAACCTCGAATCCGCGATCACCGCACCGATGATCGCTTTCGCGCTGCGCGTCAAACCCCATGACGTGTGCCTTGTGCCGGAGCGGCGCGCCGAGCTGACCACCGAGGGCGGGCTCGACGTGGTGCACAACCGCGAGCGCGTGAAGGAAGTCTGCGCCGAGCTCGCCGCGACAGGCATTCGCGTGTCGCTGTTCATCGACGCCGACACCGCGCAGATCGACGCCGCAGGCGACGCCGGGGCGCCGGTGGTCGAGCTTCACACCGGGCGCTACGCGGACGCGGGGACCGGCGAGGCGAGGGCGCGCGAGCTGGAAAAGCTCTGCACCGCGGCCGCGTACGCGGCGGGCAGGGGGCTGCACGTCAACGCCGGGCACGGGCTCACCTATCATAACGTGCAGCCGGTCGCGGCGATCCCGGAGGTGCGCGAGCTCAACATCGGGCACGCAATCGTCGCGCACGCGATCTTCGTCGGCTGGCGGGCGGCGGTGCACGAGATGAAAGCGCTCATCAGCGCCGTGCAATGATCTACGGGATCGGCATCGACGTCATCGAACCGGGCCGCGTCGCGCGCCTGCTCGACAAGTACGGCGAACGCTTCGCGCGTCGCGTGCTCACGTCGCTCGAGTGGCCGGCGTATGAAAGAGCCGCGCGGCCCGCGCTGTTCCTCGCCAACCGTTTCGCGGCGAAGGAGGCGTTCTCCAAGGCGATGGGCACCGGGTTCCGCTACCCCGTGACGCTGCAATGCATCAGCGTGATCCAGAACCGCGTCGGCAAGCCGCATTTCGCGCTTCATCCCAACCTCGAGGCGCTGCTCGGGAGCCGCGGCATCGTCAGCTCGCACTTGACGATCAGCGACGAGGCGAGCCTCGCCTGCGCCTGCGTGGTGCTGGAATCATGAGCGCCAGTCCGAAGTCGATGCCGCTCGGCCCCATGATGCTCGATGTCCAGGGCACCGGGCTCACGGCCGAGGACCGCGGGCGGTTGCTGCACCCGCTAGCGGGCGGCGTCATCCTGTTCGCTCGCAACTACGCGTCGCCGGGACAGCTCGCGGAGCTCACCGCGGCGATTCACGGCCTGCGCAGTCCCCAGCTCATCATTGCCGTCGACCACGAGGGGGGCCGCGTGCAGCGCTTCCGGGACGGATTCACCGCGATCCCGCCGATGCGCGAGCTGGGGAAGATCTGGGACGAGCGCCCGCAGCAGGCGCGGCGGCTGG
This sequence comes from Betaproteobacteria bacterium, assembly GCA_016199485.1. Taxonomy (GTDB): domain Bacteria; phylum Pseudomonadota; class Gammaproteobacteria; order Burkholderiales; family SG8-41; genus JACQGO01. The sequence goes on from JACQGO010000115.1 coordinate 10,675, forward strand.
CACATGATGCGGGTCTCGTGCTCGCCTCTGAGCTCCGCGCGTGCGGCGTGGATCTCAGCTTCTGCCCGGTGCTCGACGTTGACTTCGGAACGAGCGGCGTAATCGGCGACCGCGCGTTTCACAGCGATCCGGAAGTGATCGCCGAGCTTGCCGGCGTTCTGGTTCAGGGGCTGAAGCAGGGGGGCATGAGCGCCGTGGGCAAGCACTTCCCCGGCCACGGCTACGTGCGCGCCGACTCGCATCACGCGGTCCCGGTCGACGAGCGGCCGTTCGCCGACATCGAGCTCTGCGACCTGGTCCCGTTCCGGCGGCTGATCGCCCAGGGCCTCGGAGGCATCATGCCGGCGCACGTGATCTATCCCGGGGTCGACGGCCGCCCCGCGGGCTTTTCGCCGGTGTGGCTCAAGGAGATACTGCGCGGCCAGCTCGGATTCGATGGCGTCGTGTTCAGCGACGATTTGAGCATGGAAGGGGCGAGCACCGCGGGCGGGCCGTTGGGACGCGCGCGTGCCGCGCTCGCCGCGGGATGCGACATGATACTGATGTGCCATAATCCGGCCGCGGCCGACGAGGTGCTGCAGCGGCTCGACTACGCGATGCCCGCCGTCGGCCTTGCGCGGCTCGCGCGCATGCACGGACAGCCGCATCCCCAGCCGCTGGTGAAGCTGCGCGAGGACGCGCACTACGTCAAGGCAGTGCACGCGATCGCCGGCATCGGGCTGAAAAGCGGCGATCTTCCCCTGTAGCGGGGTTCTCATGGCACGCCACGTCCACTGGCGTCGTCGCCGCGAGCCTTCCCTTCCCGCGCTCGCCTGGGCGCTCGCGCTCACGCTCGGCTACGCGGCGGTCGAGTTCGGCGGCGGCCTGTGGACAGGCTCGCTCGCGCTGATGAGCGACGCCGGCCACATGCTCTCCGACGCTTTCGCGCTGGGGCTGGCGGCATTCGCGTCATGGCTCGGCAGGCGCCCGGCGAGCAGGCGCCATTCCTACGGCCTGGCGCGCGTCGAGGTGATCGCGGCGCTTCTCAACGGGCTCCTGATGCTCGGCGTCATCGCGATGATCGTCGGGGAAGCGGTCCAGCGGCTGCGCAACCCGCTGCCGGTCGCTCCCGTCGCGGTGATCGTCATCGCCTGCGGCGGTCTCGCCATCAACGGCGCGATCGCCTGGATGCTGAGCCGCGGCGAGCCCACGCTCAACGTGCGCGCGGCACTGATCCACGTGACGGGCGACCTGATCGGCTCTTTCGCCGCGGTGATCGCGGGAGCGGTGATCTACGCGACCGGCTGGCTGCCGATCGACCCCATCCTGTCTCTGGTGATCGCCGCGCTGATCCTGTTTTCGACGCTGAACCTGTTGCGCGACACGATGCACGTGCTGATGGAAGGGGTGCCGTCCGCGATCGACCTCGAAGCGGTCGGCAACGCGCTCGCCCGGCTGGACGGGGTCGCAGGGGTGCACGATCTCCACATCTGGAACATCGCTTCGGGCCGGGTTGCGCTCTCCGCGCACGTGGTGGTGGAGGACCTCGCGCAGTGGCCGCGGACGCTGGAGCAGGCGCAGCGGCTCTTGCTGCACGAGTTCTTCATCGATCACGTCACGCTGCAGCCCGAGCTCGCGGCCGGCGGCGCCGCGTTGCAGCGGGCGACGGTCACGATCTTCCGCAAGAAACCGTGACCGCAGGGTGCGTTACGCGCGCTCGATGTATTCGCCGGTGTCGGTGTTGATCTTGATTTTCTCGCCGTCGAGCACGAACTGCGGAACCAGCACGGTGAGGCCGGTCTCGGTCCTGGCGGGCTTGAAGGAACCGGTGGCGGTCGCGCTCTTCAGGTTGGGCTCGGTCTCCACCACGGTGAGCACCACCGAGGGCGGCAACTGCACGCCGATCGGCCGCTCGTTGTGGAAGTTCACCATCACGTCGGTATTCGGCATCAGGTAGCCGGTCTGGCCTTCGAGGAAGTCGGCGGGCAGCGTGAGCTGCTCGTAGGTTTCCTTGTCCATGAAGATGTAGTGATCTCCGTCGTTGTAGAGATACTGCATTTCGCGCGGCTCGACGTAGGCGCGCTCGATCTTGTCCTCGGTGCGGATGCGCTGGTTCATCTTGGTGCCCGACTCGATGTCCTTCATCTCCACCTGCATGAAGGCCCCGCCGCGTCCGCCGACGTGAACGTGATAGGCTTTGAGCACGCGCCATACCCGCTTGTCCCACTCGATCAGGTTGCCGGCGCGGATCTCGGTTGCCAGTACTTTTGCCATGGTAGTGCCCGGTCGAAAAAGTGTGAAATTTTACTATAATGTGCGCGGCTGCGGCCCCGGAATTCTCTCCTGACTGCCGACTATGCCCGCGGCTTGCGCGCCATCTCGACGAGGTGCGCCGCAACCATCCGGGGTACCACGCGCGGCCCGTGGGCCTGTTCGGCGCGGCGCGCGCGAGGCTGCTCATCGTGGGGCTTGCCCCTGGGATGCACGGCGCAAACCGCACCGGCCGGCCGTTCACCGGCGATTACGCAGGCATACTGCTCTATGACACGCTTCACCGCTTCGGCTTCGCGAACAGGCCGGTTTCGGTCGCGCGCGGCGACGGGCTGCGCCTCGTCGGCTGCCGCATCACCAACGCGGTGAAATGCCTGCCCCCGGGAAACAAACCCCTGCCGGCGGAAATCAAACGCTGCAACGCCTACCTGCGCCAGGAGATCGCGGAATTGCCGCGCGGTGCGGTCATCCTTGCGCTGGGCACGGTCGCGCACCAGGCGGTGCTGCTCGCGCTCGATGTACCGCGGCGGCGATACCCGTTCCGGCACGGCGCGCTTTACCGCCTGCCGCAAGGATTTACGCTTCATGATAGCTACCACTGCAGCCGCTATAATACCCAGACGAAGCGCCTCACTCCGGGCATGTTCCGAGCCGTCTTTTCCCAAATCGTCAAACACTTGAACGCCAATTGATATGCCTTACGTGAATATCCGCATCGCAGGCACTCTGACCCGCGAGCAGAAGCGCAAGATCGCCGAGGAGATCACCGAGACGCTCGAGCGCGTCGCCAACAAGCCGCGTTCCTACACGTACATCGCCTTCGACGAACTGCCGGACGAGAACTGGGCGATCGCCGGCAAGCTGCTCGACGAAGACGGCTGAGATCTCGCTTTACACCCCAGGTGTTTGATCCCACGGAAGTCGTTTCGAGCCTCCCGCACCTGCCCGGCGTTTACCGCATGCTGAACAGCGCAGGCGAGGCGCTCTACGTAGGGAAAGCACTCGACCTCAGGAAGCGCGTCTCGTCCTACTTCCAGAAGCATGGCGGCCAATCGCCCCGTATCGAGCTGATGCTCTCCCAGGTGGCGGCGGTGGAAGTCACCGTGACGCGCTCGGAATCGGAAGCGCTGCTTCTCGAAAACAATTTAATCAAAGCTTTAATTCCGCGCTATAACATACTGTTTCGAGATGATAAATCATATCCATATCTCCTGATCACGGGAGACCGGTTCCCGCGGCTCGGCTTCTATCGCGGGAGTCTCGACAAGAAAAACCGCTATTTCGGGCCGTTCCCGAACGCGGGGGCAGTGAGGGAATCGATCCAGCTTCTGCAGAAAGTATTCCGGCTGCGTACCTGCGAAGACACGGTGTTCCGCAATCGCTCCCGCCCGTGCCTGCTGCACCAGATCAGGCGCTGCACCGCGCCGTGCGTGAACCTCGTCGCGGAAGCGGATTACGCCGAGGACGTGCGCAGCGCGGAGCTTTTCCTGGAGGGCAAGGACGACGAAGTCGTCCAGCGTCTGGTCGACAAAATGAGCGCCGCGGCCGGGGCGCAGCGTTACGAGGAAGCAGCAGCCTTCCGCGACCAGATCGCCGCGCTGAGGAGAGTCCGGGAGAAACAGTTCGTGAGCGGGGAGTCGGAGCTGGACGCCGATATCATCGCCTGCGCCGCGGTATCCGGCATCACCTGCGTCAACCTCGTGATGGTGCGCGGCGGGCGCCATCTCGGCGACAGGAATTTTTTCCCGCGCAACGCCGACGAGGCGGGCGCAGGCAGCGTGCTCGAGGCGTTCGTCGCGCAGCATTACATCGAGCGCGCGGTGCCGCCGCTCATCGTGCTCGGCGAGAAAATCGAGGCCGTCATGCTGGAGGACCTGCTGAGCCGGCAGGCGGGGTGCAAGGTGCAGATCGTCACCAGCCCCGCGGGCGAGCGCAAGGCGTGGCTCGACATGGCCGCCGGCAACGCTGCGCTCGGCGCGCGGCAGCGCCTCGGGCTGCAGGCGACGCAGGAGGCCCGGCTGCAGGCTTTGCAGCAGGCGCTCGATCTGCCCGAGATCGTGCAGCGCATCGAGTGCTTCGATGTCAGCCACACGATGGGAGAGGCGGCGGTCGCTTCCTGCGTGGTCTACGACAAGGCGTCGATGCAGAAGGGCGAGTACCGGCGCTTCAACATCACGGGCGTCGCGCCGGGCGACGACTATGGCGCGATGCGCGAAGTGCTGTCGCGCCGTTACCGCAGGATCGTCGCGGGCGAGGGCAAGATGCCCGACCTGGTGCTGATCGACGGCGGCAAGGGTCAGCTTGTAGTAGCGTTGGAAGTGTTCGCCGAGCTGGGGCTCACGGACGTGGCGCTGGTGGCGGTCGCCAAGGGCGAAGAACGCAAGCCCGGGCTCGAGCAGCTCTGGATGCCCGGCCGTGACGCGCCGCTCCAGTTATCCAGGGACCAGCTCGCGCTCCATCTCATCCAGCAGATCCGCGACGAAGCGCACCGGTTCGCGATCCAGGGACACCGCGCGCGCCGGGGCAGGGCGCGCACCACCTCGGCCCTGGAACAAATCAGCGGCATCGGCGCCAGGCGCCGCCAGCGGCTGCTTGCGCGCTTCGGCGGGCTGAAAGGCGTGCTCTCCGCGAGCGTGGACGAGCTTGCGGAAGTCGAAGGCATCAGCCGCACGCTGGCGCAAAAGATTTACGGCGAGTTACACTGACGGATGCCGATCAACATCCCGAACCTGCTGACGTGGTTGCGGATCATCCTGATCCCGCTGTTCGTCGGCGTCTTTTACTTCGAGAAGAGCTGGGTCTCGATCCCCAACCAGAACCTGGTCGCGACCGTGATCTTCGCCGGCGCCGCGGTGACCGACTGGCTGGACGGCTGGCTCGCACGCAAGCTCAACCAGACTTCCGCCTTCGGCGCGTTTCTCGACCCCGTAGCCGACAAGCTCATGGTCGCCGCGGCGCTCATCATCCTGGTCCAGCTCGAGCGGGTGGACGCGATCATCGCGCTCATCATCATCGGGCGCGAGATCGCGGTCTCTGCGTTGCGCGAATGGATGGCGAAGATCGGGGCGGCGAAGAGCGTCGCGGTATCGTTTCTCGGCAAGGTCAAGACCGCGCTCCAGATGATCGCGATCCCGATGCTGCTCTACCACGATGCGATCGCGAACTTCAACCCGCAGCGCGTGGGCAGCTGGCTGATCTACATCGCCGCGGGCCTCACGCTGTGGTCGATGGCCTACTACCTCAAGATGGCGCTTCCGCAGGCGCGGAAGCAGGCATGACGCAGTAATGTTGGGATGAGCGCAGCGAATCCCAACGCCAACCCCGTCCGGTCAAGCCGTTGGGGTTCACGTTGTTCGCCCGAACCAGCCAGGCCGAGCCGGAAGTTGCCTTGGGCACTGTGCGTACCCTATAATTTGTTGCCTGACAACGCGGGAATAGCTCAGTTGGTAGAGCGCAACCTTGCCATGGTTGAGGTCGCGAGTTCGAGACTCGTTTCCCGCTCCAGAATTCTGGGGACAGCGCCAAGCTCTCCCCATTTTTGTTTGATACAAACCCTGTCCCTGCG
>JACQGO010000100.1 GCA_016199485.1 Betaproteobacteria bacterium
GCGGCAACAACGTGAAAGCCGGCTTCCTGCACGACCTTCACCTTGCCCTGCCGAGGGGCTACGCGGAGCGCCTGAAGGCGAGCGTGGAGAGCCGCCAGCCGCTGCTCGCGCCGATCAGCGCCGGGCAGAGAATCGCGGTGCTCAAGCTTGCGCTCGACGGCAAGCCCTACGCCGAGTACCCGCTGGTCGCGCTGGAAGCGGTGAGCCTCGCCGGCATCCTCGGGCGCGGATGGGACACGCTGCGGCTGTTATTCAAGTGACATGGAAGCGAGAGCGCGATGAGCACAGAGATCGTTTACCTGAACGGCGAGTTCATGCCGCTGGGCGACGCACGCATTCCGGTGCTGGACCGCGGCTTCATCTTCGGCGACGGCGTCTATGAGGTAATCCCCGTATATTCGCGCCGCCCGTTCCGGCTCGCCGAGCATCTGAGGCGGCTGCAGCGCAGCCTCGACGCGATCCGGCTCGCCAACCCGATGAGCGACGCGGAGTGGGAACGGCTCGCGCAGGAGATCGTCGCGCGCAACCAGGGCGAGGACCAGTACGTCTACCTGCAGGTCACGCGCGGGGTCGCCAGGCGCGACCACGCGTTCCCGCAGAACGTGAAGCCCACGGTGTTCGTGATGAGCAGCCCGCTCACCACCCCCTCACGCGAAACGGTCGAAAACGGCATCAAGGGCATCACCGCGACCGACTTCCGCTGGCTGCGCTGCGACGTAAAGTCGACCTCCCTGCTCGCCAACTGCCTGATGCGGCAACTCGCGCTCGACGTTGGCGCCGTCGAGGTCGTGATGTTCCGCGACGGCTACCTCACCGAGGGCTCGGCGAGCAACGTCTTCGTCGTGAAGAACGGCACGCTGCTCGCGACGCCCAAGAATCATCTCGTGCTGCCCGGGATCACCTACGACGTCGTGCTCGAACTCGCCGCGGCAGCGGGCATTCCGGCCGAGGTGCGCGAGATTCCCGAACACGAGGCGAGAGCGGCCGAGGAAATCTGGATCACCTCGTCCACCAAGGAAATCCTCGCCGTCACCACGCTCGACGAAAAGCCGGTCGGCGACGGCAAACCGGGCCCGGTCTTCAGGCGCATCTACCAGGCGTACCAGGACTACAAGCGCACCGTGATGCGGCAGGCGGCGTAAGCCCGTCTCCTTCATGTCCGAGCCTTCGCTGATCGAGTACCCGTGCGATTTCCCCATCAAGATCATGGGACGCACGCAGGCGGGCTTCGCGCAGGCAATGCTCGAAATCGTCACGCGTCACGCGCCCGATTTCGACGGTGCCACGATGGAGATGAAAGCGAGCAAGCGAGGCAAGTACCTCTCCGTCACGTGTGTGATCCGCGCCACCTCACGCGAGCAGCTGGACAACCTCTACCGGGAACTGTGTGACCACCCGATGGTGGTGATGGTGCTCTGACCGGGGCCCGGGACGTCAACCATGGAGCCCCTGGGGTGAATCCGCGCCGGCGTCCGCGCCCTGCCGCGTCGCTGCCGCGATGTTCGTCACCGCGCGCACGCTCCCGCGGATGCGCGAATCACCTCGGCGCAGCGGCTTTCTTCGTCCTTTTCTTCTTGCGCGGACGCGTCTTGCCGTACGAGCCGCGGAAGAGCTTCCCCCGCCTGGTGCGTCTGTCGCCTTTGCCCATGATGGTCCTTTGTCAATAAAAGGTGCCGTGCGCAGCGGGCGCCATTGTACACCGTCCCCGCCGCCTGCGCCGGCCTGCTAACATGTACCGGCATGCATCACATCGATCCAGTGATGAAGCCCGCAGCCGTGCACCCCGACGCCGCCCGCGCCGGGACGGTCCCGAGAAGACTGGGGCTCGTCGATTACGAGCCGACGTGGCGAGCGATGCAGCGGTTCACCGCGCGGCGCGCGGCGGATACTCCCGATGAGCTGTGGCTGGTGCAGCACCCGCCGGTGTATACGCTGGGCATCGCCGGCAAGCCGCAGCACCTGCCGCGCGTCGCGAACGGGATCCCGGTCGTGCGCGTCGACCGCGGCGGACAGATCACCTATCATGGTCCCGGCCAGGTCGTGATCTACACGTTGCTCGACATGCGCCGGCGGAGCCTCACCGTGCGTCCGCTGGTCAGGATCATGGAGCAGGCCGTGATCGACCTGCTTGCCGGGTATGGCGTCGTCGCGCGCGGCAGGATCGATGCGCCCGGGGTCTACGTCGGCGAAGCCAAGATCGCTGCGCTGGGCTTACGCATCAGGAACGGCTGCTGCTATCACGGGCTCGCGTTCAATGTCGACATGGACCTCGCGCCGTTCCACGCGATCAATCCCTGCGGCTATCCAGGACTGCAGGTCACGCAGGCCCGTGACCTTGGCATCGCCGAGGGACCTGAACCGTTGGGGGAAAAACTTGCCCAACATCTGTTACGATTGTTGCGGGATGAAGAATTTGTTGACCGCCGATGAACGCAGGTCAATGCGGAGTAAGCGCTGTTTGCGACCCGTGTTCACCGGTGTTCATCTGCGGCCGCATTGAGGTGCCGGCGTGAGCGTCACGCACGAGAAGCAAAAGGGCGAAGCGAAGACCGCGCGCATTCCGATCAGGGTGGTGCCGGCGGAAAGGCTGAAGAAGCCCGAGTGGATCCGCGTGCGGCACGGCGCGAGCCCGCGTTTCCAGGAGATCAAGCAGATCCTGCGCGGGCACCGGCTGCACACGGTATGCGAGGAAGCTTCCTGTCCCAACATCGGCGAGTGCTTCGGCAAGGGCACCGCCACCTTCATGATCCTCGGGGACCTGTGCACGCGGCGCTGCCCGTTCTGCGACGTGGCACACGGCCGGCCGCTCCCGCCCGACAGCGAAGAACCGGCGAACCTCGCCAGGACGATCGCGGCATTGAAGCTGCGCTACGTCGTGATCACCAGCGTCGACCGCGATGACCTGCGCGACGGCGGCGCGCGGCACTTCGCCGACTGCATACGCGCGGTGCGCGAGCTTTCTGCGCATACCCGCATCGAAGTCCTGGTGCCGGACTTCCGCGGCCGGCTCGAGACCGCGCTCGACATTCTCGCCGCACGCCTGCCCGACGTCATGAACCACAACCTCGAGACCGTGCCGCGTCTCTACAAGCAGGCGCGCCCCGGTGCGGATTACCGGCATTCGCTCAGGCTGCTCAAGGACTTCAAAGCGCGCTTTCCTCGCATCCCGACGAAGTCGGGGCTGATGGTCGGTCTCGGCGAGACCGACGAGGAAATCCTGGAGGTGATGCGCGAGCTGCGCGCGCACGACGTCGAGATGCTGACCATCGGCCAGTACCTGCAGCCTTCCGCGCACCATCTGCCGGTCGCGCGCTACGTCGAGCCGGCGATGTTCGGGATGTTCGAGAGCGCGGCGCGCGAGATGGGTTTCCTCCACGCCGCGTGCGGGCCGCTGGTGCGCTCGAGCTATCACGCCGACCGGCAGGCGCACGAAGCGGGCGTCGTCTGAGCCGCGACCCGGCGGGTGCGGCGGGCGGCGTCGTGCAAGAGGTGTCCGGCGCGCTCAGGGGACTGCTTCCCAGCGCCCGGTCTGCGACTGGTAGCGGAATTTGCCGGAGCGCAGCCCCGGACAGGTGAGCTCGTAGCCGGTCGTGTCCTTGAAACGCAGGTAGCCGAGCGGCGCCCCTTCCTGCGTAGGGCAGTTGGGAAGCGCGGCAAGATACTTCGGCACCAGCGCCTTGAGCGAATCGGGATAGGCGCCGGCGTCCCCGCGGAAGCGCTCGAGCGCCTCGATCGCCGGCGCGACGTCCTGCTGCACGACCTCAATGACCTCGCCGGTGTCGCGCCAGGCAAGCGGCGCGACGACGGCGACCAGCGCGATCACGATGATCGCGAGCAGCAGATCCCGCCGTGCCAGTCCGGCGGCCCGCCGGCGAAGATACCGCGCAGCCGCTCCTGGAACCGTCAGCAGCTCGCCCGCGTGCCGCATTCAGTGCGCCCTGTCCCAGTTCGGCCCGACACCGACGTCCACCAGCAGCGGTACCGAGAGCCGCGCGACGCCGCTCATGAGCCGAGGAAGCGCCGCCGTGACGAGGTCGAGTTCGCCGTCCGGCACTTCGAGCACCAGCTCGTCATGGACTTGCATGATGAGCCCGGTGGCGAGGCGCTCGCCGGCGAGCCAGCGGCTCACCGCGATCATCGCCATCTTGACGATGTCCGCCGCGGTGCCCTGCATCGGCGCGTTGATCGCGGCGCGTTCCGCCCCCTGCCGCCGCGCGTTGTTGCTCGAGCCAATCTCGGGCAGCCACAGCCGGCGGCCGAACACCGTCTCCACGCAGCCGCGCGTGCGCGCCGTCTCGCGCGTCTGCTGCATGTACCGCGCGACGCCGGGGTAGCGCGCAACATAGCGGTCCATGTACTGCTGCGCCGCGGAGCGCTCGAGCCCCAGCTGCGCCGCAAGCCCGAACGCCGACATGCCGTAGATCAACCCGAAGTTGATCACCTTGGCGTAGCGCCTCTGCTCCGCGTCCACGGCTTCGGGCGGCACGCCGAAGATCTCCGCGGCGGTCGCGCGGTGGATGTCCTCGCCGGCGGCGAACGCCCTGAGCAGACTTGCGTCCTGCGAGACGTGCGCCATGATCCTGAGCTCGATCTGCGAGTAGTCCGCCGAGACGATGTGCGCGCCGGGAGGCGCGATGAACGCCTCGCGGATGCGGCGCCCCTCGGCTGTGCGCACCGGGATGTTCTGCAGATTGGGCTCGTTGCTGGCGAGCCGGCCGGTGACGGCAACCGCCTGCGCGTAGTTGGTGTGCACCCGACCGGTGGCCGGATTCACCATGCGCGGCAGCTTGTCGGTGTAGGTCGACTTGAGCTTGGCGAGCGCGCGGTAGTCGAGAACGAGCCTCGGCAGCGGATAGTCGAGCGCGAGCTGCGCGAGCACGTCCTCGTCGGTGGAGGGCGCGCCGCCCGGCGTCTTCTTCACCACCGGCAGCTTGTGCCGCTCGAAGAGCACTTCCTGGATCTGCTTCGGCGAGTTGAGGTTGAACGGCAGCCCCGCCTGGCGCTGCGCTTCGGCTTCGACCTCGACCATGCGCGCACCGAACTCGCGCGAGAGCCGCTCGAGCAGCTCCGTGTCGAGCAGCACGCCGTTGCGCTCCATCACGAACAGCACTTCCATCACCGGCACCTCGATGTCGCGGTAGACGAAGGCGAGCTTCTCGTCGGCCTCGATCTGCGGATAGAGCGCCTGGTGCAGCTGCAGCGTCACGTCGGCGTCCTCGGCTGCGTACTCGGTGGCGCGCTCAACCGCGACCTCCTCGAAGCCGATGCGGGAAGCGCCCTTGCCGGTCACCTCGTCGTAGGTAATGGTCTTGACGCCGAGATGGCGCTCCGCGAGGCTGTCCATATCGTGTGGCTTATGGCTCTCCAGCACGTAGGACTCGAGCAGCGTGTCGTGCGCGACGCCGGCGAGCGTGATGCCGTGGTTCGCGAACACGTGCTTGTCGTATTTTGCGTGCTGCGCGAGCTTCGCGCGCGCCGCGTCCTCGAGCCAGGGCTTGAGCCGCGCCAGCACCGCGTCGAGTTCGAGCTGGGCGGGAGCGCCCGTGTAGCGATGGCCGAGCGGCAGATACGCGGCATGATGCGGCTCGATCGCGAGCGAGATGCCGACGAGCCTAGCCTGCAGCGCGTCGAGGCTGGTCGTCTCCGTATCGACCGCCACAAGCGGCGCGGCGCCGACCGCCTGAAGCCACCGGTCGAGATCCTTCTCGCTGAGTATAGCCTCGTAATGGCGTGAGGGAGGGGAAGCGGGGGACGAGAGGTGCGGGGCGCAGGTGTTCACTGCGCTCTGGTCGCCTGTTGCATCCTGAATCCCGCGTCCTGAATCCTGCAGCTCGCGCCGCCAGCCCCTGAACTCGAAGCGATCGAAAAGCCCGGCAAGCTTCTCCCGGTCCTGCGGCCGCGGCGCGAGCTCCTCCACGCTTACCGGCAGCGGCACGTCGCAGCGGATGGTGAGCAGCGCGCGCGCCTGCGGCAGCCAGTCGAGCGCCCTGCGCAGGTTCTCGCCCACCACGCCGCCGATCTCGGCGGCATGCGCGATCACGCTCTCGAGCGTCCCGTAGTACGCGAGCCACTTCGCCGCGGTCTTCGGCCCGACCTTCTCGACGCCCCGGATATTGTCCACCGAGTCGCCGATCAGCGTGAGATAGTCGATCATGCGGCCGGGACCGACGCCAAACTTCTTCTCGACGCCCGCCTCGTCGAGGATCTCGTTCGACATGGTGTTGACGAGCGTGATCTGCCGGCTCACCAGCTGCGCGATGTCCTTGTCGCCGGTGGAGATGACCACGCGCATGCCCTTGCGCTCGGCCTCCCTCGCGAGCGTGCCGATCACGTCGTCGGCTTCGACCCCCTCGATGACGAGCAACGGCCAGCCCATCGCGCGTACCATCTCGTGCAACGGCTCGAGCTGCGCCGCGAGTTCCTCGGGCATCGGGGGACGGTGCGCTTTGTATTCCGGGTACGCCTCGTCGCGGAAGGTCTTGCCTTTTGCGTCGAACACGCAGGCGCTATAATCGGCGGGCGTTTCCTTGTGGAGCCGCCGCAGCATGTTCAGCACGCCGTAGATCGCGCCCGTCGGCTCGCCTTTGCGGTTCCTCAAGTCGGGCAGCGCATGGAACGCGCGGTAGAGATACGACGAGCCATCGACCAGCAGCAGCGTTTTCATCGCGGCGACACGCGAAGCGCGAAGCATGGGGAGCGAAGCGTAATACGCGCCACATCTCCCGGTGCGCAGCCCGCCTTACGCCTCACGCCTCACACCTCGTCCAGGAAGTCACATGAACCCATCAGACAAGATTCCGCGCCCGATCACGCCGGAAGCCGAGAAATGGTGGTCCGCACGCGAGTCGTGGCGCGTTTTCGGCATTATGTCAGAATTCGTCGAGGCGACGGAACGGCTCTCGACGATCCGGCCCGCGGTCAGCATCTTCGGCAGCGCGCGCAAGGTGATGTTCGTGAAGTTCGCGACCGCCTACGTGGTGCTCCCCGGAGGCTTCGGCACCCTCGACGAGCTGCTGGAGGCGCTCACCCTGGTGCAGACCGGCAAGACGCGCAAGATGCCCATCATCCTGGTGCACGGGCCGTTCTGGCGCGGCGTTCTCGACTGGTTCCGCAACACGCTGGTCGCCGAAGGCATGATAGACCCCCACGACATGAATCTCGTGCAGGTGATCGACGAGCCGCAGGCGGTGGTGGAGGCAATTTTCGGCTACTACGAGAAGCGCGGTTTCGAGCCCTCGGCCGCGGAGCGCGAAATACTGCTCAATTTATAGGATTCGGGACTCAGGATTCGGGGAAAGCGCATCCCGCCGCGCCTCTGAATCCCGATTCCTGTATCCTGCCTTTGAATTTCGCCGCGGAACCCCGATAATATCGGTGATCGACCGCACAAGGATCAGGATATGCGTCAATTGCTCGCCGTGCTGGTACTTTGCATCGCGCTGCCGGTGGCGGCGCAAACCGCCAAGAAACCGCCATTGCAGCCGGCGCCCGAGCCGCCGCCGCCCCCGCCGGGCTACGAGCTCGATCCAGCGCTCGAACCGCAAGTCACCATCATCAAGCGCGGCACCGACACGGTCGAGGAATTCCGCATCGGCGGCAAGCTCTACATGATCAGGGTGACGCCGCTGCACGGCACGCCGTATTACCTCGTCGACGAGCGCGGCGACGGCCAGTTCGTCCGCCAGGAGCGCTTTGACAGCGGCATCCGCCCGCCGATGTGGGTGATTCATTCGTTTTAACGGCGGTACATGGTGGATAGCGGGCAGGGAAACGCGTCCGTGACACCGGCTTTCGCCGTTTACCATTCACTGTTCTCCCGCCGTAGTCCATGTCGGTCTTCACCACGGTCACGCCGGAGCAGTTGAGCGCCTGGCTCACCAACTACTCGATCGGCAGGCTGGTGACGTTCGAGGGCATCCCCGCCGGCATCGAAAACACCAACTACTTCGTCACGACCACCCAGGGGCGGTATGTGCTCACGCTGTTCGAGAAGCTCGCGCCCCGCGACCTGCCGTTCTACCTGAACCTGATGGCCCACCTGTCGAACCACGGCATCCCGTGTCCGAAGCCGATCGCCGACCTCGACAACGACTTGCTGGGAGAGATCAACGGCAAGCCCGCGGCGATCGTCACCTGCCTGCCGGGCAGGGATCTCGAGCACCCGACGGCGCAGCACTGCGCGCGGGTCGGCGCGATGCTCGCGAACATGCACCTCGCGGCAAAGACCTATCCCGGCAGGATGGAGAACCCGCGCGGGCCGAAATGGTGGAAAGCGGCGATGCCCGACATCCTGCCGTTTCTCTCGCCCGAGGACGCCGCTTTGCTGCGCGAGGAGGTGCGCTTCCAGTCGCTTTACCGCTTGCAGGACCTGCCGCGCGGCGTGATCCACGCCGATCTGTTCCGCGACAACGTGCTATTCGTCGACGCGACGATCGGCGGGGTCATCGACTTTTACTTCGCGGGAGTCGACGCGCTGCTCTACGACGTCGCGATCACGGTAAACGACTGGTGCATCGACGCGGCGGGCCGTCTCGATCCCGAACGCGTGAACGCGCTGCTCGAAGCCTACCACGCGCTGCGGCCGTTCACCGCGATCGAGCGGGGCGCCTGGCCGGTGATGCTGCGCGCCGGGGCGCTGCGCTTCTGGGTCTCCCGCCTCTACGACTACCACCTGCCGCGCCCGGGCGAGCTCACGCACGCCAAGGACCCCGAGCATTTCCGCCGCATCCTGCTCGAACGCGTCGCGGGCGAGCGCGATCTGCCGCCGCTCGCGCCGTAACGCGGGTATAATTTCCGGGAAGGGGTGCGCTACCGTGCTGTTTGCGTGCCCGCGGCGCGCGGGTTGTAAGAAGGACTGCAAATAGCGTAATAGAAGAATCTCTACCACGAGGGGAGAGCGACATGGACGCACGCGTGGTCAGCGCCGGGCAGGGCTGGCAGTGGATCGTCGACGGGTTTGCGCTGTTCAGGAAAAACCCGGGAATATGGATCGCGCTTACCGTCGTGGTCGCGCTGCTGTGGGGAGCGTCATTTCTTGTTCCGGTTTTCGGGCCGCTGCTGTTCAACCTGTTGTTCCCGGTGCTGTTCGCGGGACTGATGATGGGATGCCAGGCGCTCGAGCAGGGCGAGGAGCTCGAGCTCGCGCACCTGTTTGCCGGCTTTCGCCAGCACGCCAGCGCGCTCGTCACCATCGGCGGCGTCTATCTCGTGGGCACGATCCTCGTGCTCGGCACCGTGCTGGTGGTAAGCGGCGGCTCGATGCTCGCTGCGACGCTGTCCAAGTCACCCACCGACCTGCAGATGATAATGGGGGCGATGCGCAGCGTGATGCTGGGGTTGCTCGTCGGGCTCGCGTTCTACATACCGCTCATCATGCTCGCGTGGTTTGCGCCGCTGCTGGTGGTATTCCACGGCATGGCGCCGGTGGCTGCGATGAAGTCGAGCTTCAGCGCGTGCCTGAAAAACATCGTGCCGTTCCTGATCTACGGCATCGTGATCGTCGTGCTGTGGGTGCTCGCCTCGATCCCGTTGCTGCTCGGACTGCTCGTCCTGCTACCGGTGATCTTCTGCTCGGTCTACGCGAGCTACAAGGACATCTACAGCGTCGGCAGCGTCCCGGCTGCGGGCGGAGACAATCCGCTGCTCAGATAGATCTGCCGGTTCCAGGTTCCAAGTTCCAGGTTCCAGGTTCGGGGTTTGAACTTTGAACTTTGAACCTGGAACTTGGAACTCGAAGCTGAACGTCACGCCGGCGCGAGCTTGGCGTATTCAAGCATCAGCCATTTCAAGCCTGCATCGCGGAAATTGACGTGCACGCGCGCGTCGGCGCCGCGCCCTTCGGCGTTGACGATCACGCCCATCCCGAACTTGGGGTGAACCACGCTCTGCCCGACACGCCACTGAGTAGCGTGCCGGGCGTTCAAAGTTCCAGGTTCAATGTTCAAGGTTGAAATTCCCGGCCTTTCGGCCTTAGACCCCGAACCTGGAACCTTGAACCTGGAACCTTGAACCGCGGAAGCCGGAACCCGAAACTCGAAACGGGGATTGATGCGCCGCATCAATCCCTCGGGTATTTCGTGGAAGAAACGCGAGGGAATCCCGTAGCGCGTGCTCCCGTGCAACAGCCGGCTTTGCGCGAACGAAAGATACAGCCGGCGCTTCGCGCGGGTGAGCGCGACATACATCAGCCTGCGCTCTTCCTCCAGGCCGTCCGCTTCGGTCAGGCTGTTCTCGTGGGGGAACAGCCCTTCCTCGAGCCCGCTGATGAAAACGCCGTGAAACTCAAGTCCCTTGGCGGCGTGCACCGTCATCAACTGCAGCGCATCGGCGCCGGCCTCCGCCTGGTGCTCGCCCGCCTCCAGCGCAGCGTGCGCGAGAAAGGCGGTGAGCTCGTCCGGTTCGTCGATGCCGGCGCCCTCGCCGGCGGGATGGACGTCGCGCTCGACGACGAACACCGCCGCGGCATTCACCAGTTCCGCGAGGTTCTCGAGCCGGTCGGCGCCTTCCTTCTCGGCCTGATAGTGCAGCTTCAAGCCGCTTGCCTCGATCACGTGCTCGATCATCTCGGGCAGCCGCAACCCGGCGCACGCGGCCCGCATCGATTCGACCAGCGCGATGAAGCCCGCGACGCCCCGGAAGGATGAAGCGGTCGCTGCGCCGGGCTGTTCCTTTTCATCCTTCGTCCGCGCGCCTTCAGCCCTTATCTTTCCCGCTTGCCACAGGCTGCATTTCTTCCCGCTCGCCGCGTCCCGGAGCTGCTCCAGCGTGCGCGCACCGACGCCGCGCGCGGGAAAATTGATCACCCGCAGCAGCGCGCCTTCGTCGTCGGGGTTGGCGATGAGCCGCAGATAGGCGAGCGCGTGCTTCACTTCCTGGCGCTCGAAGAAGCGCAGGCCCCCATAGACGCGGTACGGCAGCGCGGCGTTGAACAGCGCGTGCTCGAGCACCCGCGATTGCGCGTTCGAGCGGTAGAGCACCGCGACATCGGCGAGCCGCACCCCGCCCGCCGCGAGCGCTTTCACCTCCTCGATGATGAAGCCCGCTTCTTCGGCGTCGGTCGCGGCCTCGTAGACGCGCAGCGGCTCGCCCCGGTCATCCGCGGTCCACAGGTTCTTGCCGAGCCGGTTGCGGTTGTGCCGGATCAGCGCGTTGGCGGCATCCAGGATGTTGCCGTGCGAACGGTAGTTCTGCTCGAGCTTGATCACGCGCTCGATCGCGAAATCGCGCCGCAGGTCCGCCATGTTCGCCGCGGACGCGCCGCGGAAGGCATAGATCGAGTTGTGCGTTACCAGTCCGTTGGCGATGAAATTGTGCACGGGCGACACGTTGAGATCAAAAACGGTCGTTTCGCGGACCGGCTCGCGAACCACGCGCTTGATAATATCGAGCTTGCCGTCGGCTCCGACCATTGCCATACCGGGCCTGACGCACCGGGCGCGAATAAAAGGGATCGGCTCGGAAGCGAAGCCCGCCCGCAACAGGACTCGGCCACCAAGTTTGTGCTTTATCCGCACCGCAAGCGCTGTTACCGCGCCGAAATCCTTGTATGCCGTCTCAAAGCGCCAGCTTTGGGAGCGCTTCTTCGCCGGCCTCACGCTCAACCCGAGCTTCCGCAGGGCGCGCCGGCCCGAGGCGTCGTTGCCCATCACGCAGATACGGTGCAAGACGCTCCGTCCCCGGTTGTCGCCGCAAAGCGTTACCGTGATGTTACGGCGGCTCGAGTTGCGCGAGCACGGGACATGATACGGCTCACCCGGGTCAAGATCGTAGTCGGCCGTTTGAGGAGTCGTTCCCAGGAGGTAGCCGGCAAAATGCGTGTGCTCGGGCGTGCTCGTAATCTCGCGCCTGCGCCGGGTGACGATCGTGACGAGCGACTGCCGGCGCTCCCTCCTGAACACGGCCGTGACCTCCGCAGCCCGGAAGTCGTCTTTGCCGAAACAGGACAGCACCCGGTCACCCCTTCGAACCCTCTCGATGGCTTTCGTCGAGCCGTCCGCCATCGCAATGCGAGTGCCGCGCACCAGGCACTGGTCATCGTCCCCGACCGCAAAGATTGCGTTACGCGCGCCATGTTCCGGCGCGGCGAGCAGCTTCAGCCAGCGATACTGCAGGCGGTTCGTGTCCTGAAACTCGTCGACCAGGATATGGCGGAAGCGGCCGCGGTAGTGGCTGCGCAGCGTTTCATTCCGCGACAGCAACTCATGGCAGCGCAACAGCAACTCGGCGAAATCGACCGTGCCTTCGCGCTGGCACTGCTCGTCATAGGCGGCGTAGAGCTCTGCCATGCGCCGCGTGAAATCATCGTGGGCCTCGACTTCCGCGGCGCGCCGGCCTTCTTCCTTGTTCGCCGCAAGGAACCACTGGAGCTGCCGCGGCGCAAAGCGCTCCTCGTCGACGTTCAGGCTCTTCAGAAGCCGTTTGATCGCTGCGAGCTGATCCTGGCTGTCCAGGATCTGGAAGAGCTGCGGGAGGCCGGCGTCACGGTAGTGCGCCCGCAGCAGCCGGTTGCAAAGCCCGTGGAAAGTGCCGACCCACATGCCGCGCGTCGCGATCGGCAGCATCGCCGAAATGCGGGTGAGCATCTCCCGCGCCGCCTTGTTGGTGAAGGTGACCGCGACGAGCCCCATCGGGCTCACCTGGCCGGTCGCGATCAGCCACGCGACGCGCGTCGTGAGCACGCGCGTCTTGCCGCTGCCGGCGCCGGCGAGGACGAGCGCCGAGCCGTCGGGCAGCGTCACCGCTTCGAGCTGCTGCGGGTTGAGACCGGAGAGAAAAGCAGGCGACATCGGGGTCTGCGGGAAACGCGGTGATTATAGAGGAAAGCCGCGCGCCGCGCGTTCGCCTTCACGAAGCGCGCGCGGCCTTCATCAAGAAAAACGGCCGGGCGCGCCCGCCCGCATCGTGGACCGGCAAGCGGTCAGCGCATCGACACCCGCGGCTCGGCGATCGCGAGTTCCGCCTTGAGCCTAGCGGCGAGCGCGCGTCCCTCCTTTTCGCTCGGCAGGTTCGCGATGCGCACGCGATACTGCGTGGCGCCTTCGCGCTTCACCGGGCGGATCTCCGCAGCGTAGCCCGCATCGCGCAGCTTGTCGTACGCAGCGAGCGCTTCCTGCTGGGTTTCTGCGGTCGCCGCATAGACCTTCCACCTGCCCCCGCGGCGCACCGCCCCCGCGCCTGCCGTAATTTCGGTTTCGAGCGCCCACTGGCGCAACTGCTCCCGCGACACCCGCGCCACCGGACCGGCCGGCTTGTCGCGCGGCGCGATGTAGAACGACAGCGGCTCCTGCATGGTGAACGATTTGTCGCGGTGCCGGACTTCGATGGCGCCCTCGATCAGGCACACGATGTCGCGGTCTGCGGCGCCCTTGCCCCACACGTCGGTGCCGCGTATGCCCATCGTGATCGTGACGATCTTCACCCTGACGTCGCGCTCGATCTTCTGCCGCGTGAGCGCCTGCGTGGTGAACCGGAACGCGCCGCGCACCACGTCGAGCGAGGCCATCACCACTTCCCGCACGTCGAGCCTCTTGCGCGCGAGCTCGTCGAGCGCGAGTACCGCGTTTTCGCCGAGCTTGATGAGGCTGCCATCGCCCAGCCGCAACAGCACCCGCGCGCCGGGTCCGGTCAATATGCGGTCCCCGGTTTGCAGCGGCGTCTCCAGCCCGAGCGGCAGCTTGACGCCCTGGTGTTCGACCCATGCCGGCATCTGCACGCCCTCTACCGTGAGATTCGGCGCGGCGGCGAGCTGCCCCGCGACCAACATCAACAGCGCAAGAATGCCGGTGTGCAATTTCATGGAACCCTCCCCGCCGCCGTTCGCACTACGCCATACCGCTGATGCGCGTTCCCAGATGCGGTTATAATTGCGATTTTTCTCGCACTTCGCACGTTCCGGCCATGCACCAGAGATACAACCCGCATGTGATCGAACGCCACGCCCAGCAGCGCTGGGAAGATGCGAAGGCGTTCCGCGCGGTGGAGACGGCGGACAAGCCCAAGTTCTACTGCCTGTCGATGTTCCCCTATCCCTCGGGGAAGCTTCACATGGGCCACGTGCGCAACTATACCATAGGCGACGTGCTCACCCGCCATTACCGCGTGCGGGGCTACAACGTGCTGCAGCCGATGGGCTGGGACGCTTTCGGGTTGCCGGCCGAGAACGCCGCGATGGCAAACGGCGTGCCGCCCGCGAAGTGGACGCATGACAACATCGCCTACATGAAGAAGCAGCTCAAGAGCCTCGGCTTCGCGATCGACTGGGAGCGCGAGCTCGCGACCTGCGCGCCCGACTACTACCGCTGGAACCAGTGGCTGTTCCTGCGCATGCTGGAAAAGGGGCTCGTCTACAAGAAAACCGGAATCGTCAACTGGGACCCGGTCGACCAGACGGTGCTCGCCAACGAGCAGGTGATCGACGGGCGCGGCTGGCGCACCGGCGCGCCCGTGGAAAAGCGCGAGATCCCGATGTATTACATGCGGATCACCGCTTATGCCGAGGAACTGCTCGCCGCGCTCGACGCTCTAGCGGGCTGGCCCGAACGGGTGAAGACGATGCAGGCGAACTGGATCGGCAGGAGCCTCGGCGTGCGCTTCGCCTTCCCGTATGAGCTGCCCGACGGCGAAGGCGGCGGCACAAATCTCCCCTCGACCTCGGGGAGAGGGCCCGGGGGCGAGGGTGGGTCCGCTGACGTCGCGCTGACGAACAAGGGTTTGCTCTGGGTCTTCACCACGCGCGCGGACACCATCATGGGCGTGACCTTCGTCGCGGTGGCCGCCGAGCACCCGTTCGCCGAGCGCGCCGCGCGCACTAATCCTGATCTCGCGGCCTTTATCGAAGAGTGCAAGCGCGGCAGCGTGATGGAGGCCGATCTCGCGACCATGGAAAAAAAGGGCATGCCGGCGGGCTTCGGCGTCACGCACCCGCTTACCGGCGAGCAAGTGCCCGTGTGGGTCGGCAACTACGTGCTGATGACCTACGGCGAGGGCGCGGTGATGGGGGTGCCGGGCCACGACCAGCGCGACTTCGAGTTCGCGCAGAAGTACGGCCTGCCGATCAGGGCGGTCATCAAACCCGCCGATGGCGAGCTTACGCTGCCGCTGAAAGCCGCGTATCTCGATTACGGCGTGTGCTTCAACTCCGGAAAGTACGACGGCCTCGAGTACGAGCGCGCGGTCGATGCGATCGCCGGCGACCTCGAGGCCAAGCGGCTCGGTCACAAGCAGGTGCTCTACCGCCTGCGCGACTGGGGCATCTCGCGCCAGCGCTACTGGGGCTGCCCGATCCCCATCGTCCACTGCGAGCAGTGCGGCGACGTGGCGGTGCCCGACCGCGAGCTTCCCGTCACGCTGCCCGAGGATCTCGTGCCGGACGGCACCGGCAATCCGCTCGCGAAAACGCCCTCGTTCTACCAGACGCAGTGCCCGAAATGCGGCAAGCCGGCGCGCCGCGAGACCGACACGATGGATACCTTCGTCGACTCGTCGTGGTACTACATCCGCTACGCCTGCCCCGACCAGGACAAGGCGATGGTCGACGAGCGCGTGCGGTACTGGCTGCCCGTCGATCAGTACATCGGCGGCATCGAGCACGCGATCCTGCACCTGCTCTACTCGCGCTTCTGGACCCGGGTGATGCGCGACCTCGGGCTCGCGCATTTCGATGAGCCGTTCACCAACCTGCTCACGCAGGGGATGGTGTTGAACGAGATCTTCTTCCGGAAGAACGAGAATGGCCGCGTCGTATATTACAACCCCGCGGACGTCGAGCCCAGGTTCGACGACAGGGGGCAGCGCACCGGCGCGGTCGTGAAAGCGGACGGCGAGCCGGTCGAGTCGGGCGGCATCGGCACGATGTCGAAATCAAAGAATAACGGCGTGGACCCGCAGGAGCTGATCGACCACTACGGCGCCGACATCGCGCGCTTCTTCATGATCTTTACTTCTCCCCCGGAAGAGACCCTGGTCTGGAGCGACGCCGGCATCGAGGGCGCCTCGCGGTTCCTCAAACGGCTCTGGTCTTTCGCATACGAGCACCGCACCGGGATCGAGGAAGAATCGAAGCGCCGTCCGGCGACGGGCACGCAGTATGTCTACCCGGACGATCTCGGCAGGCGGGCACCGGAACTGGCCGCTGCGCGCCGCGAGGTGCACGCCAACCTCAAACAGGCGAACTACGACTTCCAGAAATTCCAGTTCAACACGGTAGCGTCCGCAGGAATGAAAATACTCAATGCGCTCGCCGCCTTGCCGCGGCAGCGCGACGCCGTGTCGCCGGGCGAGTACGCAGCGCCGTATCCGCAACTGCTGCACGAAGGACTGAGCATCCTGCTGCGGCTGCTCGCACCGATCACGCCGCACATCTGCCACCATCTGTGGCGCGAGCTCAAATTCGGCGAGGACATCCTGAAAGCGCCGTGGCCCGAGCCCGACCCGCAGGCGCTCGCCGTCGACGAGATCGAGCTCGTGGTGCAGGTCAACGGCAGGAAGCGCGGCGACGTTCGCGTGCCGCGCGAGGCGGACCGCGCGGTGATCGAAAAGCTCGTGCTCGCCGATCCGGCGGTCCAGAAGTTCGTGAACGGCCAGCCGGTCAAGAAGGTGGTCGTGGTACCGGGAAGGCTCGTTAACGTGGTAGTCTGAGCGGACCTCGATGGAGGGCCTGCGCATGAGGACGGAAAACGGAAGGCGCAAGCAGCGACACGCCGGCAGAGCGGCTGACGGGAGCGACGCGAGGCCACGTTTGTCCTTCATCCTTCATCCTTCATCGCTCCTGCTTGCGGCCACGGCTCTGCTGCTGGCCGCTTGCGGTTTCCAGCTCCGCGGACCGGCGGCGTTGCCGTTCGAAACCATGTACGTGCTGGCGGCGCCATCCTCGCCTTTCGCCAATCAGCTGAAGCGCGTCGTGCAGTCGGGCAGCGGCACGCGCGTGGCCGACAAGCCGGCGGACGCGCAGGTGATCCTGCACATCCTGAACGAGCTCAGGGAAAAACAGATCCTGTCGCTTTCTGGCGGTGGCCGGGTGCGCGAATTCCAGCTCCGCTATCGCGTCTCGTTCCGTCTCTACGACAACAAGAATCGCGAATACATTCCGGCGAGCGAGATCGTGCTGCGGCGCGATTTCTCCTTCAACGACGCCGAGGTGCTCGCCAAGGAAACCGAGGAAGCGCTGCTGTACCGCGACATGCAGACCGATGCCGTGCAGCAGATGCTGCGCCGCCTGCAGGCGACCAGAATCTAGCAGGTTGATGAGCGGTTTTGATTTTTGAGCGGTCCGAGAACATGCGCATCAACAGCGAACAGCTTCCGCAGCAGCTCGCGCGCGGTCTCGCGGCGCTCTACACGATGTTCGGCGGCGAACCGCTGCTCGCGCTGGAGGCGGGTGACCGGGTACGCGCGGCGGCGCGCGCGGGAGGCTATACCGAGCGCGAGGTGCTCACGGTCGACCCCGGTTTCAAGTGGGGCGAGCTCGCGATGAGCGGGCGCTCGCAGTCGCTTTTCGGCGCGAAGAAAATCCTCGAGCTGCGCATCCCGGGCGGCAAGCCCGGCCGCGAGGGCGCTGAGGCGCTCACCGCCTATTGCGCGGCGCCGCCCGCCGACACCATCACGCTGATCTACCTTCCCGCGCTTGACTGGCGGACGCAGAAAGCGGGCTGGTTCGCCGCGCTCGAGCGCGCCGGCGTCGCGGTGGAAGCCAAGGCGGTGCCGCGCGGAGCGGTCCCGCAGTGGCTCGCGGGGAGGCTTGCCGCGCAGGGGCAGGAAGCCGACCGCGAAACGCTTGATTTCATCGCGGACCGCGTCGAGGGCAACCTGCTTGCGGCCTACCAGGAAGTGCAGAAGCTCGCGCTGCTGTTCCCCCCGGGGAAGCTCGCCTTCGAGCAGGTAAAGGAGGCGGTGCTCGATGTCGCGCGCTACGACGTGTTTCAGGTCGGCGAGGCGCTGCTCGCCGGCGACGCGGCCCGCCTTGCGCGCACGCTCGACGGCCTGCGCGGCGAGGGCGCCGCGCCGCCGCTCGTTCTGTGGGCGATGGCCGAAGAGATCCGCGCGATCGGCAAAGTGGTGACCGGCATCGCCTCCGGGAAGCCGCTCTCCATGCTGTGGCGCGAGGCGCGCGTGTGGGGCGCAGCGCACCAGACGCTCATGCAGCAGAACGCGAAGCGCTTTACGCTCGCCCAGCTCGCGGAAGCGCTGCGCCACGCCGCCGCGATCGACTTCACGATCAAGGGTCTCGCGCGCGGCGATGTGTGGGTCGAGTTGCTGCAGCTCGGTCTTCGCTTCACGCGCGGCTCCGCCAACGCCCCGGTAAAACGCGGTAGAATGGCGAAGCTCAGCGCCGCCAGTCAGGAAGCCGGCCAGCAGACGCTGTTTTAGAACGCCGGAGCGGCGCACCCGGGGTGACGCGATGGACGTTCAATCCTACATGCATACGGTCGGCCGCCAGGCGCGCGCCGCGTCGCGCGTGATCGCCAGGGCGGACACCGCCGCCAAGGACCGCGCGCTCGCCGCAGCGGCGGAAGCGATCGAGCGCGACGCCAGGCGTCTGCTCGACGCGAACGCGCGCGATCTCGACGCGGCGCGCAGGCAGAAGCTTGACGCCGCGCTGATCGACCGCCTCACGCTCACTCCGAAAATCGTCGAGGCGATGGCCGACGGGCTCAGGCAGATCACCAGGCTTCCCGACCCGGTCGGCGAGATCCTCGGCATGAACTACCGGCCTTCCGGCATCCAGGTCGGGCGCATGCGCGTGCCGCTCGGCGTCGTCGGGATCATCTACGAGTCGCGCCACTTCGTCACCGGGGACGCCGCCGGGCTTTGCGTGAAGTCGGGCTTCGCTGCGGTCGTGCGCGGCGGTTCGGTAGCGATGGACTCGAAC
>JACQGO010000101.1 GCA_016199485.1 Betaproteobacteria bacterium
ACAAGGGGCGCACCGCGATCATGGAGCTGCTGGTGATGGACAGCGACATGGACGAGCTGGTGGCCCGCCGCGCGACCGCGAAGGAGCTGCGCGCGGCGGCAATGGCCAAGAACTTCCGCCCGCTTGCGGAAGAAGGCCTGCTGCGCGTGACCGACGGCACCACCAGCCTCGCCGAGCTCGCGCGCGCGATCGACCTCACCGGACGCTACGGCTGACGCGGGTTGCGGGTTCCGGGTTCCGAGTTTCGAGTTCGGGCTGCCGCAGTTAACCCGAAACCCGAAACTCGAAACCCGAAACTGTTTTTCAGATGCCTACCTTCCAGTACAAAGCGGTAGACAAGGCCGGGCGGCCCGCGCGGGGCAGCCTCGATGCCGCCAACGAGGTCGATCTCGAGCTCAGGCTGCGGCGTATGGGGCTCGATCTCATCACCTACCGGCAGATTGAAAAATACGGCTCGCCGTTCGCCACGGGCGGCAAGATCACACGCCAGGACCTCATCAACTTCTGCTTCGACATGGAGCAGATGAGCCGCTCCGGCATCCCGGTGATCGACGGCCTGCGCGACTTGCGCGATTCCATCGACAACCAGCGCTTCCGCGACGTGCTGACCGTCATCACCGAGGACATGGAGGGCGGCAAGATGCTGTCGCAGTGCCTGGCCGCGCACCGCGACGTCTTCGACAACGTGTTCGTGAGCCTGGTGAAGGCGGGCGAGCAGACCGGGCGGATTACCGACGTGTTCGAGAATCTCGCCGCCTCGCTCAAGTGGCAGGACGAGCTGATGTCGCAGACGCGGCGGCTGCTGATTTATCCGATCATGGTGTTCGTGGTGGTGATCGGCGTCACGCTGTTTCTGCTGATGTACCTCGTGCCGCAGGTGGTGGGATTGCTGAAGACGATGGGCGTCACGCTGCCGCTGCAGACCAAGGCGCTGATCATCGCCTCCAATCTCGTCGTCCATTACTGGGCGGCGATCTTCGGGCTGCCGGTCGTCGCCGCGGTCGGGATCGTCGCGGCGGTGAAAGCAAGCCCGCGGGCGCGCTACATGTGGGACTACACGAAGCTCCATCTGCCGCTCACCGGCCCGGTGCTGCAGAAGATCATCCTCGCGCGCTTCGCCAATTTCTTCGCGCTGATGTACCAGTCGGGCATCACGGTGCTCGACGCCATCAAGACCAGCGAGGAAATCGTCGCCAACCGCGTGATCGCCGACGGCCTGATGCGCGCCGGGCAGCAGATCAGCGCCGGGGAAAGCCTCACCGAGACCTTCCAGAACCTCGGCATGTTCCCGCCGCTCGTGATCCGCATGCTGCGCGTGGGCGAGAATACCGGGGCACTTGACACCGCGCTGCGCAACGTGAGCTACTTCTACACGCGCGACGTGCGTGAGTCGGTGGACAAGGCGTTGAAGCTGCTCGAACCCACGCTTACCATGGGGCTCGGCATGATACTCGCCTTCATCATGTGGTCGGTGCTCTCGCCGGTGTATGATATCTTGGGCAAGCTGAAACTTTAGGTGAAAAGTGGGATGCAAAACGCGAAAAGCAGGAACCCGCGTGGCTGTTCCATCGATCACGTTTCACGTTTCACTTTTCACCTTTCACGCGTTTACAGATGGCTGACAAACTGCTGATCAGCGTCTCGGCAAACCAGGCTACCGTCGGGCGGTGGCGGGGAGGCAGGCTCTTCGAGTGCCTGCCCTTCCCCAACGACGACGACGGCCTGTCCGCGTACAAGGATTTCCTCGCCACGGCAAAGCCCGCCCTGGCGCATATCATGGTCGACGCGGTCGAGGAAGATTACCGCTTCGAAACGCTGCCCCACAGCTACGGCCGCGACCGCGAGGAGATGGTCGCGCGCAAGCTCAAGCAGCATTACCGGGCGACACCGTATTTCACCGCCTGGCTGCAAGGCCGGGAGAGCGGCAAACGGCGCGATGACCGGTATCTGTTCTCCGCGCTCACCAACCCCGACCTGGTCACCCCCTGGCTGCAGCCGCTCATCGCCGCGGGCTGCCCGATAGCGGGAGTCTACCTGCTGCCGATGGTGAGCCAGGCGCTGCTCGACAAGCTCGATTTCCACGCGCCCAATCTGCTGATCATCTCGCAGCACGCCTCGGGGCTGCGCCTCACGTTCTTCCGTGACCAGCAACTGCGCATCAGCCGCCTGACGCGCGGCGACGTCAGCACCCCGCAGGCGCGCATGCGCTTTTATGTCGACGAGATCTCGAACACGCGGCTCTATCTGCACGCGCTGCGCACGATGACGCTCGACGAGCATCTCACTGTCGTGATGCTCGACCGCGATGACACGCTGGCGAACATCGCGCAGAGCATTTCGCGCGACAACGTGAATCTCGATTGCGTGCGTCTCGGGCGCGAGGAGCTCGCTTCGCGGATCGGGCTCTCCGCGGAGCTGTTCGAGAGCACGCCCGACGCGCTTTACCTGTTCCTGCTCGGGCTCAAGGCGCCCGCAAGCAATCTCGCGCCGGCAAGCGTCACCGCCGGTTACCAGCGCTACCGGGCGCGGCGCTCGATCTACGCGGCATGCGGAATCATCGCGTTTGCCGGCGCGGCATGGACCGGGGTCAACGTCTACCAGATCGTCGATCTGCGCGCCCAGGCCGAGGACGCCGCGCGCCAGACCGCGCAGCAGGTGAGGCTCTACCAGGAAACCACGCGCCAGTTTCCCGCCGCGCCCGCTTCGGCCGAGAACCTCAAGAAGGCGGTGGAGATCGCGCAGAAGATCCGCGACACGAGCCGCACGCCCGAGGCGATGATGGCGCTGGTGAGCCGCGCGCTCGAGGCGAGTCCCAACATCGTCGTGAGGGAGTTCGGCTGGAAATTCGGCACTACCGAAATCGACGTCGAGGATTCGGGCTCGCGCTCGCCGGCGGCTGAGCCCCCGGCCGGCACGGGCGGCCGGCCGCGCCGGCAGAGCGGGTTCCTCGCCGGCGAAGTGCGTCCGTTTCGCGGCGATTACCGTGCGGCAATCGACACCATCAACGGATTCGCCCGGCGCCTCGCGCAACATCCGGCGGTCGCCGAGGTGCGGGTGGTCAGGCTTCCGCTCAACGTCAATCCCACCCTCACGTTGTCGGGCAACACGACGGACACCCGCGAGCAGGGAGGGAGCGCGGAGTTCAGGCTGCTGCTGGTATACAGGCCCAACGCATGATCACCCAGGCCGACCTCAAAGCCGTCAAGGGCCCGCTCGCGGGCCTCGCGCTGGTCGCGCTCGCCGCCGCCGGGGCGGTGTATTACGGCGATGTGTTCGTCCAGCAGGCGCACGAGCAGCTGCAGCAGAGCCAGGGGAAGCTCAAGGAGGCGCGCACGCGCCTGCAGAAATCCGGCGACGAGAAGGAACTGATCGTGCGCTATCTCGGCAGCTACCAGCAACTGCAGCGCATCGGCTTCGTCGGCGAGGAACAGCGCATCAACTGGCTCGACGGCCTGCGCATCAGCAATCAGCGGGTTGACCTGTTCGGCGTCGAGTACCAGATCAGCGCGCAGCGGCCCTACCCCCACGCGACGGACTTCCATCCCGGCCAGCTCGTGCTCAGCGAGTCGCACATGAAGCTGCGCTTCAGGGCGCTGCACGAGGAAGACC
Organism: Betaproteobacteria bacterium; assembly: GCA_016199485.1. Lineage (GTDB taxonomy): Bacteria > Pseudomonadota > Gammaproteobacteria > Burkholderiales > SG8-41 > JACQGO01. The sequence goes on from JACQGO010000101.1 coordinate 3,610, forward strand.
CGATGCGCTTCTTCAACGCCCTGGCGCGTCTCGGCGCGGGCGTGTTCACGATCGACCAGTGCGTGTTGCGGCGCCTCGACACCGGGGGCGTGATCCGCTATCAACCCAACGTGCTCGCCGATTGCGATCTTTCCTGGATCACGGTCAAGGTCGGCACGCCGACGGAGAAAAAACCGTGAAGCGGCTGCTCGCGCTGACCGCCTTCATCGTCGCAGTTCAGCCCGCGCCGGCGGCCGAGCCGCTGGGGCGTCTCTTCTTCACGCCGCAGCAGCGCGCCACCCTGGATACGGCGAGAAAACAGAAAAGCCGCGCGACGATCGCCACCGAAGAGACGCGGGAGGCCGCGCCCGCGCCGCCGGTGCCGGAGACGATCACGGTCCAGGGCGTGGTCCGCCGCAGCGACGGTAAATCCACGGTATGGATCAACAACCGCGCTGTGAACGAGGGCGGGAAGGCGGGCAGCGCCTCGGTGGTGAGGACCGACCGGCCCGACGGCAGCCTCACCGTGCACGTGCCGCAGGCGAACCGCAGCGTCGATCTCAAGGTGGGGCAGAGCCTGGAGATCGTATCGGGCACGATCGAGGAAAATTACTCCCGCCGCGCGACCGCGCCGAAGCCGGAACCCAAACCGGAACCCAAACCGCCCGCCGGTGCGACGACGGAGGGCGAGCGCGCTGAAGCGGCGAGCGCACCGGCAAGACGTCCCGCGCCGGGCAGCCGCGGTTCGCGCGTGCGCGAGGCCGACGAGGAGGGCGACCAGGCGCAACGCGAGCCGCGCAAGAGATCGCCCGCAACGTCCCGCGCGGAGCCCGCCGGCGGTGGCCGCACGCAATATTGAACGCGAAGCGCGGCGCGTGCGCCTTTCGTCCCCGTCAACGGGACCGGGAGGCGCACCCGGCGTGAGCGGAGGCCGGAAGCGCAGGAGGCCCCAAATGCCCCACAGACGCCTCGACAACTCGCCGTCGGCGACGCGCCAGCGCGGCCTCGCGCTCTACCTGCTGGTGTTCGTGCTCAGCGTCGCCGCGGTGAGCCTGTTCGCCGCGTTTCTTCCCTCTTCCGCGGTGCGTTACGCGTCTGTCGCGCAGGACGCCGCGCTGCTCGCGCAGTCGAAGGCGGCGCTCGTGGGCTGGGCGGTGAGCCGCGCCGCGTCCGGGGAACGGCCGGGGGATCTCGTGCGCCCCGATTCGTTCGCGAGCACCGAGTCGCCGTACAACTACGACGGCAACTCCGACACCGGCTGCATGGACGCGACGAGCGGTGACGGGCTTCCGTTGATCGCTTCGGGAATCGACCTGCGTTGTTTCGGACGGCTGCCCTGGCGCACGCTCGGCATGACGGTGGACAACGCCCCCGAGCACGATCCCACCGGGGTGATGCCGTGGTACGCGGTCTCCGGCAACGTGGTGGACCCCGGCTGCGTCACCGTGCTCAACTCCGAAACCGCCAATCTCACCTATCCCGGCGGCTTCGGCTGCGGAGTCACGTCGCAACTGCAATATCCCTGGCTCACGGTACGGGACGGCCGCGGCAACGTGATCAGCAACCGCGTCGCTTTCGTCGTCATCATCCCCGGCGCGCCGGTGCCCGGCCAGTCGCGTCCCGCCTCGCCAAATCTCGCCGGGCCGGGCGCATACCTCGACTCGGTCACGGTGCCCGCAGGCTGCGCGGCACCTTGCGTGCCGGGCACCTACAGCAACGCCGACCGCGACAACGATTTCATCGCCGGCGACCCGAGCGACACCTTCAACGACCGGCTGACCTTCGTCACTATCGACGAGCTGATGGCCGAGATCGAGAAGCGGGTCGCCTCCGAGGTAAGGGCGGCAATCAAGGCGTTCCGCACGAGCTATACCACGTACCCCTGGATGGCGCCGTTCGCCGACCCGAGTCTCCCCGTGAGCTACATCGCGGCGGCAGGCAGCGGCAGGGGGCTCGTGCCGCCCAATGTCGTGGGATACCCGTTCCAGGCCGCTTTCCAGTGGTCGGTGTCCGACAGCCCGACATACTTGCTATGGGGCACCACCGGCAGCGGTGACATGAATTCGGGCAGCGTCGCGCTTGCGGACGGCAGTTGCACGTGGGAGTCCACCGGGTTGCGCCGAGTGAATTGCAGCGGCACGATCTACGATCCGGAACCCGGCGTCCGACGCCGCGTGGTGACGATCGTCTACACCGGCAGCACCGCGACCTACACCGTCGACACCGATCCGTTCGCCACCAACCTGGTGGTCGTCCCCGCCACGGCAACGGCGCTCACCATGCGCTCGGTGCGGCGCACGAACTTCAGCGGCGTGACGCTGCAGATCCTCGACTATGACAGCTCGGATTTCCTGGTCGGCTGGGGCTTTCTCAACGGAGGCGACGGCAAGATCCGCACCTGGAATATTCGCGTCTCCCCCGTGTTCCCGCAGTGGTATGCCGAGAACAGCTGGAACCAGTTCGTCTACGCGGGAGTCGCCCCGGGCCATGTGCCCGGCGGCGCCGGCAACTGCAC
>JACQGO010000022.1 GCA_016199485.1 Betaproteobacteria bacterium
GCGGGCCGTCCGCACCGCGTTCGGTCTCGCCGTTTTCCTGGCGGGACCGGTGCTGATCGCATTCTTTTAGCGTCCGGATTCGCATTGCACGGCGCGGACCGTGCCTCGTTCTTGCCCTAAAATACACGGGTGATACGGCCCTTGCACCCGCCTGCCAGCCCCCGGAGAACGCGCCTGCCGCGCACCGTGATCGTCCTCGGGCTGGTGAGCCTGTTCAACGACATCGCGTCCGACATCGTCATTCCGCTGATCCCGATCCTGCTCGCGACCGTGCTGGGCGCCGGCCCGGTCGCGCTGGGGCTGATCGAAGGCACTGCCGACGCGGTGGCGAGCCTGCTCAGGCTGTGGTCGGGGCGTTTTTCGGACCTGCTCGGCGGGCGCCGCAAGGGCCTCACCGTCTCGGGTTACGTGCTGTCGAATGTCGCGCGCCCGCTGCTCGCGCTGGCCGGAAGCTGGGCGATGGTGCTCGTCCTGCGCAGCGTGGACCGGGTCGGCAAGGGGCTGCGCAGCGCGCCGCGCGATGCACTGGTGGCGGACGCAACTCCTGTCGAAATCCGCGGTTACGCCTACGGATTTCACCGGGCGCTCGACAACGCCGGCGCGGTCGGCGGCGCGCTGATTGCGGCGGCAGTCCTGGCATGGTCGGGCGTGAGCCTCACGCAGATGATCTTGCTCTCGGCGATTCCAGGATTCATCGCGGTGCTCGTGCTCGTGGTCGGCATCAGGGAAGACAGGCCCGCGCATCCCACCGCCGCGCCGCCGGTTCCGGAGTTGCGCTGGGGTGCGCTGTCGCCGGCGCTACGGCGTTATCTCGTGGTGCTGACGGTCTTTACCTTTGCGCGCGCGTCGGAAACCTTCATTCTGCTGCTCGGTCATGAGCTGGGAGTGAGCACGGTCGAGTTGCTGCTGCTGTGGGCGGCGTTGAGCTTTACCAAGGCGCTCACCGCGACGCGCGGCGGACAGCTTGCCGACCGGGTGGGCCGCGGCGCGGTGATCGTTGCGGGCTGGACAGCGTTTGCGTTGTGTTTTGTGTTGTTCGGCACGGTGTCGGGCAGCAGCGGGCTGTGGATCGTCGCCATCGTCTATGGGCTCTCGACCGGGATCGCGGAAGGTCCGGAGCGGGCGCTGGTCGGCGATTTCGCCGGCGCCGGGGGGCGCGGAACGGCGTTCGGTTGGTATCATCTTGTCTCGGGGCTCGCGGCGATTCCCGCCGGGCTGCTGTTCGGTGGACTGTGGCACTACCAGGGTGCCGCGTTTGCGTTTTTCGTCGCCGGCGGGATAGCCGCGATCGCCGCGCTGCTGCTGCGCGGCTGGGCATGGCCGCGGGCGCGACCGGGAATGGCGAGCGGGGACTAGAACCGGTCTCAAGAAACCTGCAAACGTCAGCCACAGAGCACACAGAGGTCACAGAGCCTAACCCCTCGACACTGGACACTGTAAAGGCATGAGGTAGGCAGGCGGACAGGATTCTCCTGGTTTTCTCCGTGTTCTCTGTGGCTACAGCCTTTTTGGGTTGAATCGGTTTTGAGTGATTTTTGAGATGGCTTTTAGTGCTGGAAGACCGGCGGTAGCGGATTGGTACCGCGGCGCCCGGGCGGAGCGAGGAGGCTGAAGCGAATGATCGGGAACCTGGATCACGTTGTGCTCACCACGCGCGATCTCGACAAGTGCATCGATTTTTACACGCGCGTGCTCGGCATGCGGCTCGAGCGCTACGGTGAAGGCCGGCTCGCGCTAAGGTTCGGCGATCAGAAATTCAACATCCATCCGCCCGGAATGGATGCGGTGATCAAGGCGCGCCATCCTGCTCCCGGATCGCTCGACCTGTGTTTCCTCGCCGAGCGGCCGCTCGGGCAGGTGATCGCGCGGCTCGAGGAATGCGGTGTGCCGGTGGAGCAGGGACCGGTAATCCGCACCGGCGCGCGCTTCGCGATCCGCTCGGTCTACGTGCGCGACCCGGACGGGAACCTGATCGAGATCTCCGAGCCGGCGGAAATGCCGTGACACCGCCGGTGAACGCGGATATGCGCGGATGATACTTTCCGGTCGGCTGCCGCCGCGCCCCGCACCGCTGCATCCCGGGTTCGCGGCCCGCGCCGGCGATCGCCGCCGGTCCTCTGCAATCTGCGCCCATCGGCGTTCCTCTGCGGTTTCGCTCCATGCCTGATTTCTGGCAAAGCTGCGGTTTCAGCCTGCTCGCGCGCGGCGTGGACGGGCGACTCGTCGTGACCGACGACTTCCTGCGCGCGTATTTTGCGCGGCCCGAGCTTGCGCCGGCGCCCGGGTCGTGCGCCGCGGAGATCGCGCTGCACCTCTCGCTGACGGAGAATCCGCGGCGCGAAATCGCCGCCGGGGAAATCGACGCGATCGCCGACGCGGACGCGCGTGACAATTACCGCGTCGTGCTGCGCTTCCGTGACCGGTTGCTCGCCGCGCCCTCGCTCGAGGCGTTTTATTTCGACCTGTTCCGGCGGGATGTCGCGGTGCCGCCGCTGTTCATTCACCAGACGGTGCAGGCGATCCTGCGCAACATCCTTGACGGGACGACGGACGGTCTGCAGGCGCGCGCGGCGGAGCTTTTTTTCCGCAAGCAGCGCGTGAACGTCGAGCAGGGCGCGATCATGCTCGCTGACGAGGAAACGGTGCAGATGCACGCCGCTACCGGGGGCTTCGGCGATCTCGGGCGGCTCATCGCCGGGGCGCAGACGCCGCCGCGCACCGTGGATCTGGACGTGCTCGACGAGGCAACCGGCGCCGAATACTGGAAACGCGACGAGCGCTTCGATACGGTGTTATGCCTGAACCGCAGCCACCCCGGCTGCAAGGCGTTTTGCCGGGTGGTCGAGAAGTGGATCGCGCATTTCCACCATGCCGCCGTAAGCGTCGCGCCGGTACGCGAGATCCCGGACGAGGAGTGGATATGGCATGCCGGGCTCGATGCGGAAGCGACCGCGATGCTGAACGAGATTTATAATGGCGGCGAGGTCGAGGAAGAGCGGACGCGGCGCATCATCGGCCTGTATCGCGTCGAGTTTCGCACTCCCGCCGACATGCTGGCGGAGCTCGCCGGGAAACCGGTGTTTCTGGGACTGGCGATGGCGCCTGACGGCACCCTGCGCATGAAGCCACAGAATCTGCTGATGAATCTGCCCTTGGCGAGAAGAGCTTGAGCGGTCTCTCCCCATCCGTCGAGCAGTTCAGGCGCATCGCGAGCCTGCCGGACGAGGTGATCCGGCTGGCGGAAGCGGCGCTGCTGGTCGCCGCAGAGGAGTATCGCGATCTCGACGTCGCGCACTACCTGCGGATCATCGACGATCTGGGGGCGAGCCTCAAACGCCGCCTGCGCCGGGACATCAGCCCCGCCGAGGCGATCATTGCGCTCAACCATTTCCTGTTCGAGGAGCACGGCTTTCGCGGGAATACAGCCGACTACTACGACCCGCGCAACAGCTTCCTGAATGAAGTGCTCGAGCGCAGGCTCGGCATTCCGATCACGCTCTCCATCCTCTATATCGAGGTCGGGCGGTACATCGGGCTGCCGTTGCACGGGGTCTCGTTCCCGGCCCATTTCCTGGTGAAATGCACGGTGCGCGACGGGGCAATCGTACTCGACCCGTACGCCAGGGGCCGTTCGCTCAGCACGGTGGAATTGCGACAACGCGTAACGCAGCTGCATGCGGGGCGCGCGCCTTCGCCGTCGGCTCTGGTAGCGATGCTCGCCGCGGCGAGCAACAGGGAGATCCTCGCGCGCATGCTGCGCAACCTGAAGGGGGTCTATGTGCGGCGCAGGGAGCTCACGAAGGCGCTCGCGGCGGCAGAACGCGTGCTGTTCGTCATGCCGGGTCTCGCCGCGGAATACCGCGACCGGGGAACGATCTACCTCGGCCTCGAGTGCTTTCGCGCGGCGCTCGAGGATTTCCGGCGCTATCTCGCGCTCGCCCCGCACGCGGAGGACGCGGAGCGCATCAGGGAGTGCGTCGCGGAACTCGAGTTGCGGGCGGCGCGGCTCAACTGACCAGTCCGCGCGGCCGGCGGTTCAGTCGAGACGGATATTCGCCTTCCTGATGATTTCCGCGTTCTTTGCGAGATCCGCCTTGAGGAAGGCGGCAAACTGCTCCGGCGTGCTCGGGACCGGCTCTGAGCCCACGTTGGTGAGGCGTTCCCGCACGTCGGACAGACCGAGGATCCGCGCGATTTCCGCGTTGAGCTTGGCGAGGATCGGCTTGGGCAGCGCCCGCGGCGCGGAGACGCCATACCATTCCGAGATCTCGAATCCCGGCAACCCTGCTTCGGCTGTGGTCGGAAGCTCGGGAACGAACCGCGAGCGTTTGGTGTCGGGCACCGCGAGGCCACGCAGCTTGCCGGCCTTGATGTGCGGCAGCGCGGAGAACACGTTGACGGTCATCATCTGCAGGCGCCCGCCGACGAGATCGGTTACGGCCGGCACGCCACCCTTGTACGGGACATGCACGATGTTCACGGCAGCGAGGTAGTTGAACAACTCGCCTGCGAGATGCGTGATGCCGCCAGTGCCGCCCGAGCCGTAGTTGAGCTGTCCGGGTCTAGCTTTGGCAAGATCGATCAACTCGCGCAGTGTTTTCACCGGCACTGAAGGATGCACCACCACCACGTAAGGCGTGGTGGCGAGCAGCGTGACCGGCGCAAGATCCCGCAGCAGGTCGTAAGGGAGTTTGCGGAACACGCTGGGCGCGATGGTGTGGTTGTTGCCGAGCAGCACGATGGTATGCCCGTCGGGCTCCGCGCGCGCAGCGAGGTCGGCGCCGATGGTTGCCGCTGCTCCGGGCCGGTTGTCGACCACCACCTGCTGACCCCAAGCGTCGGTGAGCTTCAGCGCGACCATCCGCGCCATCGCGTCGTAGGATCCTCCAGGGGGAAACGGCACGATGAAGCGGATCGGCCTCGTGGGATAGGCTTCTGCATAACCCGAAACTACGATCGCGAACAGAGCGGCGGCAATTCGAAGGAGCACTCGCATTCGGTGCCTCCTCTCGGGTTGTCGACAATCGGTGTGCAAGGTGCTCGGGATACAGTCAAGTCCAATAGAGGTTTGAGTCTGAACGAAGTGCCGGAACGATACTCACCGGCCGCGCGTCGCCGCTGTGCGAGCGCGGAAGGTTCAGCGATGATTATGGCGTGCCGCACGAGTCTTGCGGGCTGGCAGGCCTATTTCCTTGCGTGTACGCGAGAGCGTGTTTAGGATGAGGTTCACATACACCTTGGTTGTCTCATATATATCGGTTACGGAAGCGTGCTCACCCTGCTTCGGGTTCCAGTCGGCGCGGGCGTGACTGACGCGCCGTGTGGTTGAGGCAGGGCGCAACCTGCCGGTCGCGCCGTAATTTAGCGCCGGTATGCCATGCGCGACCAGCTCGCACGCATCGGAGGCGAAGGAAATGGCGGTGACCTCGACCGCTTTTCCGGTGACTTCACGGTGAGCGCGCGCCACCGCCTGGTAGATGAACTCCTCGGGAGCGCACTCCGAGCCCCACTGGTTCATGAAAATGCCCATGTCGAGGTGCAGTTCGCCAATGCTCGGATGCTCCCGCTTCGCCTTTTCGATCACCGGCTCGATCTCCCGCCGGACCTCGAGCGGGTGCTGCCCGGGCATCAGGCGCGTGTCGACATAGAGCGTGCAGTAGACCGGCACCCGGCTACAGCGGTAAGGCCAGCCGCCCTCGATCGCCGACAGCGTCACGTGCGCCGGCATGCCGAGATACGCACAGCGCTTCTCGTAGTCGTCGCCCCACGCCTGGACGGCGGCGGCGATCTTCATCATGTTGTTGACAGCGTTGCTGCGGGCGTCGCCGTAGATGGTGTGCATCGGATCGCCGACCAGCGTGATCCTGGTCCACACGTAGCCGCCGTGCGCGCGCATCAGCGTCATGCCGGTAGGCTCGCCTACCACCGCGAAGTCCGCAACCGCGCCGTGCGTGATCGCGTACCACGTGCCGCACGCGCCGCCGCGGTAGAGCGGGCCCTGATA
>JACQGO010000102.1 GCA_016199485.1 Betaproteobacteria bacterium
CGTATCTCAAGCTTCCTTACCGAGACGGGGTGCGGGAGAAGGTGATGTACCGTAACGCCGCGCGCTTGCTTGGTCTCGATTCGTAGGCGGCGGGATTTTTCCGGTGAATACCTGACGGGGATGGCCGGCAACGATGCACCGCTACCAGCTATACATAGACGGCCAGTGGGTCGGCCCGGTCACGGGAGTATGGTTCGAAACGGTGGAGCCGTTTTCCGGGAACGCCTGGGCGCTCATTCCGCGGGCTGCGAAAGATGATGTCGACCGCGCCGTCCAGGCCGCGCACCGTGCGCTGGCGGGTCCGTGGTCGACGATATCCGCGAGTCAACGCGGCATGCTGCTCCACCGGCTGGGAGAGCTGATCGACGCCAATGCCGAGCAGCTGGCGGACGTCGAGATGCGCGACAACGGCAAGCTCAAGAGCGAAGTGCTGGGACAGGTGCGCTACGTGCCCAGGTATTACTACTACTACGCCGGGCTCGCGGACAAGATCCAGGGGGACGTGATACCCATCGACAAGCCCGGGGTCTTCAACTACACGCTGTATGAACCCGTCGGGGTGGTCGCGACGATCACTCCGTGGAACTCGTCGTTGCTGCTGACCGCGTGGAAGCTCGCGCCCGCACTGGCCGCCGGAAATACCGTGGTATGCAAGCCGTCGGAATTCACTTCGGCCTCGCTTCTCGAGTTCGCCAAGCTCGTTGAGCAGGCGGGCTTTCCTCCCGGAGTAGTCAACGTCGTGACAGGATACGGGCAGGAAGCCGGCGAGCCTCTCGTCTCGCATCCTCTGGTTGCCCGCGTCGCGTTCACCGGCGGTGAGGAGGGCGGCCGGCGGGTCAACGAGATCGCGGCGCGCAGCTTCAAGCGCGTTTCTCTCGAGCTGGGCGGCAAGTCACCGAACATCGTGTTCGATGATGCCGATCTCGATAAGGCGGCGAACGGCGTCATCACCGGGATTTTCTCCGCGGGCGGACAGACCTGCATGGCGGGATCGCGGCTGCTCGTGCAGGAGGGCATATACGACAAGTTCGTGGAGAAGCTCGTCCAAATCACCCGCAGCGCGCGCATCGGCGATCCCGCGTCAGCGGAAACGCAGATCGGGCCGATCACGACGCGCCCGCAGTTCGAAAAGATCCTGTCGTACATCGAGATCGCGAAGGCGGAGGGCGCGCGCTGTGTGGCCGGCGGGCGCGCGCTCAGCGGGCCGGGTTATGGGCAGGGCCAGATCATCGAGCCGACGATCTTCGTCGACGTGAAGAACAGCATGCGCATCGCGCAGGAGGAAGTATTCGGTCCGGTGCTGGCCGTACTCCGCTTCAAGGACGAAGAGGACGCGATCCGGATCGGCAACGACATCTCGTACGGGTTAGCTGCGGGGGTCTGGACCCGGAGCCTGCGCCGCGCCATGCTGATGACGAAGAAATTGAAGGCGGGAACCGTTTGGGTCAACAACTACCGCTCCACCAGCTACACCACCCCGTTCGGGGGCTATAAGAGAAGCGGCCTGGGCCGCGAGGGCGGGATGGAGGCGATCAAGGAATACCTTCAGGTGAAAAGCGTCTGGATTTCAAGCGATCTGGACATGCCCAATCCCTTCGTGCGGCGCTACTGAGAACGCATTCAGGATGTGCCGGTGTCCCGGGCCGTATCCGGCATACCCGGCAGGGCGACGATGCTCGTGGACATGCTGAAATTTTTCCGGGGACGGCTCGGCAGGAGGATACCTATGGCGGCGCTTGTGCATGCGATGATCGCGTTACTGGCTGCAACGCTTGGCAGCATGTTGCCGGCGGCGAGCGCAGCGCAGCCGTATCCCGGCAAGACCATTCGCTACATCGTCCCGTTTGTCCCGGGAGGGGCAACCGATACGCTTGCGCGCGTGATCGCGCAAAAACTCAACGCGGCGTGGGGTGTGTCGGTGGTCGTCGAGAATCGTCCCGGCGCCGGTGGTAATCTCGGAACCGAGCTAGTCGCGCGCTCGGCTCCCGACGGTCACACCCTGTTGATGGCGATCAACTCCCACGCGGTCAATGCAAGCCTCTACAGCAAACTCAATTACGATCCCATCAAGGATTTTGCGCCGGTGAGTCTCGTCGCGACCTCCCCCAACGTGGTCGTGGTCCATCCGTCGTTGCCGGCTAAAACGGTCAAGGAGCTGATCGCGTTTGCGCGGACCCGTCCCGGCGAGCTGACCTACGGGACCGCGGGACCGGGTTCAGGCGCGCATCTCGCCGGCGAGCTGTTCAAGAGCATGGCGCGCGTCGACTTGATTCACGTTCCGTACAAGGGCGCCGGGCAGGTGGTGATCGATCTGATCGGGGGGCAGGTGAGCATGAGCTTCATCGCGCTGCCGGTCGTCTATCCCCATGTGCGGGCGGGCAAGCTGAGGGTGCTTGCGGTGACGAGCGCGACGCGATCCCCCCTGGTGCCCGATCTTCCGACGGTCGCCGAATCCGGTCTGCCCGGCTTTGAGGTGGTCTCGTGGTTTGGAACGCTCGCGCCGGCCGGGACATCGCGGGATATCGTGACCAAGCTGAACTCGGAGATCTCCAAAATTCTCCAGATGCCGGACGTAAAGGAGAAGATGGGCGGCCTCGGCCTGGAGTTACGGGGCGGGACCCCGGAACAGTTCGGGCGGTTCATCAAATCGGACTGGGCGCTGTGGGACAAGGTGATCAAGAGCGTCGGCATTCGTCTTGACTGATTCGCCGCGCCTGGAGGCGAGGCGCATGCGGGTACTCGTGGGCGCGGCCGCCAGGGGGCGCCCGCGCCAATACCAGAAAGAGATCGCGGCGGTCCTTCCGGCGTCATTGCGTAATGCCGTTTTCCGATTTGACCTCGGAGACAGCGACGACGACTGGAGCGACGGGATCGAGGACTGTGATGCCGTCATCCTCACCAGCCGCGGCCTGGGCCGCCGGGCGATCCAGCGCGCGAAGCGGTTGCGTTTCGTCCAGAAACTGGGCATTGCCAGCGAGCGGGTCGACATCGCGGCGTGCAGGGATAGAGGCATCAAGGTCTCGGTCTTGTCCGACGCGGGTCACGTGGCCGTCGCGGAGCACACGATCATGATGATGCTCGCCGCGGCGCGAAGCCTGCTTGCAACCCACCACGCGGTGGCGCGGGGCGATAATCCGTTGAATCTCCGTCCGATACGCACCACACAGATCCAGCGCTATCCGAATTGGTTGGGGTTGCCGGAGTCAGATTTTCCGCTGCTGTGCGATCTCACTCTCGGATTGATCGGATTTGGGGAGATCGCGCGGGAGGTCGCAGCCCGCACCAGATCTCTCGGCATGCAGGTGATCTACACCAAGCGGTCGCGAGTGGATCGGCAGACGGAGCGACGATTCGGGGTAGAGTACGCCGCGCTGGAGAACCTGCTGTCGCGTGCGCAGTTCGTGAGTGTGCACGCGACTCAGGGGGATGTCGCGCCCGCCATCATCGGCCCACGCGAAATCGCGCTGATGCGCAGCGATTGCGTGCTGATCAATACCGCGCGCGGCAACCAGGTCGACGAGCCCGCGTTACTCGCGGCGCTGAAAAGCGGCCGCATTCGCGGCGCGGCACTCGACGTATTTGCGGAGGAGCCGGTAATGAACGAGGAGTTGCGTAACCTGCCCAACGTGATTCTCACGCCTCATACTGCAGGGGTCATGCCGACCGGCCGCAGATTTCGAGACGCGGTGAACAATCTGGAGGCGTTTTCGAAGAATATTACGCCCGCGGGACTTGTCTGCTGACTGGCGTTGCCCGGGTTTTTCGACAAAAATGCCGGTGTCAACAAAGTCGGAATAACATCCCGCTCAGCGAGCCGGGCTCACCGCACGGGCGCCGATAGCGCGGGGCGCGCGGCTACAGACCGTAGACCATCGCGTAGACGGTGAGCAGGATCTCGGCGACGATCAGGATCACGATATACCACTCGACCCGCAGCGAGTGGCGGCTGTGGATGAGCTGCAGCAGCGTCTCGGCGGTGCGCGCGACGAGATTGATCTTACGCTCGAGCTCGTTCAGGCGTTCGCGGATTTCGAATTCGCTTTCCAGCCGCAGGAACAGCCCTTCGAGATCCGGCCGCTCCCACAGGATTTCCGGCTTGTCGCTGATCGCCACGCGCCCCACCATTAGCTGCTGGGTGAGCAGCATGGTGCCGATGTACTTGAGCAGCTCCTTCACGTGGCCGCTCACGCGCCCGGTGCGCTCCAAGTCGCGGGCGAGCGGCTCGACGCGGTCGAAATTGGCGGCGACCTGCGACTCGTACCACGCCAGCACCACGCTCTTGCTCAGGACGTCGGCGATCAGTTGCATTCGCTCGACGGCGCCGCTGTCCACCGTGACCGTGTCCCCGGCCATGCCCTCGCGCGCGCCCGGTTCGGTGCGGACCTCGACTTTTTCCGTCTCGGGCGTGCCATAGGGATTGCCGACGAAGCGCTTGATGTCGTCGAGGAAAACCGCCTGCGCGGTGGCGCTCACGTCGAAGAACACCACCACGCCAAAACGAAACAGGATCGCGATCCCGCCCTCCCTGACCGCGACGGTGAGCGGAGAGGTGGAGAGCGCGTCCGCCGTCTTCCAGGCGCGCAGATCGATGCGCTCGCCGATTAGGACGGCGTGCGCGGCGAAGGCCTTCTTGTCGATGCCACGGGATTGTGCCATGTCGGCGTCCTTAGCCCGTTCGCTTCGACCCTGCCGCAGCGGGTGTCATGGCAGGGGCAGTACGGTTACGTTGCCGTAATCGTACACCAGCCGGCCCTCCACCACGCGCAGTTCCCGGGCGGGAACATGCTCGCGCGGCTCCCCCGGCGCGATGATATGCAGCACGCGCACCGCGTGCGTGACGAGATAATCCGCAATCAGCCAGCGGTGGCACTGCCACGGCAGCCGCTCGGCGCACATGATCGCGGTGCGCCCGCCGCCGGCGATGGCGAGCACGCGATCGAGCCCCTGCCGGAACGCCTCGCTCATCATGTGGTCGGCGTACGCGCGGAAGCCCCCGTTCCTGAGCGCGACATGCGGTGAGTCTTGCGCCGGCCTGCGCCGGCCGCCGAGCGCCGTTCCCTCCCAGAGATAGCGGACGCCCGCTTCCGCCAGGGAGCGCTCCAGCGCCTCGCGCGCGAACTGCGGGTGGCGGCGCGAGCCGGGATAAGCGCGTACATCGACCAGCGCCTCGATGCGCGCATCCCCGAGGAGCGCAAGGAATTCCGCGCCGCTGCGATTGCCGTGACCGACGGTGTGGATTGCAGGATGCGTGTTCACTCCGGAAGGCGCGGAATCTCGATGTCAGTAACGAAGGTCTCGCCGCGGCCATGTCCCGCGCCGCGCGCCGTTCCCTCGCGCAGCTCGCGCGCGGCGAAGACCGCCTCCGCCGGCATGCGCTTCGGCCCGGGCGCGATCTCGATCGCCTCGATCATGCGGATCGGGATCACGAGCAGCCGGTCGCCGAGGTCCATCAGCAGGTGATCGCTCGACTTGAGCAGCTTTTCGAAACGCCACCAGGTGGCGTGTCCCTCGGCTTTCACCATCACCTCGAAGCGCTGCGCGCGCCCGCTCACGTAGTGTATCGTCACCGTCGGCTTGACCGTTTTCGTCGCCATTGCCTCCCCCTTTGCCGCGCGTGCCGTCAGCGCCCGATCGCGACGCGCTGTCCCGTCGCCAGATCGAGCTTGCGCGCCGCGCTCGTCGAGTTCGCGGCGATCTCGGCGAGCCCCACGCTGTTCCCGTACCAGAATACCTCACCTCGCGGCACGTCGGCGAAAACCCGCGCGTAGCCGATCGAGCGCCCGTTGACGACCAGTCTGGCGTTGCACGGAAGCGCCTGGGCGCGCAGGCCCGTCGCCGCGTTGCCGTAGTGATCGACGTAGATGATTTCGGCGAGGTCCTCCGCCCCGAAGCAAACATCGAGCCCGGCCGCCTCTTCCATGTCGCCGGCGCCGAGCTCGCCGCGCGCGAGCATCGCCGCGACCGGCGCGAAAAGATCGCGCCCGTCAAACGATACCGAGGCGCGCGGGGGGCGCCACGCGACGGGAAACACGCGCGCACCCGCCGCCCGCGCAACCGCGACCGACAGCAGGCCGTTGTCGGGCCCGACCAGCCACCTGTCGTCCGCGAGCACCGCGACCGGCCGCCGCCCGCCGCCCACGCCCGGGTCGACCACCGCCAGGACGATGCTCGCCGGCGGCACTTGCCCGAGCATCGCCGCGAGCAGGTGCGCGCTCGCCCCGACGTTGAACGCCGGCGCCTCGTGCAGCAGATCGATGACGAGCGCCTCTGGCGCGCACCGCGCGAGCACCGCCTTTACCTGCCCGACGTAAAGATCAGCGTTACCAAAATCACTGAACAGAAATATTGGTTTTTCCGTCTTCACGGTATCTCGAGACGGCTTCTACGCAAGCGCTCGTGTTGAAAATTCCGGCTGATCGATGTTGATCACGTAGCGCCGGTAGAGCTCGGGGAGCCGCGCCAGCACCCGCTCTTTCCCCAGTATCGCGCCCGCGCCCACCGCTTCCGCGACGAGCTCCTCGGTGAGCAGTTCGAGCGCAACGGCGGAAACCGGCGCGTAACTCAAGTGCCACGGCTCGGGGTGCACGCCGCCGCGGTAGTCGCGGTACGGGCGGAAGAATCCGAAGCGCCGCATGTTGTCGTCGAGCCAGCGGTGCAGCTTGCCGAACACGCCGTCCGGTTGGGCCTCGTCCGGCAACAGTCGCACGCGGTAGTCCCCGGGCACCGCCGCGCGGTCGATCACGTCGATATCGGCTCCCCAGTGATGGCGGCTCGCGCCCGGCACCGCGCTCCAGCAGATGATGGCGTCGATCAGCTCGTCTTCGGGCAACGCCGCGTGATCGCGCACGTTTCCATGCGCGTCGTAGAGCGGGCGCTCGCCGCGGAACTTGCGGTTCCAGATTCCCGCCTGCGCCTCGAAATCGCGGAACGCGCTCACGATCTCGATCGCGATGCCCTCGCGCGCCGCCGCGTCCTTCATCGCGAGAAAGGGCCCGACCACCGCGCGGTGCAGCCCTGCGCCGAGCTCATCGAGCTGCACCACGTGCGTACACGCCCTGCCGGTGAGCTCCTTTTCGTTCAGCATGGGGAAATTCTAACCCTTCGAGCCGCCCGGGCGCCAAGAAAAAAGCCGGGCGGTTACCCGTCCGGCCTTTCCCGAAACGAGCGAATCGCTCAGCCCGCCGCAGGTGCCTTCTCGGTCTTCCCGCGCTTCGCCGTCTTCTCTTTCTTGTCCTCCGGCTGTTCCTTCTGCTCCGGCCGGTCGAGCAGCTCCACGTATGCCATCGGCGCATTGTCCCCCTTGCGCAGGCCGGACTTCAGGATGCGCAGATATCCCCCGTTGCGCTTGGAGTAGCGCGGGCCGAGCTCGTTGAAGAGTTTGACCACCATCTCGCGGTCGCGCAGGCGGTTGAACACCAACCTGCGGCTGGCGAGGGAGGGCTTCTTGCCGAGCGTGATGATCGGCTCCACGACGCGCCGCAGCTCCTTCGCCTTGGGCAACGTGGTCGTGATCGCCTCGTGACGCAGCAGCGAGTTCGCCATGTTGCGCAGCATCGCCAGGCGATGGCTGCTGGTGCGGTTGAGTTTCCTTAAGCCGTGGCGGTGACGCATGAATTGGCCCCTTCCTGGTACTTCTACCGGTACCGCAAATTTCTATTCTCAGACTTTCTCGAGGCCAGCGGGGGGCCAATTTTCGAGTTTCATCCCCAAGGTAAGTCCTCGCGAAGCGAGGACTTCCTTGATCTCGTTGAGCGACTTGCGGCCGAGGTTCGGCGTCTTCAGCAGTTCCGTCTCGGTGCGCTGGATGAGGTCCCCGATGTAGTAGATGTTCTCGGCCTTCAGGCAGTTCGCCGAGCGCACCGTGAGCTCGAGGTCGTCCACCGGGCGCAGCAGGATGGGATCGATCTGCTGGGCCTTCTTCTCCTCGACCTCCTGCGGTATGCCCTTGAGATCGGCGAACACCATGAGCTGCTCGACGAGGATGCGCGCGGCGTAACGCACCGCCTCCTCGGGGTCGATCGCGCCGTTGGTCTCGATGTCCATGATGAGCTTGTCGAGATCGGTGCGCTGCTCGACGCGCGCCGAGTCCACCGAGTAGGCAACGCGGCGCACCGGGCTGAACGAGGCATCCAGCATGATGTTGCCGACGCTGCGGCCTTCCTCGTCCACGCGCTGGCGCGTGATGGCCGGCACGTAGCCGCGGCCCGCCTCGACCTTGATCTGCATGTCGACCTTGCCCCCTGCGGCGAGATGCGCGATCACGTGATCGGGATTGACGATTTCCACGTCGTGGATCAGCTCGATGTCGCCGGCGGTGACCGCGCCCTCGCCTTGCTTCTTGAGCGTGAGCACGGCCTCCTCGCGGTTATGGAGCTTGAGCACGATGCCCTTGAGGTTCAACAGGATGTCGACCACGTCTTCCTGCACGCCGTCGATCGTCGAGTACTCATGCAGCACGCCGTTGATCTTGACCTCGGTCGCGGCGTATCCCGGCATCGAGGAGAGCAGCGTGCGACGCAACGCGTTGCCGAGCGTATGCCCGTAGCCGCGCTCGAACGGCTCCATCGTCACCTTGGCGTGGAACGGCGAGATGTTCTGCACGTCAATAATGCGAGGCTTGAGGAACGCACTGCTTTGCATGGATTGAGTCCTCTAGGAAATTACTTCGAGTACAGCTCGACCACGAGCGACTCGTTGACCGTGGAGGGCAGTTCGGAGCGCTGCGGACGCGCCTTAAAGGTGCCCTTCAGGGACTTTACGTCCACTTCCAGCCACTCCGGAAAGCCGCGGCTCTCCGCCGCCTCGGCCGCCCCCTTGATGCGCAGTTGCGCCTTGGCCTGCTGCGCGACCTCGATGACGTCACTGGGCCGCACCTGGTACGAGGGCATGTTGACCCGCTTGCCGTTGACCAGGATCCCGTTGTGGCGCACGATCTGCCGCGCCTCGGTGCGCGAGGCGCCGAATCCCATGCGGTAGGCAACGGTATCCAGGCGCGATTCGAGCGCCTGCAGCAGGTTCTCGCCGGTAATCCCCTTTTTCTGGTCCGCGCCCCAGTAGGTCCTGCGGAACTGGCGCTCGAGCAGTCCGTAGATGCGGCGCACCTTCTGCTTCTCGCGCAACTGAACCCCGTAGCCCGAGAGGCGCACGTTTTTCTGGCCGTGTTGCCCCGGCGGATAGTTTCGGCGCTCGATCGCGCACTTGTCGGTGAAGCACTTCTCGCCCTTCAGAAACAGCTTTTCGCCTTCACGCCGGCACTGGCGGCACTTGGCATCGATGTTTCTTGCCATGACGGATATTCCTCTCAGATACGGCGCTTCTTGGGCGGACGGCAGCCGTTATGCGGCACCGGAGTGACGTCGGAGATCGAGGTGATCTTGAAGCCGACCGCGTTGAGCGCGCGCACCGCGGACTCGCGTCCCGGGCCCGGGCCCTTGATGCGCACCTCGAGGTTCTTCACGCCGCACTCCTGCGCGAGCCTGCCGGCGTGATCGGCCGCAACCTGCGCGGCGAATGGCGTCGATTTGCGCGAACCCTTGAAGCCCTTGCTGCCGCAAGTCGCCCACGCGAGCGTATTGCCCTGGCGGTCGGTGATCGTCACGATGGTGTTGTTGAAGGACGCGTGAACGTGGGCGATGCCTTCCGCCACGTTCTTCTTGACCTTCTTGCGCACCCGGGTGCTTGCTTTTGCCATGATCGGTTAGACTCCTGCCGGCTTGATGATCTTGACCGCGGTCTTGCGCGGGCCTTTGCGCGTGCGGGCGTTGGTGCGGGTGCGCTGTCCGCGCACCGGCAGCCCGCGCTTGTGGCGCGTCCCCCGGTAAGTGCCGAGATCGATGAGCCGTTTGATGTTCATCGACACTTCGCGCCGCAGGTCGCCTTCGATCGCGTACTTCGCGAGCTGCTCGCGCAACCTGTCCATCTCCGTGTCCGACAGCTCCTTGATTTTTGAAGAGGAGCTTACGCCGGCCGCGGCGCAGATCCGGCGCGCGCGGTTGCGGCCGATGCCGTAGATCGCGGTAAGCGCGATTTCTGCGTGCTGCTGATTCGGGATGTTTACGCCACCAATACGGGCCATGCCGTCACCCTAAAACGGAAAACTTAGAATTATAGCGTCGAACCGCCTGTTTTTCAAACCAAATCAACGGCCGCGCGCGTCACCCCTGGCGCTGCTTGTGGCGCGGGTTCTTGCAGATCACGCGCACGACGCCCCTGCGCCTGATGATCTTGCAGTTGCGGCAGATCTTCTTCACCGATGCCAGCACTTTCATTTTCAGCTCCCAGCGTTCAGCTATCAGCTTTCAGCTATCAGCCACATCCTGCGCGGCACCGCCGCGCCATTTACACACGCTGACAGCTAATAGCTGACAGCTTCATTTTGCGCGGAACACGATGCGTCCGCGAGCGAGATCGTAGGGCGTCAGCTCCACCATCACCTTGTCGCCGGGCAGGATACGGATGTAATGCATGCGCATCTTTCCGGAGATGTGCCCGAGGACGACGTGTCCGTTTTCCAGTTTCACCCGGAAGGTCGCATTGGGCAGGGTTTCGATGATCTCGCCCTGCATCTGTATCGTCTCTTCCTTGGCCATCAGCGCGTTGGAAACATTCCGCCCTTGAAACTCGCTTTCTTGAGCAGGCTCTCATACTGGTGCGACATGATGTAGGCCTGCACCTGCGCCATGAAGTCCATCGTCACCACGACGATGATGAGCAGCGACGTGCCGCCGAAGTAGAACGGCACGTTCTTCCATACGATCAGGAACTCCGGCAGCAGGGACACCGCGGTCAAGTAGGCTGCTCCCGCGAGCGTGAGCCGCATCATGATTCTTTCGATGTAGCGCGCGGTCTGTTCCCCCGGCCGGATCCCCGGCACGAACGCCCCGCTCTTCTTCAGGTTGTCCGCGGTCTCCTTCGGATTGAACA
>JACQGO010000105.1 GCA_016199485.1 Betaproteobacteria bacterium
CGAGGTCTCCGCGACGTTGGTCGCGAGCACGATGCGCCTGCCGCGCGAGGGCTGGAACACGCGCTCCTGCTCGGCAGCCGAGAGCCGCGCATAGAGCGGCAGGATCTCCGTTCCCGGCGAATGGTGCTTGCGCAGCGCCTCGGCCGTTTCGCGGATCTCCCGCTCGCCCGGGAGAAACACGAGGACATCGCCCGGCCCGGCGCGGCTCACCTCGCCGACCGCGTCCAGGATCGCATCCGTGACGTCGTGCCCTTCATCTTCCTCTTCCTCGCCCGCGACCGCACGGTAGCGGACCTCCACGGGGTAGAGCCGGCCGGATACTTCGATCGCGGGTGCGTTGTCGAAATGCCGCGAGAAGCGTCCGGCGTCGATGGTGGCGGAGGTAATGATCAGCTTCAAGTCCGGCCGTAGCGGCTGGAGCCGCTTTACGTAACCCAGCAGGAAATCGATGTTCAGGCTGCGCTCGTGGGCCTCATCGATGATCAGCGTGTCGTAGGCCCTGAGCTCGGGATCGCCCTGCGTCTCGGCGAGCAGAACGCCGTCGGTCATTACCTTGAGGTAGGTGTCCGGGCTGACTCTGTCGTGAAAACGCACCTTGTAGCCGACACCGCGCCCGAGCTCGGTGCCGAGCTCCTGCGCGACGCGCGAGGCGACCATGCGCGCGGCAATGCGACGCGGCTGCGTGTGGCCGATCATGCCCGCGGCACCGCGCCGTAACGCGAGGCATACCTTGGGAAGCTGCGTGCTCTTGCCCGACCCGGTCTCGCCGCATACGATCACGACCTGGTGGCTCTCGATCGCGCGAGCGATCTCCTCCACGCGCTGCGAGATCGGCAGCGCTTCGGGAAAAGCCGGCGAAGGCAGCCGCGCGAGCCGCTGCTCGCGCCGCGCCGCCGATTCCGCGATCGCCGCTTTGAGCCCCGTCAACGCCTCGATCATGCGGCCCGGCTGCGCGCGCGATTCCGCAACGCGCTTCAAGCGGGCGAGCAGCCGCGGCCGATCGGCGCACATGCAGCACGCGATCGCGGCCTTGAGCCCGGCGATCGCCGCCGATTCGGGAGCTACCTTAGAAGACTGCATCTGACGCGCCTTCGCGTACGGCGTCCGTCATGCCGGTACATCGCACTCCGTGCTGCAAAAGGAAACCCGGGGTCGCCGCGGGCAATCGCGGCGTCGAGAACAGGCTGAAGTCGGAAGAGGGAAGGAAGGCGTGCGGAGCACGCCGCTACCCGGGCCCGGACGGCGGGTTGCCGCCGATGCGCGCAAGCTTTTCCTGCGCGCGCCTGTCGAAGCGTTCCACGTTGATGATGATTCGTTCGTGGGTCCCGTCGCCGATGGGGCCGACTTCATCGACCGCGCTCACACGGAAGCTCAACGTGCGACCCTTGACCCCGGTGAGATCGGCCTCGGCTCTCACGCGCATGCCCGCCGGCGTCGCGGCAAAATGGCGCACGTCGAGGTGGATGCCGACCGTCTGGTACCCGGCCGGCAACAGGCCTTCGACCGCGCTGAGCGCCGCGGCTTCCATCAAGTTGACCATGACCGGCGTCGCGAGCACCCGCACGCGCCCGCTGCCCACGTGCGGCGCGGTCTGCTCTTGCGCGACGACAAGCTCCGCGGCACCGCGCAATCCCGGTCTCAGCGCTTGCGGCAGATCGATCGGCACGGTGATTCCCGGGGGCGTCGCGGCGGGCGGGAAGAGCACCATCCGCGCGCGAGCGACTGCGCGAGCGTCCCGTTACCGGGCAACATGAGTGTCCCCGGCTTCACGCTGCAGAGACCTGCCGCCCGTGCACGCGTTCGATGCGGCCGGTCTTGGCGTCTATGCGCAGCCGCTCGACCGTCTCGAGGTCGGTCCCGGTGACGCGCACGTACCACGCGTGCGCGGGATGCGAGGTCGAGTGCAGATCGCGCCCGAAGTAGATTCCGGCCTGGCCGGGATTGAGCCGGTACTTGCGCTTCACCTTGAGCGTGGCGCGATCGGGATCGCTCCCGTCATCGGTGCGCTCCCACTCCGTCATGTCGGTATACTCGCGCACCTGGCCGTAGATCGCCCACGAGTCTCCGTGATCGTGCGGCTGTGAGGCGCGTGCCTTGTCGTACTTGTAGGCCAACACCTCGAACCCCTGTTCCGGGTCAACGTAGATGCGCCTCAGCCCGGTGTCGGCCCGTCCATCGAAACAGCGTTTGACGAACCCCTCGTCGGCGAGCAGCCCCTCGAAACACGCGCGAACCTTGTCGATGCTCGACCGGCTGGCATCGGTCCTCAGGATCTCGCGGGCGTCCCTGCAGAAATCATCAAGCGAATAAGCCATACGCGTTCCCCTCCGTGAGTTGGCGCGAAGATTTTCTCACGCGCGCCCCCGCCGCGACAACCTGTTCGCGCCGCAGCGTACGCCGCCCGCGTTCTAGTAGGTGAACATCATGCGCTGGATCTCGCGCGGATCGCCGCTCACGGTCAGCGCGAGCATCAGCAGGATGCGCGCCTTCTTCGGCGTCAGGTTGTCGGCGACCACGAAGCCGCGCGCGACCGTCTTCTCGCTTCGCCGCGCGCGACCGCTCCCCGTGTGCGTCGCGACCACCACCGTCACGCCCTGCGCGCGCGCTTCGTCGAGCGCGGCGAGGAACGCCGCGGGCGCAGTGCCGCTGCCCAGGCCCGCGGAGACGATGCCACGCGCTCCTGCCGCCGCGAGCGCCCTGATGACGAGCCCGTCCGCCCCGGTATAGGCGAGGGCGATTTCCACCCGCGGCAGCTCGGCGATGTTTTCCGGGTCGAACTCGGCGGCATGCGTGTGGGCCTTGGTCGGGCCGCGGTAGTAATAGACGCGCTGGTCGGCATCGGCGTAGCCGAGACAGCCGAAGTCCACCGAGCGGAACGTGCTCGTCCGGCTGCTGTGGGTCTTGGTGACTTCCCTGGCCGCGTGAATCTCGTTGTTCAGGACCACCAGCACGCCCTTGCCCGCCGATGCCGGATCGGCGGCCACACGGATGCTGTCGAGGAGATTCGCGTCGGCGTCGGTGCCGAGCCCGCTGGGCGGGCGCATCGCCCCCGTCACCACCACGGGCCTGCGGTCCTTGACTGTCAGGTTCAGGAAATACGCGGTTTCCTCGAGCGTGGCGGTCCCGTGCGTGACGGCCACACCCGCCGCATCCCGATCCTCGCGGAAGATCCGGTTGATGCGCCGCGCGAGCGCAAGCCAGTCCGCGGGCGCGAGCCCTCCCCCGTAGACGTTGGAATACTGCTCGGCACGGATCTCGGCGACCCCGGCCACCTCCGGCACGCGCTGCAGCATCTCGTATATCGTCAGGTGGCGATCGTCGTCGCTGTAGTTCACGTAGTCGATGCGCGAGCGGCCGACGCAGGAGATACTGCCGCCGGTCGCGATCACGTACACCCGCGCTCTTGCGTCTTGTGCCATGGATGGTGTTGCGAAGAGGTGTGATCGACCCGTTTCCGCACGGCGTCCGGGTTCCGCCCGGCAACCCGCTTACTCCACGGGGCAAGCCGGGGTTTCACCGGAGAAAGTCCTTGGTCGAGCGAACCGGCGTGCCGTCCTTGAACGCTATGGCGCGCGTGATGCTCCGGCTGTAGCCCGCGGTGAGAAGCGCGTTCATGTGCCGTTGATGCCCTCCGGCCACGAGCACAAGGAGGTTTTCGGGATGCCCGACGATGGGCACCAAGGCGTCGTCGTCCTCCGCGTCGACGAACTTGGGCAGCGGAGACTTCCCCCAGCCGCCGCGCCCGCGCAGCTCCCGCACGGGTTTCCGCGCTTTTTCGAAGAGAAACATCTTCACATCGTTCTTGGACCACCCGAATTCGGCCAGCCAGTGAGCGCTCTCCGCGGTCACGACGAGCCCCTGCTCGCCCCGCAGGCCGCTCCGGTAAAGGCCGTTCCCGCCGAGCGTCGCCATCGTGGACGCCGCCGATCCGAGGTACATCTGGGGCGTCTTGCTCACCTGGTCGTTGACGTTGTGCGGAGGCTCCGCGCACAGCATGGTCACCGCGCTGGTGTCGCGCGAAAGGCCGCGATCCACGTGAAGCGGGCTCCATGGGCTCCCCTCCTCGTCTTCCCCGATGCAGTAGGAGTACTTCCCTGGATGGCCGTGCGTCGCCATGTCGGTGACGCCGGGTTTGTTGCCGCCGATGTTGATCAGGATGAGACGCAGCGCGCGGCCCATCGTGGCGTTCGCCCTCCATCCGTCGCCGAACACGTTCTGCCTGCAGTTTACATCGAGCTCTTTTCGTATCGGGCCGTTGACGATGAGAAGATGGGCGCCCGGGTGCGTGGTGGTCTGCCTCCCGTAGAGGTTGTACTCCGGCCGCGCGACGGCCTCGACGGCGGCGATCAGGACCGGCAGGTATTCAGGCCTGCAGCCGGCCATCACCGCATTGATCGCGATCTTCTCCACCGTTGCGGCTCCATTTCGGGGAGCAAGCACGGCCACCACATCGTCGGGCTTGCGGTCGGTAAAGCGCAGCGCCGATTTGACCGCGCGCGTCGTCGGCGGATAAACGGGGAGGCCATCGGTCCAACCCTTTTCGTAACACAGGTCGAAGAAATCGAAGATGTCCTCGAGAGCACCCTCGACTTCGAACTGACGGGCTCCCGCGGAGCTGGCGCTGTCCATATGTGTTCCTCGGGTGGAGGGGAGCAACGCTGAGCGCTACACCGGGTTCGACGCGGAATTCGGGAAAATCACCGCCCCCGCGTCAGGGCTGCGCGCACTTCCGCGTGCACTTTCCGGACCTTCTCGCGCAGCTCCTCCACGGGACGCGCCGCCACCGGATGGGGGATGACGACGATAGGCAGGGCCTGCATCCCCTGCATCCGGCACAGGCCCCGCGCGTAGTTCTCGAACACGTGGGTGATGAAGGTCGCTGTGGGAATTCCCCTGCGCTCGAGAGCCATACTGTCGCGGACACTCCACGACGAGCATGACCCTCAATCACCCACTGCGGTGACGAGCGCATCGCAGGTCGTCGCCTCGTCGAGCAGCTCCGGAGCCGCCCCGCTCACGGACTCTTTCCGGAAATACCGGAACTCCGCCCCGGGAAAGTCCTTCTGGAGGAGATTCTTCACCTCCTCCAGGAGCTCGTCGACGAGGTCCTTGGTGTTGTTGAGCAGGCCCACCACTTTCCCGTCCAGGGTGGCAAGCCGTTGCGCGAGCGCGTCCTGGTCCTTGCCTTCCTCCGCAACCGGTTCGTAGACCAGCACGGTTTGCTTCGTCATGCCGGGGTCGTTCATGCCTTAACCTCCATCACTCGGCGCGGATGTTTGCCGCGCTCACCACCTTGGTCCATTTCGCGATTTCGCTCTCGATATGGCTCGCGAACTGCGCGGGCGTGCTGCCGACGACGTCGCCTCCCTCGCGCATCAGCCGCTCGCGCACGTCCGGCTGCCGCAGGATCGCGCTGGTCTCCCGGTATAGATGCTCGACGATCGCCCGCGGCGCGCGAGCCGGCAGCGCCATGCCGTACCACTGCAGCGCTTCGTAGCCCGGCAGTCCCGTTTCCGCGATGGTCGGGATGCCGGGCATCACCGCCGAGCGCACCGCGCCGCTCACTCCGAGCGCGCGGAGCCTGCCCGACCTGACGTGCGGGAGCGCGGGGATCAGGTTGTTGAATCCCGCCTGGACCTGGCCGCCGATCAGATCGGTGACCGCCAGCGCGCTGCCTTTGTACGGGATATGCACGAGATCGACCCCGGCCATGTTCTTGAACAATTCCATCGCCAGGTGGGACGCCGATCCGGTACCCGACGAAGCATAGTTGAGCCGGCCGGCCTGCGAC
>JACQGO010000109.1 GCA_016199485.1 Betaproteobacteria bacterium
CGCGGGACACCGTAGTCGTGGGCGCCGCCTACAACAGCGCGTTGAACTCGTCGATGCTGAGATCAGCCTGCCGCAGGATTGCACGCAGCGTGCCGCGGTCGAGTTCTTTGTGGTCGGGGACCACGAGTTGGGCGAAAGGGTCGGCGCGCCGCAAGATGATGTGGGAACCGTGCTGACGTTTTTGGTAGAAGCCCACCTTTGCGAGCGCCTTGACGCAGTCACGGCCCGAAAGGAGGGGAGCTTGCTCACACGGCCACCACCAGCGTGCCGAAGTGTTCTTCTGGCACAGGCAGACCGTCTTCCTGCAAGGCGGCAATGTAGCCCTCGATCGCTTCCTTGATGTTCGCGATAGTCTCTTCTCGGGTGCGACCCTGGCTCACGCAGCCCGGCAGGCTGGGACATTCGGCCACCCAGTAGCCATCTTCACCCGGGGCGATTATCACTTGTCTCATGAGCGCGGTCCTCAGGACGCTTGCGAGGCTGACTTTTTTCATTTTAGCAGGTTTCATGTCGGTGGGCGGGTGAGGGGCGATGGCGACGATACGTGGTTTCCGCCGAGGCGATTTTGCGGATTGCGCCCGTCGAGCGCGCTCGTTTCTATGCTCAATACGGTTTTCAGTGTAGGCTAACGCGCAACTTGCGGCGCCAAGGGGAGAGATGCCAGTCGAGAAGCTGCTGCTCGTGAAGACTTCGTCGATGGGCGACGTGATCCATAATCTCCCGGTCGCGAGCGATATCAGTATCGCGTGTCCCACGGCCGAAATCCACTGGGTGGCGGAGGAAGCGTTTTCTGCGATACCGGCGTTGCACCGCGCGGTGAAGCGGGTGATTGCGGTCGCGATCCGCCGCTGGCGCAAGAGTTTTCTGGCCCGCGCGACCCGAGGGGAAATCGGGGCGTTTCTCGATACGCTGAGAGTCGAACGCTACGACGCGATCATCGACACCCAGGGCTTGCTCAAGAGCGCGCTGATCGCGTTCGCCGCGCACGGCACGCGCTACGGTCTCGACTGGAAAAGCTCCCGCGAGCCGCTCGCGATGTTCTACGACCGGACTTTCCGCGTGCCGTGGACGATGCACGCGGTCGAGCGCAACCGCATGCTCGCGGCACAGGCGCTGGGGTATCCCCTGCCGCAGAAGATCGATTACGGTATCCGCGCGGAGCTGGGCGAATTTCCGTGGTTGCTGCACGCGCCATACGCGGTGCTGCTGCACGGCACGAGTGCGAAGCGCAAGTTGTGGCCGGAGAAAAACTGGGTCGAGCTCGCCCGACATTTTCGCTCGCGTGCGGTGCGCTGCGTCTTGTTGCGGGGCGGCGAGGAGGAGCGGCGGCGCAGCGAGCGGATCGCGAACGGGATTCCCGATGCGGTGGTCGCGCCGGCGCTTGCGCTCGCGGAAATCACCGGGTTGCTCGCCGGCGCAAGGGCGGTCATCGGTGTGGACACGGGGCTTACCCATCTCGCGGCGGCGCTCGAGGTGCCGACCGTCGGCATCTACTGCGCGACCGATCCGAATGCCACGGGGATTTACGGCTGCGAAAAAGCGGTCAATCTCGGCCGCATCGGTGCTGCGCCACCGGTCGCAGAGGTCATCGGGGCGCTGCAGACGGCGGCAGGCGTTGTATAGGGACGCTGTCTCGGGACGCAATGGCGGGAAATGCCCGCCCGATGGGATTTTTGCCTGCCAGCGAGGTAGCGTTGCCAAAGTTGGATGGACGGTATTTGTCAAATATGATAACTTATAACCATTTAAGGTATCTTAATTGGCATAAATGCGCCGCTCTTTTTCGCAGCGAACGCTACCTGAAGTCCGTGCATCCCTCAAACAGCTCGGGAGATACATTCAGACTGCCCGCCGCCGCCGCAAGCTCTCCCGGGCAGAGGTCGCCAAGCGTCTCGATATCGGCGAGCACACTGTCATCCGCATCGAACGCGGTGACCCTTCTGTAGCGGTTGCCGCTTTTCTGAGCGTGCTCTGGCTGCTCGAGCTCGACCGCGAGCTCGTTGCGTCGATCGCCCCGGAGAAGGACGCAAAGGGTCTCGCACTCGAACTGGCGCGGCTGCCGGCACGCGTCCGCTCGAAGAAGCCCGATGGCGGCTATGATTTCTGAGGCCACTCCCCGACTCGTCGTCTTTGTCTACCTGCCGGGCGAGCTGGACGCCGTGCCCGCAGGCGAGTTGCGTCTTAGCCAGTTCGGCAAAGACATTTCCAGCGTGTTTGTCTACGGCACGCGCTACGTGCAGCGGCCGAATGCGCTCGAGATCGATCCCGTGAGCCTCGGGTTTCGTGCCATCCCGCGCAGGGCGGGAGAGGAGATTGCGCCGGCACACGGGCTTTCTCTTTTCGGGGGGATCCGGGATGCCGCGCCGGACGCCTGGGGGCGTCGCGTTATCGAAAGACGCCTGAACGCAGCGGGAGCCGAACTTCCCGAGGCCGCCTATCTGCTTGAAACGCGCGATGATCGCGCAGGCGCGCTCGACTTTCGCATGCGCCGCACGGATGGCCCGCGCAAGCATCCGTTCAATCGCATCGTTCAACTCGACTACCTCCTCGAGTGTGCGGACAAGATCGACAATGACGAGCCGGTGCCCGCGGAAATGCTGCAGCTTTTCCAGTATGGGAGCAACATGGGCGGCGCCCGCCCGAAAGCCGTTGTGGAGGATGACGATGGGTTGTGGGTAGCGAAGTTTCCGGCCCGCCGCGACAGGTTCAATGAGCCGGTGGCAGAGGCCGCCACGCTTGCGCTGGCACGCGATTGCGGTGTCGAGGTTCCGAGAACCAAAGTCGCAAGAGCGGGCGGACGTGACGTGCTGCTGGTAAAGAGGTTCGATCGAGAGAAGGCCGGCGGGAACGGGTATTACCGCAGACATTTCAACAGCGCCCTCACCCTTCTCGGCAAGGATGAGACCGAATCATTGGGCACGGCGTACAGCGAAATCGTGGCGGCGATCGCCAGATTCGCGCCCGCCGACAAGGCCAGGGCAATGAAGCAGCAGCTCTTCCGGCGGATGGTATTCAGCATCCTGGTCAGCAATACGGACGATCACCTGCGGAATTTCGGGTTTCTGGCGAGCGGGCGCTACTTCGAGTTGTCCCCCGCATACGATATTATGCCGACTCCCGCGGTGGGCTTCGACCGTTATCAGCATTTGACAGTGGGCCGGATGGGGCGGCTTTCAACGCTGGACAACGCTCTGACCGAGTGCGGCGTATTCGCGCTGACGGTTCCCGAGGCGACGGCGATAATCGACGGGCAGCTCAAGATCGTCGAACAATGGCGCAAACGCTTCGCGGCTTTCGGCGTGAGCGCAACAGACATCGACAGGGTTGCTTCCGCTTTTCGCGCTCCACGGCATCTCGGATGGGGTCCGCGGGGCGCTTGATGGCCGCCACCACATTATGATCAAATCGCGCTTCGGCTACACGCTGCTGCTCTACGCGCTGCTGCCCCGCATCCTGCTTCATCCGCTGGTGCGCGCGCGCCGCCAGCGCGCCTATCTCGAGCATCTGCGCGAGCGGTTCGGTTATTACCGTCTCGCGCCCGCGAAACCGGTGATCTGGCTGCACGCAGTCTCGGTCGGCGAGACGCGCGCCGCCGAGCCGCTGGTGCGAGCGCTCGCGCGCGAGCATCCCGATCACCAGATCCTGCTCACCCACATGACGCCCACCGGGCGCGACACGGGCGAGGCGCTGTTCGGAGACGAGGTGCTGCGCTGTTATCTCCCGTACGATTTTCCCGCGGCGGTGCGGCGCTTTCTCGATCACTTCAGGCCGCGCGTCGGCATCCTGATGGAGAC
Organism: Betaproteobacteria bacterium; assembly: GCA_016199485.1. Classification (GTDB taxonomy): domain Bacteria; phylum Pseudomonadota; class Gammaproteobacteria; order Burkholderiales; family SG8-41; genus JACQGO01. Next base: position 3,795 of record JACQGO010000109.1, read on the forward strand.
CGAGATCTGGTTCAACCTGATCCACGAGGCGGCGCAGCGCCGCATCCCGGTATACCTCGCCAACGCCCGGCTTTCGGAAAAGTCATTTGCACGCTACCGGCGCTTTTCGGATCTTACCAGCGAGTGCCTGAACGAGCTTGCGGCGATCGCGGCGCAAAGCGCGGAAGACGCCAGGCGGCTCACCACGCTCGGCGCCCGCGATGTGCACGTCACCGGCAACCTCAAGTTCGACATCGCGCCGCCCGCGGAGCAGCTCGAGCTGGGGCGCGCCTGGCGCCGGCAGTATGGCGAGAGCCGCCCGGTGCTGCTCGCGGCGAGCATGCGCGAAGGCGAGGAGGAGCTGCTGCTCGACGCGCTGCACGGGCTCGATGTCGCCTCGCTGCTGCTCGTCATCGTGCCGCGCCATCCGCAGCGCTTCGAGGAGGTGGCGGCACTGCTCAAACGCCGCGGCATCGCCTTTCAGCGCCGCAGCGAGAACCGCGAGATCGTGCCGGACACGCGCATTATCCTGGGTGACAGCATGGGCGAGATGTTCGCCTATTACGCCGCGTGCGATCTCGCTTTCATCGGCGGGAGCCTGCTGCCGTATGGCGCGCAGAACCTGATCGAGGCGTGCGCGGTGGGCAAACCCGTGATCATCGGGCCGTCGGTCTACAACTTTGCCGAGGCGACGCGGCTCGCCGTCGAGCAGGGCGCGGCGATCCAGGTGCGGGACGCCCGCGAGCTCGCGCGCGAAGCGGCGCGGGTCCTGCGCGACAATGCGCTCTCGGAAAAAATGTCGCAGGCAGCGCTCGCCTTCAGCCGCATGCATCAGGGCGCGACCGAACGCATCATGGCGCTGCTGCGCTTTTGACCACCCCGGCGCTCTCGCGCCACCCCTCCTTATCAAGGAGGGGAGAAACCACCCCGGCTGCTGCGCGCCACCCCTCCTTATCAAGGAGGGGAGAATCCACCCCGGCTGCTGCGCGCAACCCCTCCTGCTCAAGGAGGGGAAAATCCACCCCTGCACCTGCGCGCATCGATTTTTCCCCTCCTTCCCCAGGAGGGGATCAAGTGGTGGTTCGGAAATGCCTGCGGATTTCCGCGAGCACGCCCTCAAGGTTGTGCATCACATCTTCGTTCTGGAAGCGCAGCACTCTGATTCCCGCAAACGCGAGAAAGGCGTCTTTGCGCCTGTCCGCCGACTGCGCGCGCTCATGATCGTGAGCAGCGCCGTCGAGCTCTATCGCCAATCGTTCTTGCGGGCAGTAAAAATCGAGCACGTAATAAGCGCCGACGCTGTGCTGACGCCGAAACTTTCTGCCTTCGAGCTGGCTGTGCTGCAGGTATGTCCACAGGCGCGCCTCTGCTGGCGTCAACTTGGAGCGCAACGTCCGGCGGCGTGTCTTGAGTCGTGCAAGGTTGTGCAAGCGCACCTGCGACCCCCTGGTAGCGTCAGTGGGTACAACGCGCGATCTCGCCGGAAGGTTTGCTTGGCTTTTCTTCGATGTGTATCGAATTGTTGGTGAGTGAGGACGTCAAACCACCCCGGCGCTGCGCGCCACCCCTCCTCGATGAGGAGGGGAGAGACCACCCCGGCGCTCTCGCGCCACCCCTTCTCGATGACGAGGGGAGATCACCCCGGCGCTCTCGCGCCACCCCTCCTCGATGAGGAGGGGAGATCACCGTGGCGCTGCGCGCATCGACGCTTTTTTCCCCTCCTTCCCAAGGAGGGGATCAAGGGGTGGTTCGCGAGGAGGGGAGAGACCACCCCGGCGCTGCGCGCCACCCCTCGTTATCATTATCAAGGAGGGGAGTGCACCCGCATTTACGCGCAGGTGTAGAGAGCTTCTTCGGTGACGACCGCGTCGATTCGCTGATCGGTCTCGCCCAACGGAATCGCGTCCACCACCTGCAGCGAGAAGGCCGCTGCGACAAGCGCCGGGCGGCTCGCGAACCGCGCGAGCAGCCGGTCGTAGTATCCGCCGCCGTATCCGAGGCGCGCGCCGTCGCGCGTGAACGCGACACCGGGCACGAGTACAAAGCCGATTTCGTCGAGCGCCGCGGGCGCGCAGCGCCCGGGGAGCGGTTCGCGGATCCCCCAGACACCGGGGGCAACGTCTTTCTCCGGATCGCGCACCACAAACAGCTCAAGGTCGCGTGTGGCGCGGTTTACCCTGGGCAGCGCGAGCTTCTTGCCGTTGGCGAGGGCATCGCGGGTGAATGCGGCAGTGTCGAACTCGCTGCCGAAGCTCAGGTAGGCGAGCACCGTCCCCGCCTCGCGGTAGGCGTCAAGCTTGAGCAGTGTCGCGGTGATGCGTGTGCCGAGATCGCGGCGCAGCCCTGCGGGCAGCGCGTCGCGCAGAGCGAGGATCCTTTTTCTGAGTTCGCGCTTTTCCCCGCCGCGCCCCGGAGCGCTGCTCATGATCGTGCGGGGGCCCTCGCTACCTGGTCTCGAGCCACTGGTTGACGCGGGTGAGGTCGTCTTCGGAGAGCTGGCCGACCGCGGCCTTGAGCTTGAGCAGCGAGAGAATGTAGTTGTATTTCGCCTGCGCGAGATCGCGGCGGGCGCTGTAGAGCTGCTGCTGGGCGTTCAGCACATCGACCTGCGTCCTCACGCCGACCTCCTGACCCAGCCGGGTGGAATCGAGCGAGCTCTGGTTGGAGA
>JACQGO010000111.1 GCA_016199485.1 Betaproteobacteria bacterium
TACATCGAGCTCTACGAGTCGTGGATCGGTGAGTACCCGTTCACCGAGTTCAGCGTGGTGTCGAGCCCGACGCCGACCGGCTTCGGGATGCCCACGCTCACCTACCTCGGCGTCGAGGTGCTGCAGCTGCCGTTCATACGCGCGACCTCGCTCGGCCACGAGGTGCTGCACAACTGGTGGGGGAACGGTGTCTATCCCGATTACGCGCGCGGCAACTGGGCCGAAGGTCTCACCACGTTCATGGCGGACTACGCGTACCGCGAGCGCGAGGGCGCCGAGGTGGCGCGTCAGATGCGGCTTCAGTGGCTCCGCGACTACGCGGCGCTGCCGCCCGCGCAGGACGCGCCGCTCGCCGCATTCACGACGCGCACCCACGGCGCCTCGCAGATCGTGGGCTATCACAAGGCGGCGATGGCGTTCCTGATGCTGCGCGACCTCATCGGCCGCGAGGCTTTCGACCGTGGCATCCGCGCCTTCTGGCGCGAGCACCGTTTCCGCGTCGCCTCCTGGACCGATCTGCAGCGTGCGTTCGAGACTGCTTCGGGACGCGACCTGCGCGCGTTTTTCGAGCAGTGGCTTACACATCCAGGCGCACCGAGCGTTCGCATCGTCGAAGCGACGAGCACCCGCTCGGGCTTCGGCTACCGCGTAACGGTCACGCTGGCGCAGGCCGCCCCCGCGTATCAGTTGCGTGTGCCTCTTGCGATCCGCAGCGAGAAGGGGGAAGAGACCCGGGTGCTTGATCTCGAGCGCGAGAGCGGGACGTTGACCTTCGACGTAGCCGCCCGTCCGCTGGAGGTGGCGCTCGATCTGGGCTTCCGGCTCTTCCGGCGTCTTGCGCCCGACGAAGCGCCGCCGATCCTGCGGCAGGTGATGGTGGATTCCGCGACAGCGACGGTGCTGTTGCCGGGGAGCGGGGAAGCGCGCGGCGCCGCGCAAGCGCTCGCCGCAAGGCTTCAGGATCACGCGCCCAAGACCGTGCCGCCGGCGGCTCGTTTGCCGGCTGCGCCGGTGTTGGCGATCGGCTTGCACCAAGAAGTGGACGCGTGGCTTGCACGGCATGGGCTTCCCTCGCGGCCCGGGATCATACGCGATAAGGGTTCGGCGCAGGCGTGGACGGTGAGCCGGTCCGGCGGCGCCACGCTCGCGGTCGTATCCGCCCGCGATGCGGCATCGCTTGCGGCCCTCGCGCGGCCTCTGCCGCATTACGGCCGTCAAAGCTACGTCGTCTTCGACGGCGCCACGGCGATCGAGCGTGGCGCGTGGCCGGCGCGCGTGCAGACCGTCAAGTTCTACTGACCGTGCGCACCGTGCCCGATGGCGGGATCCGAAGGGCAGTGCGCGGTAGAGCAAAGCTGCGGCAGGGAACGAAGCTCAGCCCGTTTCGTGGGGGCAGTCTACCGCTTCTTCGCCGTGCGTCTTTTCTTGGCGTCGGGCAGGTTGCGAGCTGGCGCAGGATAGGGGGAAGCGCTCGCCTCTCCCAAGGGGAGAAGTCCCGCCCGCGAATTTCGTATATGCGCCAGGACGACCGCGGTGACGCGGGCAGGGTCCCGCTCTCGCAGCGCGGCCAGTATCGCGTTGTTCTCCGCGATGATTTCCTTGGCCCGGTCCTTGCGAATGTCCAGATGCAACGCGCCCACCACCCGGATTCTGTCGTCGATCATGAACAGCAGTCGATGCAGCAGATCGTTGCGGGTGGCCGCCGCGATCAGCAGGTGGAATCGACGATTGGCCGCACGGAACTCGATTGCGTGCTTTTCATCGATGTGCTAAAAATGCATGCAGATTACATTCATTTTGAACTCGTATCTTCCACATTATAGCTTCTCGATGCGTGCTTGGGGGCGTCCGCGTCCGGGTGTAACGATACCAATCCGACAGTGAAGGGAGACAGACATGATCATCGATGCGCGTTGCCGGTTGACCACCAGGGAAGCGGGCGCATATTTTGCGAAGGTGATGAAAGAACGCGGGCTGTATCACCTGATCCCGGCTTTCGAGGACGGCACGATCGAAGGTTTCTTCAAGGAGATCGGGGACGCGGGCATCACCACCGCGGTGTCCGCCTCGGGCAACAGCCCCGGAGCGAGGGCCGGCAGGCGCCAGATGCCGGACCGGACCGCATCCAACGACTATATGGCGGACATGCAGGCGAAACACCCCGGCAAGCTCATCAGCGTGGCGGGGATCGATGCCGGCAGCGTTTTCCACAACGCGTTGGAAGAGATCGACCGCTGTCATGGAATGGGGTTGCGCGCGGTTTTCATCGAGCCCGGGCGCTCTCCCGCTTGTTATCCGGACGATCGCCGCATCTACCCGATTTACGAAAAATGCGTCGAGCGGAACATGACGGTGATCATCCAGACTTCCGGGAACTGGGCCGGCACGCTGGTCGATTGCGCCAATCCCAAGTACATCGACCAGGTTGCGGTCGATTTCCCGAAACTCCGCATCGTCGCTGCGCACGGCTGTTACCCCTTCATCCGGGAGGCGATCACCGTGGCCTCGCGGCACGAGAACGTGTACATGGAGCCGGACGTGTACATGCTGCACTTGGGGGCCGAGGACTGGGTGAAGGCGGTGAATCAGAATTCCTTCGGCTTCGAGGACAAGTACCTTTTCGGGAGCGCTTATCCGCTGTACCCGATCAAGCCTTTCGTGGAGGCGTTCTTCAAGCTGCCGTGGAAGCAGGAGGTGCTGCCGAAAATCCTTTACAAGAACGCATTGCGCGCCTTCAACCTGGAGAACGATCCGACGTTCAAGGCGATGTACAAACTGTGAAGTGATCTGTCAGGCGCGAGGAGGGCCGGATGGGAAGCAGATCGCGATTGCTGCTTTGCACGCTGTTACTTCTCTTTGCGGGCGCTGTCCACGCGCAGGGCTACCCCGCCAGGACGATCCGTTTCATCGTGCCCGGCCCGCCGTCCGGCGCAACCGACATACTCGCCCGCATCGTCGGCCAGAAACTCGCCGAAGGATGGGGCAAACAGGTGGTTGTCGAGAATCTCCCGGGAGCCGGGGGCACGGTAGGCACGGGAGTCGCAGCGAAGTCTCCGCCGGATGGATATACCATCACCATGGGGCACGCCGGAACGCACGCGATCGCCGTCAGCCTGTACCGCAGGTTGTCGTACGACCCGCTGAGAGACTTTGCGCCGATCACCCTGGTTGCCGTCGGGCCCAATGTGCTCCTGGTGCATCCGTCGTTGCCGGTGAAGTCGGTGAAGGAGCTGATCGCTTTTGCCAGGGTGCGGCCCGGCCAGCTCAACTACGCTTCCGGCGGGATCGGTCTCGGGCAGCACCTGTCGGGGGAGCTGTTCAAGCACATGGCGGGAATCGACATCGTCCACGTCCCGTATCGAGGCTCCGCTCCCGCCCTGGTCGACTTGCTGACCGGGCAAGTATCGCTGATGTTCCCCAACATCCCCGCGTCGCTTCCGCACATCCAGTCCGGGAAGCTGCGGGCGCTTGCGGTGACCAGTGCCAGGCGTTCTGCGCTGATGCCGCAGTTGCCGACGGTATCCGAGGCGGGGTTGGCGGGCTATGAAGCGACCGCATGGTTCGGGGTGTTCGCGCCGGCGGGGACGCCGAAGGACGTCGTGGCAAAGCTTAACGCGCAGATCGTCAAGATCATTCAATCGCCGGATGTCAGGGCATTGATCACGCGGCAGGGAATGGACGTCGTGGGAAATTCTCCGGACGAGTTCGCCACCCACGTCCGCGCGGAGATCACGAAATGGGCCAAGGTCGTAAAGGAATCCGGTGCCCGGGCTGATTGATCGCGACTCCAAGAGGAGGAGAAACCGATGAGGCCGCTTTCGCGTCTTGGTGCGACGAGCTTGTGTCTGATCGGAGTTGTCAACGCGGCGGACGGTTATTCCGCGGATGCCTATCCTTCCAAGCCCGTTCGCATGATCGTCGCGTATCCGCCCGGCGGCGGTACTGATATCCTCGCGCGCATGGTAGGCCAGAAGCTCACTGACGCGCTTGGCCAGCCGGTGGTCGTCGATAACCGTCCGGGTGCCAACGGCAACATCGGCTCGGAGCTCGCCGCGAAGGCGACGCCCGACGGCTACACGCTCCTCATGGGTACCGCCAATCTCACCGTGAACCCCGGTCTGTACCGCAAACTCCGTTATCAGCCGATGAAAGACTTCGTGCCGGTGGTGTTGGTGACGCAAACGCCCAATATTCTCGTGGTTCATCCATCCGTGCCCGCGAGCTCGGTCAAGGAATTGATCGTTCTCGCCAAGGCGAAGCCGGGGCAGCTCAATTTCGCCTCCAACGGTGCCGGGGCTTCGTCCCATCTCTCCGGCGAGCTGATGAAGGCGAAGGCCGGCATCGACATGACCCACGTTCCTTACAAGGGGGCGGGACCCGCACTGTCCGCGTTGCTCGCGAACGAGGTGCAGGTCATGTTCGCGAATCCCCTGGCGGTATTGCCCCACGTCAGGAGCAACAGACTCCGCGCGCTCGCGATGACGGCGTCCAGGCGTTCGGCGGCGCTGCCCGAGCTTCCCACCATGGCGGAGTCGGGACTGCCGGATTACGAGGTGGTAGCATGGTACGGCGTGCTCGCGCCCACCGGGACACCCAAACCTATCGTGGTCAAATTGAATCACGAGCTCGTGAAAGTGGTGCGGCTACCGGAAATACACGAGCGCCTGTTGAAAGAGGCCGCTTATCCGGTTGGAAACACGCCTGAAGAGTTTGCCGCTTTCATCAGGTCCGAAACGGTGAAATGGGCGAAGGTAATCAGGGACTCCGGCGCGAGAGTCGATTAAGGTGTCGTCACCAGCGCTCTGTGCGATACTAGAAGCGGTCTCAAGAACCTCGAAACTTCAGCCACAGAGCACGCAGAGGTCACAGAGTTTAACCATCGAACCCGTGAAGGGATGCGGTAGGCAGGCGCAACA
>JACQGO010000112.1 GCA_016199485.1 Betaproteobacteria bacterium
GAGTAGACGGGGATGCCGGCGGCGCGGCAGGCGCGCGCCATCGCGTTCCCGACCGCCGATTGCGAGGCGCCGGGAAAGACAAGCCGGTTGGGCAGCCGGTCCTCCGGCGGGCAGGTGTCCTCCAGCAAGCGCATCAGCCACTCGGGTAGCTGCACCCACCGCGCCCGCCCCGTTTTCGTCTCTCGCGCCCGCAGCCGGAAGCGGCAGCCGGCCACGTCCACGTCGCCCCAGGCGAGCCCGGCGACCTCGCCGATGCGCATCGCGGTTTGCTCCATCACCACCACCGGCAGCCGCCAGCGGGCGGGTGTCAGTCGTTCCAGCAGCGCCAGCACATGCTCCGCCGGCGGCGGGGATGCTTCCGTCCGTTCGACCTTCGGCAGCCGCACCCTGGGGTCGCGGGCCGGGTTTGGCTCCACCCCGGCGAAGTCGAACAGGACGCGTAGCGTCTCCACGTACTTGGCGACGGAGGCGGGCGCGAGCGGGCGCGGCGGAGCCGTCAACGCCGCCACCCACTGCTGCACGTCCGTCCACGTGACTGTGGCCGGGTCGCGCGCGCCGCCGAAGAACCCGCACAAACGCTGCAGGTGCATCCGCTGCTTGCGCACGCTCTCCGCCGCCAGGTCCACCCGAGACGCCAGATAGCGCTCCGACCACCCTTGGAGAGACAGCGGCGAAGTGTCAGCAACCTGGAGGGCCAGCTCCGTCCGGGGGTTTCTGCCCTGGGCGAGCCAGCCGGCGATCAGGTTGCGCCGCTCCACCGCCTCTCGTCGGGTGGCGAACATGCCGCCGTGCTCGAGCGGGAAGCCGCGCCCGCCGCGACGGAAACGCACTTGGAAGCGTCGGCTTCCCTTCGCGGTGATCCGAGTACGGATGTGGACGGAGCCGCTCACAATCCCCCCAGCCGTGACTGCCCAGTCATACCTTTGCAAGCTCCCGTAGCTGCATGAGTCGCCAAGAGAGGGCGAGCCGCATGTCGCCGTGCGCCTCGTTGAACGATCCCGCCAGATATGCCGCGTTCCCGTGCGGATGTGCAAACTCATCGGCAGCCGCGCGAGACACTTCATGGGTAAGCCAGTCGCTCGCGGCGCTGATCCAGCCTGCGTAATCTTGCTCGAACGCCGCCAGTTCCGCATCTGAGGAGACGAGACACCTATAGAGCCCCTGTCCCTCCAAAAGAAACCGATCGATCCCACGCTGGAAGTGCTCAGCGTGGCGTTCTGACGGAAGCAGCTTTAGAAGCCTCACATCGCCCTCGTCGCCTTCTTACGCCAATACGACCAGGCTAGCCTGAGTGCCCGTCTGCGTGAGTACGGTGAACCAAGAGTAGGGTCTCGGAAGGGATCATGCCGAAAGTAGGAGTAAAGAAACCAAAGACTCACTCGCTCTCTACTCACGGTGCCCTCGTCACGTCGTCCAACAGCTGGCGCACGTCCGATCGTCTCACGTACACCTTCCGCAAACCGGGTGGCGTCACCTTCGGCACCTGCCGCATGATCTTCTCCGCCGCAGCACGGCTGACGCCGAGCTCCCGCATCAGCTTCGCGCAGTCTACAAGCTCGGGCAGCTCAGCCATCTCCCGACTCCTCGTCAGCGGAGAGAGCGGCGCGGGCGATCGCCTGAAGATGCGCGGCAGGAGCGTGAGCCTTGGTGATCCGGTCAAGTGCTTCCCGCAACGCCTCCTGTCGCTTGCGGGACTCGGCGAGGGCAGCCTCGGCGTTCTCAAGGTTCCGCTCTAAGTAGCTCTCACGGTCGCTCATGAACTGCCGGGCCTCATCTCGTTCCCGCCGGGCCTCATCTCGTTCCCGCTCCACCTGCTCGGCACTCACTGGCACACCCATTCCCCACGGCGGCTGCCATGCTGGCTGGTTAGGGGCGGCGAAGCGAGAGTGGCCCGAGACGCAGACCGACCAGCCGACCCTCTTGGAACTCGTCCCGCATGTGCTGAGCCTGAGAGCTGTACAGCAGCAGGTTCTCGATCCGATCGTCGGTCGAGTCGCCGTTCACATGATGGACAACCTCGCCGAACTCGAGTGGCCGATGCAAGTGCGCCTCCATTACAGCGCGGGCATACAACACCTTGCGACCGTTCACGTCCTCGAAGTACCAGCGCGGCTTTGGGCTGGAATTGAGCTTCAGCAGCTTGCGGCGATGGGCCTGCGGATTGTGCCCTTGTCGCCATCGGGAATGCGGCTTGCTCACGAGCCTTCCGCATCCGCAGGCGCACTCTGGTCGTTCGAGTCGCATAGCAGCCCATTGACAGATCCGAGAGCAGTACCGGGCTCGCGCCCATTGATTCTTCGTGTAGCGCGGGTTCTTCTCGAACGAACCGCCGCAGTGTGAGCAGAGCTTCGTCGGCCTCGCGCGAGACCGGTGCTGGACGATGGCTGAGCATCGGCGCGAGCAAGTTCGTTGGGCTTCCCATTGCCCGTCTGTGCGCCGAAGAGGGCGCTTGAAGAGACGCCCGCAGCCCTCGCACACCTTGCTCATGACGTGATACTAGCACGCCCACTTACGCGCACGACCAGTCGTTTTTCCTGCCCCTTTGCCACATCCAGCCGGTAGCCAGACTCGACGCGACCGGGTCGAAGGGGCTGAAGCGGGCGAACGGCGTCCCCGCCCACGTCGCTGGGGCGAACTGGAACGGCCCCACATTTCCCCCGGGGGAGCGCGCCCACAAGTAGAAGCGGGACTCGCACCAGGCGACGCGGCGGAGCGCGGCAGCCGACTGCCGGTACACCACCGAGGCGAGCAGGATCCCGTAGCGCAGGCTGGGATCGACGCGGTGGTGAAGATCGCGCCGCTGCTTGCGGACCTGGAGCTGCAGCCGCCGCACTCGCCGCCGTTCGAGCCTGAGCGCGGCGCGGGCTCGCTCGAGCTCGGCGCCGCGCCGGTCGGCCTCGCCCGCCCAGTCGTAGATGTCGCGGTTGAGGAATGTGGCGGGCGGGTCGGCGCCGAGGCTGGGGCGGGCGAGCACGAGCAGGGTGAGCGCACACAGGCCAGCGGCGAGGTAGCGAGGCAGCCGCTCGCTCACGCCGCCTCCAGCTCTACTAGTAGGTAGCGCATGAGCATCTCCGTCTGCCAGGCGCGCTCGACGTCCCAGGCGGCGGCCGAGGCGGCGTCCCTGGCGTCGTCCCAGGCGGCGGCCCTGGCGGCGGCCCAGGCGGCGTCCCCGGCGGCGGCCCAGGCGGCGTCCCAGGCGGCGGCCCTGGCGGCGGCCCTGGCGGCGGCCCAGGCGGCGTCCCAGGCGGCGTCCCTGGCGTCGTCCCAGGCGGCGGCCCTGGCGGCGGCCCTGGCGGCGGCCCTGGCGGCGACAAGCTCCTCGCCGCCAGCTTTCCCGTTAGCGTAGGCGCGAGCGACCTCGACCGCCCGCCACGAACGCCCGTCCGGTTCCCGTCCCGCCTTGCGCTCCCGCCGCAACGCCCGCTCCGCACAGTCGCAGGCGAACAGCCGTGCCGTCCGCTCGTCCCACGCCTCCACGCGGGAGAGCAGTCGCGCCCTGCGCACCACCAGCTTGTCGCCGTCGCCGAGCCGCTCCTTGCCTGCCTGAGCCAGCCAGATCGTCGGCCCCAGCCAGTAAACGAGCTGGTCGGGGCGGCACACGTGCAGACCATTCGCGCATGGCTCCAGCCGCCCCTCGACCTTCACCCACTTGCCCGGCTTGCCGTTTTGGGGTAGCGGCCACACTCCTGTGCCGCCGTGGTAGGGGCGGCCGTCAGCATCGAGCACCTTGAACAGAAGCTCGCTCACGCCGCTTCCTTGAGCCTGCGCCCGATCCACTCGGCCACATTCACTGTCACCGCATCGCCGAGCGCAGCGTAGCGACGCGAGTCGGGCGTCTTCGCGTCTAGCTTCGTCCAATCGTCCGGAAGGCCCTGGAGGCGCTCACATTCGCGCGGAGTCAGGCGACGAACGGTGAGAATCCCACTAACGAGGTTCGGGTCGTACTCGCTACGCCGACCAGCGCCATAATCCCCCCCTCCGAACGGGCCGGTGACAAAATTCTCGTCATCCTCCCGTCGCCTGCCCGCCATGTTCAAGCTCGGATTGGACCCGTGGGATAGGGGAGTGGCGATGATGGGGACGCCTCGCCCCGAGCCGTCCTCGCTCGCATCGTGGCCTTCGCTCGTCAAAGTATGGGAGACGACTGGGGGATCGCTCGCGTCCGAGTCCGTGCCCTTGCTATAGCGCGCCGTGATGCTCGGCACGGTCACGAGCCTGCCTTTGCCCGTCGTTGTCGTCCGGGCCACCGCTTCCAAGGCTGCTGAGAGATGTGACGGCAGCGTCCTGCCGCATCTCTCTGCACGTCGCAGGATGCCTCTCGCAGCCCTGGCCGACAGCGAGTATTTCCCTGGCACGTTCTGCGGCGGCTCGAGGATCTCGCTCAGCGAGGGCTCCGAGGACGAACACCTGCCGTCAGCGCTGCGGCACTCCGAAGTAGCGGCTATCGAGAACCCGCCAGGCCAAGCCGTACCCGAGCTCGGCCAGCGTTCCAAGCACGACTCCGAAGTCCCGACCGCCGTTCGAGGAGAGCAGCCCGGGTACGTTCTCGATGAGAAGCCAGCGGGGTCGAACAGCCTCGGCGACCCGGGCGAACTCGAAGAAGAGGCTGGATCGCTCTCCGGCGAGTCCCCGCCGTCGTCCGGCGACGGAGACGTCCTGGCAGGGTCACGGGAAGCCTCCGCAGAGCAAGTCGGTCTGTCTCGCGGGGCTTCCGGTGGCATCACCCCCAACTTCGCAAACGTCCTCGTAGATGGGGATTCCGGGGAAGCGGGCGGCGAGGATGGACCGCCGCCAGGCATCGGACTCGCAGAAGAAGGCGTGCTCAAAGCCTGCTCGCCGGAGTCCTTCGTCGAGTCCGCCGATCCCGGAGAAGAGCGAGCCGACATTCACGCCGCCTCCCCATGAACGCCGTGCACGTTCTCCCGGTGCCGGTTCAGGTCCCACTTCCGCTCCTGCCGCTCACCGCACTCCGGGCAAACCAGGGCGGACTGCTTGTCAGCGAGGGCAAGGAACTTCTCCACCTGCTCGTCGCTGCGGAAGATGATCGTCAGGTCGTCGTAGCGTGGGCGCTCATCCCAAGGGTCGAGCGCAACGGCCTCGATGGCACGTATGAGCTCTGACGCTGGGAAGGTGCGCAGCCTGGCCTTGATCTTGTCGCGGCGGCCCTCGGTGAGCTTGGTGCGGACGGGCTTGGCCCGTGCGAGCAGCCACCGAGCGAAGACCTCTTGAACGGCGGCGAGTTCCGCCTTTCTTTCTTGGTCTCTTTGTAAAAGAGACTTCTTTCTTTCTCTTCTCTCCTCTGGCGTTGAATCTTTCGTGAACGATTCATGACTCTTTCGTGAAGCTTTCGTGAAAGGCTGCAAAAAGCCTGCAAACAGGAGGGTCGTGAGTGACGCTTGAACGCTGGTCGTCTTCTCGAGCTGGATCGCACGGCCGATCCACTTCGCGTCGTTGGGGATCTCGTTGTTCATGCGGGCGGCGAGTTTCCACATCTCCATCAACAGCCCGCGCTCGGCCAGCGACAGCTGCGTGTAGGCGTAGTCGTCGGAGGACGCTGTGTGCAGCTTGATCCACGGCGGCCGCCAAAACCCGCCCGATGTGCGCTTCCGGCCTGCTCCCTGATACCGGTCCCACTTGTCGGGAGGGACGCGGAGAAGCTCAACAGTCTCATCCAAGCTCATCCTCGGCGGCTAGCAGGCTTCGGTGGGCTCGGCAGGTGTACCCTCGTGAGCGTTGGCCGCAGAACGCGCACCAGCCCGTGCTCGGCGGCTCACGGCGTTTCTGCTTGCGGCTGACAAGGCGGAGCTCGCGGCCCAGCTCGTCGGCGCGCTTCTGGTGTGCGTCGCGCTCAGCCAGCGCCTTTGCGAGTTGCCGGCGGAGGTTCGTCGCGATGATGGAGCTGGTAGGTGAAGTCATAGCCGTGGCGGATACCATTGCCAATTCTTCTCTCGATGAAGCCGCTTGTAGCCTCGTCGAGCCGCACGAGCAGCAAGGATGGTGGTGTTGAGCATGAGCCCGATTCTTGCGCGGTCATCCCCGTCTGCTGAGTTGCGTTCGTAGGCTTCGCATTGGCGGATGAGATACTCGGCTTTACGACGGATCTCGCGCACGTCGGCGGTGTAGAGATGCTCACTACTCATTGGCGGGTGATGCGAGCGATGTTGAGGCGGGGATTGGGAAGCCTGAAAAGGCATGCGGTGTGGAAGGAGCGGGCGGGCGGACCGTGAGCATGGAAAGATGCCGACTCTGCGAGCGTGATCCGCTCGCCGCAGACGTGGCACACCCGCGGCTCCCAGCCATCTTCTGACCAGGTGACGTGGGAGCCTTTAGCCATGCTGGGGGGGGCCGCCGGGGCGCTGGGCGTGCGGGGCCCTTCGGGATGCGCCCCGGCGGTTTGGGGAGAGAAGGCGGAGAAGAATCGCGAGGGTGGGCAGGGTGACGGCGATCCCGGCTGCGGCGATGAGTACGCTCACACCGCCGCCTTCTGTTTCGTCCCCCAGCGGCGTGCTGCTGTCAGGCGGTTGGAGCGGCACGGGCGGCATAACATCAGTCCGTCAGCGGCCAGGTAGCCTCTTCGCTGGGAGCGAGGTCGGCCGCACTCATCGCACCGCTCGCATGTCGAGTGCCGGTAGGAGGCTTGCAACCTGTAGCGCTCTCGGGCCTCATCGTTGGTTGCGCAGTAGACAGCCCCGTGTGACACGCCGAAGTGGTCGGCCAGCCTCCTGTACGTCCAAGCTTGCGGGTCTTGCGCGCGCAGTCGCCGCGCCTCGTCCCAGTCGAACTTGCGCTGGTACACACGCTTCCGCTTCGTCGACACGGTGACGAGTCCGCTCATCCGAGCAGCCCTTCCCGCCAGGCGTTGGAGAGCGCCCAGGCGAGCAAGCCCAGGCCGAGCACGAGAACGGCGAGCATGGCGCGCTCCTCCCGGCTCACCGCGGCTGCTCCCAACAGTCGAAACACTCGAAGCGGCGCCTGTGCTCTTGGCGGGCGACAAGCAGCGGCTTGTCGTAGCCCGCAAACGGCTCATGCGTGCGGCTGCAGATATCGCAGAGGCCGAAATGGACGTGGCTGGCACCCGCGAGCCAGTGCCAGTGCGCCTCCCGCTCAAGCGGACTGAGCGTGTCCAGCTTCGAGGTCACCAGTTCTCTTCTCCCGCCCACCAGGGGCAAGATGGACGATAGCCACACCAATTACAGGCCCACCCGTAGTCGGGCGCATGGGTCGGCCACGGCTCGTCCGGGCCGAACGTCCGAATTAGGTGGAGCAGTGTGGTTACGAGCTTGCGCACTCGCTCATGCGTCGCTTCGACCGCTGCCGGCGACGGCATCAACAGCAAGCCGAGCTCAGTCGCAGCTGTCACAACCGTCGGCGTCTTCGTGCGCGCCTTCACATGCCACTCGAGCGGTTTCGCCGCCGGTAGGGCGCGCGGCTTCTCGGCGGCGGCGGCTTGGTACAGCCTGGCCTGTGTGCGCCAGTGCTGCTTCGGCTGCCGCTCCACGCGGGCAGTGACCTTCCACTCGACTAGGGCGCTCGCGGTCTCCAGGTCGATGCGGCCGATGATCGGTACAGGCAGTCCCGCCACCTGGTAGGAGAACTCTTCCTGCACTGCCACCGGCTGCACGCTGGGGGACACCTGCTGGTGGTAGACGGCGGCGAGCCTGGCACCACGGTCCTTGAGGAGGCCGGGCTTGTCGTCTCCCCAGTCGATCTCGTCGGGGCCGCCGCCGCGTTCGACCTCTTGGTCGAAGCCTTCCGCGAACGCGAGCGTGACGTCGCTTTCGGGCAGGTCGACGCCGCTGGCGATCTTCTGCCCGAAGTTGAGCGTGTGCGCGTAGTCGTCCGCGCTGCCCCAGATCAGGGCGCCGCCGGGCCGCTGGCGTTCGCCGAGCATGTAGCGTCTGCGAAACTGCTCCGCTGTTGGCGGACACCGCGAGAACGTTCCGAGTGACGTTGCGGAAAGATGGTCGTGCGGCAGCAGCGTGCCCGGAGCGGGCAGCAGCTCGTCAAGCGAAAGTGGCGGTGTCAAGGAAGCATCACCCCCCCCGTCACAGGAGGGTTTGAGCCATACGTGTTCGCGCGGCTGCCGCCTACTACCCGGTGGGGCACGACGAGCCGCGCATCCGGGTCAAAAAGAGAGGCGGCAGCCGCGCCAGCGCGCTGGAAGGTCTGGTCACTCATCTGGTCCGCTCTCAGTGCGGGACTGTCTTTTCGATTGCGGTTGAGGGGCCTCAGGATCTTCCAGATCCGGGTGGACTCGCAGAAATGAACGTGCGGTATGAATGCCCAAATTGCGGGAAGCGCGGCGAAACATCCGTGCGTTACGGCACAGCTCCTCCCGAACAGGACTAAGCGCCCTATCCTGGTAACTAACGCCTAGTATCGCGTCGGAGCCATTGACGACAACGCAAATCCCGGCACCGTGCCAATGCGTTTCGTTTCGCCAAACCCTCACAGCCCGAGCTCCTGCTCTTTCGCGGACAGCCGCTCGATCAGGTTCAGAAGCTGCGCGTAGGTGAGGTCGGCCACCCGGGCGGTCCCGTACTCGGCGGTCATGCCATGGTTGATCGCTTCCTCGTCGATCTGGGGCGCAGACCCAGCCTTGACCAGCTTCGAGATCAGCGCGTGCGCCTGCCGCCGCCGCTTCTTGACCTCGTCTGAAGGGGCGTCTGCGACTGCGCTCTCCACAGCCGGGCCGCCGGTCGCAGGCGTCGAAGCAGTGGCGGCCGAACCAATGTCAGCCTTGCCGGTATCCTCGAGATCCTGCGTAAAGATGTCGCTGGCCGCAGTCGCCGTCAGCACAGCATCGACGAGCGCCCGCTTCTTCGCCATCTTCACGACTGTGTTCCAGGCGTCGGCAAGCGCGTCGTTGGGGATGCGCCCGCCCTCCTGGGAGACGATCTCCGGAGCGTCGTCGGCGAACTTCGCGCCGCACCCGTTTTTCTTCTTGAAGCACAGCCAGCCGCCGCCGTACTCCGCCTTACCCTTGATGATCGCCGGCTTGGAGCACTTCGGGCACGTCCGCTCAGCCTGCCGGTAGGCGTACTTCGTCTCCCGTGTCGTGCAGGCACCCAGCCCTTCTCCGAAGAAAAGGCCGGTCGGGATGTGGGTCAGCTCGCAAGTGACGAACACGTCCAAGTGTCCGTCCGGGTGCGCCTGCTTCTCGGCGCGGTAGCGGGGCGCGAGCCGGAACGTCTCGCACAGCTTCTCGGCGCCGGGCTTGAGCAGGGACGGCTTGGTTGCGCCGGGGATGACGCCGAAGTGCTCGCCGTCCTTCATCACGGCGCGCTGCACTTGCTGAATCTTCTGCACCTGCGCGACGACCTGCTCGACGGTCAGCTCGGCTTGGCTGCGCAGAGCAAGCTCCTGCCTAGGCTCGGCCGTGTCCACGGTGCTCACGAGTCGCCCGTCCGCCAGATGCCGTCCGGACCCCACAATGCATCGGGGCCGACGACGCGAACCAGCTTGCCTGCTCGGCTAATCGTGTTTTCTATGTTCACCAGCGCTATCGCCTCCGTCTCACTGCGCGCCGGCTTCCCATCACGTAAGCGCTCGATCAGCGCGCGGAGGTTGTGCTCGTCTAGCGAGAGCCAGGGCGCGTCCGCATGCTCGCGGCAGCGCTCACACCCGTCCTGGAGGCCAGCCGTGTGCGTGTCGGGGTGAAAGACGTGGACGCTCACGACACGTCCACCAAGCCTTCGTTGACGGCCTCCTCGAACTCGGCGGTCCAAGGCAGGCCCGCCTGGTGGTAGGCGTGCCATTTGCGGCGCTCGTCGAGGGTGGGGTCGGGCAATGGCTCTGGCGGTCGTTTGATGTCGGGCGGAATGTCCTCCCGCTCTTCTACGGACTCGGCGGCGTCCTGCCCGGCGAAGTAGCGGTCGTGGAGTTCGCGCTGCTCGGCGGCGTCCTGATAGGAGTCGCCGCTCGCGTCGAGGCTAGGCACCACGGCCGTCCTCGGGCAGGCTTGAAAGCAGCGCGTCAGGGCACTCCCACTCGATGATCTCTTCCGTGTGGGCGGGGATGACTTCCTCGGAGATCTCGCGGGTGCCGGTCACGACCTTGCGGCACACCTGCTCGCGATCGTGGGCGAAGACGGTGATGACCCCGGCCTGCCCGAACCGGCGCTCTACCCAGAAGGTGTTGCCGACTCCGTCCTTCTTGCGCTTGCCGCCGAGCGCGCGGACGAGCGCGTAGAAGCCCGCGGCGTCGTGCGTGTACAGGTTGATGCTTGCGCTGATCGAGCCCTCGAAATCGGGCGCGGCGTCGAGCCAGTCGGCGATCTCACGCAGGGGCGCGGCGACTTGCTGCGCCTTCGTGGTGGTCACGTTCCGGCCTCCTTTCGGGGCGTCTCGGTCTGCACGGTGGAACGGGGGACGGAACCCCCAGCCCCGGAGGACCCCCGCTCCACCCTGAAGACCGCGACGGTCACGTAGCGCCCCCGTCCTTGTGCACGCTCAAGAATGCTGAGATTCGTCGCCGGCGTTTCGGCTGTGGAAACTGGCGCCCGGCCTCGTATTCCTGCAACGACCTGGGCGCGATCTCAAGTTCGGCTGCGAGCTCGATCTGGGTGAGGTTCGCGCGAATGCGCGCCTCCCGGATCTGCTCTCCGAGGGCCTTCGCGGCATGTTCGACTCCGGCACGCACTTGACACGCAACCCGACTGCGACGAAAATAGCACGCGAAGATGGCGAGGTCAACCCGCACCGGAGGGTCGGCGCAAGAACTCGCGGCGAGTAGTTCGCGCTCTTTCCGTACTTTTCTACTCGTGCAGCAGTTCGAGGCGCAGCAGATCGGGGCACGGATCGCCCGGGCGCGGAAAGAAGCGGGGCTGACCCAGGAGGACTTGGCTGAGATGGCGTCGTTCTCGAAGCGGTCGCTTCAGGACTACGAGGCTGGCGTCTCCATTCCGTACCGGCATCTACGCGAGCTGGGGGAGCTGTTGAACCGGACGGCCCAGTGGTTCCTGTACGGCGAAGTGGGTGTCAGCGAGTCTGCGGAGGCTGATCGGCTGCGCCAGATCGTCCGTGAAGAGCTCGCAGCTGCGCTCGCCCCTGTCGAGCGGATGCTGGAGGCCGAGCTTCGTCGTCTAGGTCGCGCTCGAGCTGACGTAGATACGTCCTGAGCGCCTGCAGCCATTCGATGGTGGCGCGCAGTGAATCCTCGTTCCGCATGTGAGCCTGTTCCTTCCCTGCGGGCCGCAGAGCCACAACGGTAAATCGTAGATGCTGACGGGCGACCGGACCTGGGCGGAGTCCGCAAACAGCGAAGGATTCTTCGCCGGCGCTGTCCGCCCGGTCTGGCAGTCTGCCGGCAGAGGCGAGCGAGCCCCCAGCCCCACCCCTAAGCCGGGAGGGCTGGCGTGTACCTGAACGACCCGGACGTCGAGCTCCACCAGGGCGATGCGCTCGAGGTCCTGCGGACGCTGCCCTGCGAGTCCGTCGACTGCTGTGTGACCGACCCGCCTTACAGCGAGACGTCGTTGATGTGGGACGTTCGACCGAGCGCATGGCTCGCCGGGGTCGATCGGGTGCTAAAGCCGAGCGGGAGCGTCTGGGTTTTCGGCTCTCTTCGTTCGTTCATGGCTGCCGCTGGCGACTTTCACGGCTGGCGACACGCCTGGGACGTGATGACCGACGCCGAGCGGCGATCATGGCTGCACCTAGCGCGCGCGGCCGTGGAGGCATACGAGGGCTCGCAACAACTGGGTTTGCTCGAGCGGGCGGACGGCTGGTGGCGGTAGAGACCACCTCGCAGGCCTCGCGGCGTAAATATGGCTTGTCTGCGGCGGCGAAGGAGCTCAACGCCCGCAGCGACGAGCAGCCGCTAACTGTGCGCTGCATGATCGACGGCTGCCGCTACCGGTACAGCGGGACCGCCGCGGAGGCGCGCGAGCGGGTCAAGCAGCACAGGCGGCGCCGGCATCCCGGCTGGCCGGTGAAGGCGCCCAAGCCGAGCGAGCGCCGGGCTCGGGCGCGTCTGTGAGCCGCCGTACGCTGGAGATTATCCTCGGCCTGCTCGAGTCCTGGCACGACGTCGCCCACCCGTCCGTGCCCGCCGACCACGGCCGCCCCGACGAGTACGGCCACCGCATCCTGTCCATGGACCCCCGCTGGCACGCCGGCAGCTACGCCGAGCTGGAGGAATGTCTCCGCTTCATGCGCTCACAGGGCCGCCAGCAGGCGTACCGGGGGCAGCCGGTAGGAACCTTGTACTGGCATGTGCAACAGTGGTGGATCAACCCGCCCAGGGCGCAGAAGATGGTGCCGTCACGGATCATCGGCTACAAGCTGACCGCGAACCCGCGCAAGCGGGCGCCGGTGTGGGAGTACAAGCCGGCGATGGTGGCGCTTAGGCATTCGAACGCCCGCGAGCAGAAAGCGGTGTGGGGGGCCGAGTGGGTGGACGCCCACTGGGAGCAGGTGGCCGCCCGCTGCTCGAAAGCCGGGTGGACGGCGAACGGGCGTGCGTTCCGGGGTTTGCCGCAGCTGCCTGCGGAGTCGCTCAAATATGAGCGGGAACGCAGCGTAGCGGTCTAGCGCCGCGCGCTGCGGACGATCTGCCACACGCGCTGCCGGGACACCCCCAGCACGCGGCCGAGCTCGACGAGGCTCGCCCCGTCCTGCGCCTTCCGGCGGATAGCGGCGTGGAGGGCGGCAGTGGCTTGGGCGTGGGCCGCCCGCGCCTCCGTGACGCGGGCGGCCAGGTCGGGAAGATGGGAGAGGTCAGGCAGCAACGGTCTGCTTGTATGCGTAGTAGAACAGGTTGCTGTACGGGGGGCAGAGCCAGTACGCGTACTCGGTGGCGTCCAGCGAGAAGCCGTCGATGCCCGCGTGCTCCGCGAAACGCTCGAGCGCCGCCAACTCCGTGGGGGCGTCGATCGTCGCGACAGGTACGTCGAGGCCACTCTTGAGGGTCCTGCGGTAGATCGTGACTGTCATGGCGTATCCTCCTTCCTGGGGCCGGGTGCCTCCGTGGGCTCGGACAAGCGCTAGTTTACATCCTCCCCGGTCCCTGTCAAGCGCCAGTTCACAAGATCCCCCTTTTGGGGGATACGCGAAGCTCGCCCTCGAGGCGGGCTTGCGCACCCGCCGCCCCGGCTGCTACTCTTCAGCGCAGGCGCTCTTGGCGACCCCAAACACGGAGTCCACTCTTTTGAGTCGACGCAGCTTTCAAGGCTCAGGCCGTGGCAAGAGACGTGGTCCGCTGCCAAGTCACGGCGGACACGCCGACCCGACATACGCAGCCGTCAAAGAATCCGTCGACGGCATAAAGGACTACCAGGGCGTCCCCATCCCTGACGAACGGCGCGTCTACTTTGTACGCGCAGTCGGCGGGGGCGCAGTCAAGATCGGCCGCAGCCGCAACATCGACCGCCGCATTACCGAGCTTCAGGATGCGTGCCCCCACAAGCTTGAGCTCGTCGGCAGCATCGACGGGGACGAAACCGTGGAAAGCCTCATGCACGAGCGCTTCCAGGCACATCGGATACGCGGCGAGTGGTACGACGAGCGCATCCTTGGGGATGTACTGAACATACTTAGCGTCTAGATCGTCGACATAGCATGGGCTGTAACCGTTACCCACACGGGAGCAGGCGCGGTCAAAGCAGCCCCCGCCTTTCCGGGACCAGGTGTAAGCGTGAAGCGCGCGCCACGGCACCCATGCGTTCAAAGAACCCCGGAGCGAGCACGCCTAGTAGGCCTTTCGGCCGAATGCAGGCGTCTCGCTCCCGGAAAGCCCCTGCTCGAGCTCCCCCACGCTCGAGCTCCCCCACGCTCGAGCAGGGTTAGCTATGGGTGGGCGGCGGGGTAGGAGGTGACATCTGAAGCGCCGCGAGAGGCCCGTGGGGGACGCCGCGGAACCTACGCCTAAAACCCGATCCGGTTGACGCCTAGCGGAGAGTCGTTGAGCGCAGCTCGGCCCGACGACTCCCGCCGCGCCAATGTTGAAGGCGCACGTGCGGCCAAACCCGCTTGACAACCCCGGCCGCTATTTCATGTCCTGCCGCTCGAGCAAAACAACGTCCGTCCGGACGATCCGCTATTGAAGCCCAGCTAAGCACGGGCTTCACCCGCTAACTGCGTCGAGCTCGACGGCGGCGAGGTGCGCGAGCCTGAACAGTCAAACTCGCTTGACACCGGGCCGAGCAAGTCGAGCAGCCAACCGCACCGAGTTCGCTGCGGCCCGCCGCCGTCGACGCCGCCGGCGCCGCCCAGTCGAGCAAAGCCGGCCTCGGCCCTCGGGCTGAGTACATCCCCCGTACACGCGCGTCACCCCGGTTGACGGCTCTCGGTGAGGCCCCGGTGAGGCCTCGACGTTCTTTCAAGTGCGCTTGACCGCGCCACAAGGGGGTTGGGCGGTTCCGGGCGAGTACCACCCGACCCCCACCCCCCCGCCGGCGAGCGCTAGGCCGGGTCCCTCTATCTGACCACTCGCCCCGCAACCACGCTGCGTTCACATCCTGGGGAGGTTCCTCAATGCCTGTTCGTAAGGTGAAAGGCGGCTATCGCTGGGGGAGCAGGGGCAAGGTGTATTCGTCTCGTGCGAAGGCTGAGGCGCAGGGGCGTGCGGCGTATGCGGCCGGGTATCGGGGTGACGGCAAGAGGCGGCGGAAGCGGTGAGCGAGGAGGCTGAGCGGAAGCTGGCGCCGCGTGAGGCGATCGCGCGGGCGTTGGCGAACGAGATCGACGTGGACTCGGCGGTGGCGCTGCTGCAGGATTCTTTGCAGGCGGAGAAGGAGTACTGGGCTTCTTGTCCTCGTTGCAACAAGCGGATTCAGGTGAAGGGGCCGGACATCATGGCCAGGGTGAAGGGGTTGGAGGCGTTGGTGAAGATGGGGTTGGGGAAGGCGCGGGAGGCGCCGGCGCCGCTGCCTGTGGGTGCGACGCTCGGGGAGATGTCAGACGAGGAGCTGGCCGCGCTCGTCGCTGCCGGCTGAGGGAAGGATGGCTGCTTTTACGGTGGCTGCGGCGCGGGCGGAGCTCGCCCGCCGCGAGCTCGATCGGCGCCGCGCCGTCCGCGACCCGCTGTTCTTGGCGTCGCACATGGTCGGGGTCGACCAGCGCGACGGGTCCCGTTTCTCGCTCGAGCATCTGCGCGAGCCCTTGCAGCCGGGCGAGATCACCCTGGACGGTGAGACGGTGCGCCGCGCCGACACGAGCTGGCGCTGGCAGCGCTACCTGGCCGAGCGGGTCCTGGCTGACAAGCGTCTGGTGATCCTGAAGGGCCGCCAGATCGGGGTGACCTGGATCTGCCTGGCCGTGGATGCGGCGGAGGCGGTGACGAGGCCGGGCACGACCAGTCTTCTGTACCGGCAGCGTGAGGACGAGGCGATCGACAACGTGCGCCGCTGGTGGGTGCTGTACCAGTCGCTGCCCCCCTGGTTCAAGACCGGGATCAAGGTTCTGTCCCCAGACCGGGTGCCGCAGCCGGGCCGCGACGGCGTCCGCCTGCAGTTCCCCGACGGCCGGATCTCGGATGTGGTGCCGATGACCTCGGCGGTCGCGTCCGGGCACGGCAGAACCGTGAGACGGGTCCTGCTGGACGAGGGCGCGTACATCGACCTGCTGGAGCAGATCCTGGCTGCTGTCGAGCCCGCCGCCGGCGCGGGCGCCATCAACCTCGTCTCGACCGCCAACGGCCGCTGGAACCCCGACACCGACGGCGGCAACGAGTTCCACCGCGTCTACTCCCTGGACACGGGCGGCTACCAGCGCCTGTTCTTCCCCTACGACGTCCACCCCGGCCGCGACCAAGCCTGGTACGACACCGCACCCGAGGTGCAGTCCAGGAAGGTGTACCAGCGGCACGCGAACTTCCCCCGCAACGCCCACGAGGCGTTCGCGCTCACCTCCCGTACGTTCATCGATGCCGACGACCTGGCCCACTACCGCACCCTCGTCCGGCAGCCTTCCTCGAGGCTGACGTTCGAGAAGACGGGTCCCTCCCAGGCCGCCGTCAGGGAGCGCTCCGACGGGTTCGTGTCCGTGTTCGAGCGACCCGACCCGGATCACATGTACGCGATCGGCGCCGACGTCGCCACTGGCAGGGGCGCCGACTACTCCGCCGCCTACGTGATCGACCTGACGTCGATGGCGCTGGTCGCGGAGGCGCACGGCAAGATCGACGCCGACCTGTACGCCTTCCAGCTGCACTACCTGGGCCGCTGGTACGGCACCCGCTCCGGCTGCCGCCACGACGCCTGGCTGGCCGTGGAAACCGGCGGCGGCTTCGGCGAAGCCGTCCTCATCCCGCTCAGGGACGGCCGGGAAGGCCGCCCCGCCTACCCCCGCCTGTACCGGCACGTCCTCTCCTCCAGACCCGACCTGCCGCTGTCGAAGCCGTTCGGGTTCCCCACCAACTCCAAGACCAGGCCGCTGATCCTGAACCAGCTGGAGAAGGCGATCCGCGAGAGGCAGCTGCCCTACCTGTCGGACGGGCTGATGTGGGAGCTGGAGGAGCTCGTCCAGCACGAGCACGGCCCCTCGCCCAGAGCCCAGGAAGGCTCCCGCGACGACCGTGTGTTCGCGGCCGCGATCGCCCTGGAGATGTACCGCCTGCACGGGTCCCACCCCGACGACCGGCGCAAACGCTCACGCGCGAAAAGACACCGGAAGACGATGTACCCGTGGCAGGAAGAGCTCGTGCCCCGCTAGACGACGCTGCAAAGCGTCAGTAGGCGAACCGGCCACGATCGAACTAGGAGAACAAATGCTGCACCAAGGCTTGTACCAGGCCGACACGACCGGCGCCGGATCGAGCGGCGACGCGATGGCCGCCATGCTCGACCAGGGCGACGAGCTCGAGCAGGGCGCCGAGCTGTCCCCCGTCGAGCATCTGCGCGCTGCTATCGAGCACGCCCAGGCCGCCCTGATCTCCGAGCCCGACGACCAGGACTCCCAGATGCTGGCGAAGATCGTCCAGGGCCTGTACCAGATCCTTGCCGGCCGTCAGGCGGCCGACGACCGGGCCGGCGGCGGCAGCCCCGACCAGCTGCGCGCCCTCCGGCGCGCCTACCCGGCCTAGATGGCAGCCAAAACCGTCAAGCCGCCCGACATCCTCTCCCGCGTCGTCTCGGACTTCGACACAGACCACGAGGAGCATCGCGACAGGGTCGCCGACATCGACCGCCGCTACCGCTCCTACCGGGCCGTACTGGAACGACGCTCGCAGGCGGCCGACTGGACGAACAAGCAGCACCCCGCCCACGTCTTCCAGGCGGTCGAGACGATGGCGGCCAACCTCGTCGACCCCAACCCGAGGTGGCGGATCAGGGTGCAGCCGCAGATGGACGACCCCGAACGCCTGCTCGAGCTGCAGGAAGGCGCCCGCGTCAACGAGCTGCTCTTGCGCCACCAGCTCGTCCTCGACCACTGGCCGGAGAAGCAGCGGCCCTTCGACCTGCAAGGGCTGATCTGCGGCGTCACCGCCTCCAAGCAGTATTGGTCTTACCGGGAAGGCCCCCGCCGCTTCCGGCGCTTCTACGAGCAGCCGCTGATCGACGACTCCGGCTTCCAGTACGGCAGCGTCCCCCGCCAGGAAGAAGCATCCCAGACCGACGTCCTGCGCGACGACCCCTGCTCCGAGGTCGTGGACGTGCGCCACCTCGTCTTCCAGCGCGGCGCCGTCTCGCTGCAACGCTCCGAGCGCATCACCCACCGCGTCTTCTACCCCTACGAGCACCTGAAACGGCTGGAATGCCGTGTCAACGGAGGCAGGCTGCACCAAGGCCCGTGCGAGCCGGGCCGCTACTACCACAACGTGGACGAGCTCCGGGACGCGAAAGGCATCGCCCAAGAGCACTACCAGCGCGAGCAGGACCTGTTCGGGACACGCCCCCACCGCGACGACGTCGAAGTGCTCGAGCAGTGGCGGCGCGAAGGCGACACCCTCAGGCAGGTGGCCGTCGCCGACCGCAGGGTGCTGCTCCAGGACCGCGCCTCCCCCTACTGGCTCGACCACTTGGAGCACCCGTTCCCGTTCGTCGTCTGCGCCGGCGGCACCCCCGACTTGTTCCGCATCCCCGGCATCAGCGAGGTCGAGGTGATGGCCGACCTGCAGGAGATGCTGTGGACGCTCACCAACCAAAGGCTCGACAACCTGCAGCTGATCAACAACGCGATCGTCCTGGTAGCCGAGGACGCCGAAGACCCGGACGCGTTCGAGTTCGCCCCCGGCGAGCGCTGGCTCGTGCCCCGGCCGATCAAGGAGACCGTCGACCTGTGGGCGCCCGACGTTCGCGCCGCCCAGGTGTCGCTGGAAGCCGAGGCGCTCTTGAAAGGCGACCTGCAGAACACCACCGGCGGGATGCCGTTCCTGTCCGGCACCGCCTCGCAGACGATCGACCAGCAGACCGCCACCGGCGTCTCCATCGTCACCAGCCTGGCGCAGAAACGGCTGTCCGCGAAACGGCAGCAGTTCATATGGGCGAAAGCCAGGATCGGCGAGCAGTGGTGCGCCCTCAACCAGCAGTACGTGACCGCCCCCCGTCTTGTCCCCGTGATCGGGGAGGACGGCAGGGAAGCGTTCGAGGAGGTCAGGCCCGAGCTGCTGCAAGGCCTGTACCTGTTCGAGACCGAGCTTCAGGACGAGTCGATGGTCCGGCAGGAACGGCGGGCCGAGGCGACCGCGAAGTTCCAGATCGCCGTCTCCTCCGCCCAGGTGATGGCGGCGACCGGCAGGCCGCTCAACCTGCGCGCGTTCATGGACGACCTCCTCGACGCCTACGACGTCGCCGACAAGGACCGCTATTACGCCTCCGCCGCCCCGCCCGCCCTTCCCGGCATGGAAGCCGCCCCGGAGGGGCAGGCAAACGGGGTCGGGGTCACGAACCCGGCTCTGGCGGCCGGCCCCATGTCCCCCTCCAACGCTTTCAGCGTCTCCCCGGAGCGGGACATGCAACGCCTGATGGCGCAGAGAGGCGGTGCCGCTAACGCCTAGACCGCCCGACCCGGACGAGCTGGTGCGCCTGTCGGAGCGGGCGGTCAAGCTCCAGGCCCTGGCCGATCATCCCGCCTGGCCGGAGCTGCGCGCCCGCGTCGAGGAACGCCGCGACAAGCACATGCGCTCCCTGCTCAGAAGGCTTACCGCGGGCGGCGCCCTCGACCAGCGCGAGATCGACCGTCAGGCGGGCTTCTGGAAAGGCGCCCTGTTCGTGCTCGACAACCCCGAGCTCGCCGAAAAAGACCTGCAAAACGCCATCGCAATGGTGAAAGCCGAAGCTGGAGAGGAGAGAACAGCGTGAGCGACATGCTCGACGAGGCGCTCGCCCAGATGGACGAGACGCTCGGCATCCAGCCGGAGGCCTCCCCCGAGGAGCCACCCTCCGACACAGACGAGGCCCCCGCCGACCAGGCATCGACGGCCGCGCTCGTCGCGGACTCCAGCGGCCGCCTGCACGGCCCCGACGGCAAGTTCGTTCCCAAAGACGCCGCCGCTTCGGCAGCGGAGGCGGAAGCCAAGGCTGACAGCGGCGAGCCGGACGCGGTCGAGGCGTACCTGGCCAAGTACGGCGGCGACCGCGACCAGGCGTTGCGGGCCGCCGTCGAGGCGCAGTCCACGATCGGCCGGCAGGCGTTCGAACTCGGCGAGCTGCGCAAGACGCTGGACACTCTCAACGAACGCCTCAGCCCCGCCGAGCCGGAAGAGCCGGCTGTTCAGATCAACCAGTCGACCGTCGACTGGTTCGACGAGCAGTCCGACCAGAACCCGGCCGCGGCCGCCGTCTGGGCGTTGGAGAACGACCCCTCCGGCGTCCTGTACGGACGCGCCCTGGATGCCTGGCACGAGCGGGCGCCCAGGCAGGCCGCCGCCTTCGAGCGCTCGCTCGAGCTGAGCCAGCTGCGTAGCGAGTTCGAGCAGCGCCTCTCCGACCAGACCAGGCCGCTGCAGGAGCAGGCGTCCAAGGCGGGGATCGCGGGAGCGTGGGCGGAAGCCCGCAACACGATCCCCGACCTCGACTCCTACGGCAGCCAGATCCTGGAAGCCGCCAAGGAAGCACCGGACGCCGCCACAGGACTCCGCTCCGACGACCCCGCCGACAGGGTGAAGGCGATCCGCGCCCTCTACTACATGGCCAAAGGCATGACCGCGGACGCCGTCTCCACACGCGCCGCCGAGGCTGCCGCCGAGGACGCGGCCGCCGCCCGGCAGGCCAAGCAGGCCGCCGGCGTCGCCGTCTCGTCTCAGAGCGGCGAAGCCGAGCAGGTCGACGAGCAGGAGCAGTGGCTCAGAGCCAACTTCGACCCCTACGCCGGCCGCTACATGGCCAAAAGCGAAACCTAGACAACACCAAGCACCGAACCGGGCCTCACCCCGGCAGACACCCCCGCCCGCACGGGCCGGGCCTGCCCCCTTTCCCGAGTCACCCCGGAACGGAACGACACACATAACTCCGTTCATGGAAAGGAAGGCAGGTCATGGCAACCGTCAAGGTTGGCCTCTTCGACACCGAAGACGAGCTCTCGAACCGCAGAGTCGTCGACATGTCCGAGCGCATGCACCGGCTGCAGCCCGACGAGCAGCAGTTCCGGGTCATGCTCACGCAGATCGGGTCGAAAGAGGCCGTCCGCGAGATCGTGGAGTGGCTCGAGGACGAGTACCTCCCCCGCACCTCCGCGCAGGCCGCGTCGGCCGCCTCCGGGGACACGGCGATCACCGTCACCAGCGGTGACGGCAACACCGTGTTCCGCAACGGCCACGTCGTCCGCAACATGGAGAACGGCGAGGGCTACCTCGTCACGTCCACCTCCGCCAACTCGATCGGCGTCACCCGCTCCTGGGGCGGAACCGCCGCCGCGTCGTCCACCTCGGTCGCGAAGCTGCTGATCGTCGGCAACGCCTCCGCCCAGGGCGCCTCCTCGGGCGCGTCGCACATCGTGCAGAAGGTGCGCGCGTTCAACTACGTCCAGGACCAGCGTGACCCGCTGTTCTTCTCGGACTTCGAGACCGCCATCGAGCTGTACGGCGGCCGCGAGCCGGGCGAGGAGCTGACGAAGAAGGCGGTCGAGCACGGCCGCGCGATCGAGAACTCCCTGTTCTTCGGGGCACGCGACTTCAACGCTTCCGCCTCCCCCGGCCCGATGGGGTCGTCCGGCGGGGCGCTGGAGTTCATCTCGACGAATATCACCGACGCCTCGGGGGCACTGACGCCTGCCGAGTTCGACACGTTCCTGGAAGGCCCGTACGGGTACGGCTCCAAGAACAAGGCGTTCTTCTGCGCCCCCCGCGTCGGCACCGTCCTGTCCCAGATGCTCAGGGACGCCTGGCAGCCCGACACGGTCGGAGAGAGGCGGTTCGGCGCCAAGGTCGACGCCTTCATCTCCGGCACCTACGGCTGGACGATCCCCGTCTTCGTCAAACGGGAATGGGCCGACTTCGACAAGACGGGCACCAACTACGGCACCTACGGGTTCCTGGTCGACATGGACCACGCCAGGCTGCGCACCCTGCGCGGCCTGAACACCCAGCTGCGCAGGAACATTCAGGAGCCGTCCTCGACGGCTGTCGTGCACGAGTACCGCACCGCGTTCTCGCTCGAGTTCGGGTGGGAGAAGATGCACGGCATCCTCAAGGGCGTGACGAGCTACTCGGCCTCGTAACGCTCCCACACGGGTCGGGGGGGAACCAACCCGGTTCCCCCCCAAGGCCCCTCTCGGGAAAGGAGCTTTCTGTTGCGCTTCATCAGCCAGTTCCGCAACTACCGGGTCGTGGCCGTCCACGAGCAGGTGGAGATCCTCGCCTCCGGCCAGGCGAGGATGCTGGCGCCCGGCTACGTATGCGAGTTCCGCCAGGGCGACGTCACCGACTGGGAGCGCGACCAGGCCAGAGAGCTGCTCACGTTCCGCGGCACCACGCTCAACCTGGACGGCTCGCCGACCGACCCGATCGACCGTGTGTCGTCGTTCGACTCCGCCCAGGTCGCCGACTCGAAGCTGCGCCACAAGGTCGAGCAGGCTCTGCTCGCACACCCCGCCTTCGGCAAGCAGGACGGGTTCATCCTGATCGAGAAGCCGAAGCTCGTGGCGCCCTGGCCCGGCTACGACAAGCTGGTCCGCAGCGGCCGCCGCACAGACGACCACGTCGCCGCCAAGGTGGCCGAGCTCACAGCCGACGGAGGCTACGACCCGGCGGGTGTCGCCGCCTACGAGCGGGCGAACCTGAACCGGCAGCCGATCCTGGACGCGCTCGCCGCCCTGGAGCGGCAGCCGGAGCCGGAGCCGGACCTGATCAGCGCCTGAGAGCATGGCCAGGCAGGCCGACGACCGGATCTGGCTGGCCGACCTGAACGCCGTCCTCGACTGGCCGACGGTGTTCAAGGCCAGCCAGGCCCGCTACGCCCCAAGGCCGCTGGCCACGTTCTGGGTGCAGGCCACCCCCGGCGTCAACTACTACCGGGCCGAGCTGCCCGCCCGCCACCTGCCCGGCAAGACCGTCTGGTTCGACTCCGTCGACATCCAGCCGGACGGCTACGGCGGCCACCGCTTCCCCCGCCAGGAAGGGCAGGCGGCCGTGTGGATGTTCCCCGGCAACACCACCCGCGCCCTGGCGATGGCGGAGATGAAAACCCAGCACGACCTGCGCGTCCTGGTCGAGGTCGACGACAACTACACCCGCCAGCCTGCGATGCCGCAACTGTCTGCCTGGCTGACCACCCGCGACCGCACAGGCCAAGACCGGCACTCCTACGATGTGCACCGCAGGATCGTGCGCTCGATCTGCGACGGCGTGATCGTGTCCACTCCCAGGCTAGCCCAGGTGTACGAGAGCCTGACCGAACAGGTGTACGTGTGCCGAAACTCGGTCGACCCGGACGACTGGGACCCGGAGCCGCCGCACGCCCCCGACGGGGTGCTCAGGATCGGCTGGGCCGGCTCCGCCTCCCACGGCTACGACGTCGCCGACATCCGCCCCGCGCTCGACTGGGTGGCCCGCCAAAAAGACGTGGAGGTCGTCGTTCTCGGCGAGCTCGTCCCCTTTGGCGTGCCCGTACGGCACATACCCTGGACGGACTCGCTGGCGGACTACCGCCGCAACGTGCGCGAGCTCGACGTGATGTTGTGTCCCCTTCGTCCCTCGGCGTGGGCGGACTGCAAGAGCGACGTGAAGGCGCTGGAGGCGGCGATGGGCGGCGCCTGCTCTGTCGTCTCCAAGACGGAGCCCTATCGTCCGTGGTGGGACGGGGAGGCGCCCGGGTATGTGGCCGAGACGTCCAAAGACTTGATTCGAGTCGTTCAGCATCTCGTCAGGCACCGGAACGAGACGGCCGAGACGGCCAGGCTCGCCCGCGAATACGCCGTCAGCAGCCGCAACATCCGTCGTGAAATCAAAGCCTGGCAGGAGGCCATAGATGGCTGCTAAGCCTCTACACCCGGCTTTTCGTGTCGCCGAGCTCGAGGCGGAGGTGGAACGCCTGACCAGGCTCGTTCGCGAGGTCGAAGCGTGCCGCATGTTCGACCGCTTCCACGCCTTCGACGCGCTCCAGGACGACTCCTGCCCCTGCTGCGGCGGCCCGATCCGCCTGGTCGAGAACCAGCACGGCCATCTGGCGTTGGAGGCGACAAGGCTGTGAACGAGCGTCCGCCCGAGCCGGGGATTCACCCCACCGCCGTCGTCGGCGATCCCCCTGAGCACCGGGACCGGCCGTACAACTTCACAGGCTTCTACCCGCTGATCGCGGCCAGCGCACGAATCAACGCCTTCGTGACAGTCGATGCGGGCATGAACAGGCCGACCAGGATCGGCGCCCGCAGCTTCCTGATGACCAAAAGTCACGTCGGCCACGACGCCTCGGTCGGCGCCGACTGCGAGATCGCCCCGCTCGTCTCCATCGGCGGCGAATGCGAGATCGGTGACAACGTCAGGATTGGCCAGGGCGCCGTGCTCAAGCCGCGGGTGAAAGTCGGGACGGGCGCCCAGATCGGCGCCGGCGCGGTCGTGACCACAGACGTGCCCGCAGGTCAGGTGTGGGTCGGAAACCCCGCCCGCTACCTGCGCGAGCGCGAGCCCTAGCTTCTCCGGTGGCCGTCAGCGTGGTCACACCCTCTCTTCCAGGCCGCGCAGCCATGCTGGCCGAGTGCATAGCCTCCGTCGCCGCCCAAACCCGGCCGCCGCTGGAGCATCTGATCTGCGTCGACTACGAACGCGCCGGGGTTGTCGCCACCACCAACCGGCTGTGCGGCTTCGCCCGCGGCGACCGCATCCTGCCGATCGCAGACGACGACCTGTTGCTACCCGAATGCCTGGAGAAGCTCGAAGGGGGCGGCCCCCCGGACGCCATCGTCTACTCCGAGATGCGCGTCGAAGGGGAGTGGTGGCCGCCAGTCGGCCCCGACCCGCAGACGCTGCCCTCGACGGCGCTCATCCCCACGGAGCTGTGGCACCGGCTGGGCGGCTACCGGGTCACGCAGCGGCCGGAAGACCAGGACTTCTGGCAGCGCGCCCGCGAGGCCGGCACCCGCTTCTGCTACGTCCCCGACGTCACCTGGGTTTACCGCTTTTGGGGAGGGAATATTTCACGGCGGTAACGCCTAAGTTTAGAACGCCGATCAGCCCCACGACGACACTCCAGCATTCATGGGTCTTTACGACTTTCGTCCAATAACGTGCTTCGGCACGTTTCACGGAGTACAACTTACATGAGATTCCGGACCCCCCGCTTCCACGGCGGCAACCTGTCCCGGCAATAGCAAAAGGAGACCGATGGAAGGCTCGATCGACCTCTCAGGTGCCAAGCAAGTCACCGGCACCGACCCCGCCGCCAACACCGAGTTCTCGGAGACCGTTCCGGCCGCGAAAGCCTGGAAGCTGGTTGCCGTCTCCGTCGCGCTCGTCCAGGGTGCCACGCAGACGCCGCAGCCGATCCTCGTCATCGACGACGGCGCCGACGTCTTCTTCGAGAGCTTCGGCTCCTCCGCCGCCCAGGCGGTGTCCACCACCTGCCAGTACACCTGGGCGCCAGGGCACACGCTGAGCGGGCAGGTCGGGGCGACAACGAACGTTCACTCCACAGGCCCTCTCCCCGAGGGACTGGTCCTTCCGCCGGGCTTTCGCATCCGCTCCTCGACGATCGGCATCGGTGCCAACTCGAACTACGGCGCCCCCTCCCTGTACGTCGTCGAGTACCCGTTCTGATGCGCGAGTGGACGGAGCCGGTGTGGATGGAAGACCACCCGCACCGCTACGTCCGCTACGCCTCCGGCGAGGTCCGCCGCGACGTCGACGTGACCCTGACCGAGGATCAGTACCGGCAGATGTGGCAGGGCTATCGCTGCTGCCGCTGCTACGGGATCGTCTCGAGCGCGTTCCCGCAGACGTGCGGACTGCCCGGCTGCGACGGCTACCCGGACGGGTTTCCGATGGCCGAAAGGCAGCGGCAGGTGATGGAGGCCGAGTACGACGGCTACAAGTGGATCGGCCCCTCGCGGGAGACGATCGCACGCCTGCAGGCGGCGGACGCACCGAAAGGCAAGCCAAAGGGGACGTCCACGATCTGGGTTCCGCGCGGGGTCGAGGGGTAGGAGGAGCATGAGCGGCTTCAGCAAGTTCGCCTACGGTGACGTCGCCGCCAAGTACGCGTTCGCGAACGTCGCTGCCAGCCAAACCGACTCGCAACTTGTCGCAGGCACCACTGGCAAGAAGATTCGTGTGCTGGCGGTCGCGTTCGTGTGCGGCGCCACCGCCACCACCGCCATCTTCAACTCCAAGCCGGCCGGGGCCGGGGTCGCGATCTCGATGACGTTCGCCAACGCCGCCAACGGCGGCGCCGTCCTGCCCCAGAACCCGCTGGGATGGTTCGAGACCGTCGCCGGGGAGGCGCTGACCCTGACCACTGGCGCCGGTTCCACCACCGGCGTTCAAGTCGTGTACGTACTCGTCTGAGAGGAGCTTGTCGTAATGGCACTGCACGGGAAGCACATGTACGCCGCCAAGGCCAAGAAGGGTTCGAAGGCGTCCGCGCGCACGAAGCGGCAGGCCAACCTGGCCAACACGCGGTCCAAGAAACGACGGTAGGGAGGAACCGATGGCACTGCTGGACAGGCTGCGCTACCGTCCCGGCGACCGCTACGACGGGCCGGTCGCGTTCACCGACGAGGACGGCTACAAGCGGCTGCCGCTCGGCTACTACGCCCTGACCCGGGACGGGAAGAGCTTGCGAAGGCCGCTGCTTCGGCTCGTCTGGGTAGACGACGCTCCCGGAGACCCCGACGACGGCAGTGGCCACTACGAGGTCGCCCACCGCTCCGATCCGCCCGTGAAAGCGGGGCGCATCGTCCCACTGCAGTCGCACATGACAGGGAAAGGCAGCGTGCAGCCATGACCGAGCTCGCCGTCGAACGCTTCCGGCCGGTCACACTGAGCGTCCGCTCGTGGCACGCCGCACCCGCCGCCGAGCTGCTGCGGGAACCCTTGAAGGACATGGAGCTGTGCCGGGCGCCGCTCAGGCGGCTCCGGCGCGAGTTCGACCGCATCCTGCTGATGGCCTCCGGCAAGTCCGCCTACCTGTCGGAGAAGGTGAAGAACGAGGTGCTGGGCGCGGTCGCGTTCGGCGCCCCCGCCACCGTCTACTTCGCCTTGTGGACGACCGCGGCCGGCACCGACATGGACGGCTTCGTCGGCAACACCGCCGGTGAGGTCTCCGGCGGCGCCTACGACCGGGTGGCGAAGACGAACAACACCACCAACTTCGCCTCGATCACGGGCGACGCGGCCAAGGTCAACTCGAACGCGATCACGTTCGCGACCGCGACCGCGAACTGGAACGGCGGCTCCGCCATCCCCCAGTCGATCGTGTTCGACGGCAATCTGAAGACCGCCGCCGACAACGGTTTAGTGTGGGGGGACCTTACGACTGCAAGGATTGTTCTGAACGGCGATACGGCCTCCTGGGCGACGTCTGACTTTAGTTGGACAGAAGAGTAGTGCGATCGTTATGCTAAACTGTGACGTTGTGACAGCGCGCAGTTTTAGCGACGAGCAGGAACGAGAGCTCGCCGCCCGCTACGAAGCGGGTGAGAGTGCGCTCGCCCTCGCCGAACGCCACGGCGTGAACCGCAAGACGGTCATGAGCGCCCTGCGTCGTCAGGGTTTCCAGTCTCGGCGGAGTGGACGACCCTCACTCGTGACCACGCCCGAGCTAATCGCGAGAGCCATTCAGCTCTACAGCGACGAGAACTACTCGCAGCGTCAGATCGCTGAAGAGCTCGGGGTGAGTCAACCGCTGATCAGCCGTGTTCTGCACAACGCGAGGGTCCCCCGACGCACTCTTCGCAATCGGGATGGACACGGACACTGGAAGGGGGGCCGTCTGATCAATGATGGCTACGTGCGCGTGCTCATCGAGCCCGATCATCCACTGGCCGTCATGCGTGACCGCTCCGGATACGTGCGCGAGCACCGCCTCGTCATGGCCGAGCAGCTCGGCCGCCCTCTGCTCTCTACCGAGTCCGTCCACCACAAGAACGGCGACCGCTCCGACAACCGGATCGAGAACCTCGAGCTGCGTGTTGGCCGACACGGCATCGGCGCGTCCGCTCCCCACTGCTCCACCTGCCGCTGCTTCGAATGAGACCTATGACGTACCCAAGCCTCCGGGCCGCCGCGAGCGGCCTTTTTAGTGCCCGCGAGAGGGGGGAATAGATGGCGCTCCCGAACGACTCGATCCTCGTCACGCCCGGGTCGGGCGCGACCGTTGCAACGCACACGGTCTCGTCCAAGGAGTACCCGACCGTCATCGTCGCGGACGCCGAAGGGCATCTGCTCGGCTCCGGCGACGTCTACTTCGCCTCCAGCACGGTCATCTCGCCTTCGGTTACGGCGGGGAACACCAACATCTGCCTGTTCAACCCGTCCGCGTCCGGCAAACGCCTGCTCGTGCTCGCGATCTGCATGACGACGCAGGGGACGGTCAACAAGACCCATCGAGTCGTCCGCACCACCTCGGGCGGTTCGGGTGGGACGGCGATCACCCCCTTCAAGCGGGACACCGACTCGCTCGCCCCCGTCGGCACGGTGCAGGTTCTCCCTACGACACAACCGACTGGGAAGGACTCTACCGTCGGGCTGCGGCTGGAGCAGCCGATCGAAACGGGCGGGATGCCCGCCTTCTACGACTTCCGCTCCTACCCGATCGAGCTTCTGCAAGCCGTCGGCCTCGCCCTGGACTCCGACGACACGCTTGTGGCCGTCACCACCGTCCTCACCCTGATCTGGCAGGAGGTGGCGGTCTAGTGGCGCTGCCGAACGACTCGGTTCTGTTCACCCCCGGCTCGGGCGCGACGGTCGCCACGCACACGGTCAGCTCGAAGGAGTACGAGGCGGACATCCAGGCCGACCCGGAGGGGGAGCTCGAGGCCACCCGAAGCACGTTCTGGGTCAACGCTGACTTTCGCGTGGCCGCCTGGCCCGCCGCCGGGGACACGGCCCTCTCCTTGATGAACCCGGCCGCGTCCGGCAAGCGGATCTTGCTGCTAGCCGTCATGTTTGGGAACCAGGGGACGGTCAACAAGACGCTGCGGCTCGTCCGCGCCACCTCCGGCGGCTCCGGCGGGACTGCGGAGACGCCTTTCGGGCGCAACACAGCCGTCGCCCCCGTCGCCACGATCCAGGTGCTTCCCACCACGCAGCCGACCGGCAAGGACGCCACGGTCGGGCTGCGGCTGGAACAGCCGATCTCGACCGGGAGGACACTCGCGATCTACCCCTACCTGCCCGGCGGGTTGGGCTTCTTCTGCCCGCTCATGCCCGGTTTCCCGATCGAAGTGCTACAGGGCGTCGGGATCGCGCTCGACGCCGACGGTACCGGCGACCCCGTCGCCCACGCCTCCTTCGTGTGGCAGGAAGTCACAGCCTAGAACGATGGCGATCCTGCTTTTCTTCGGCGGCGCCGGCGGGCAGGTGGCGTTGCAAACCGCCGTCGCCGGGGTCGGCACGGTCTCCTCGCGGCTGACCGAGCAGGTGGCACTGAAAACCTCGCTCGCCGGGCTGGGCGCGGTCGCCTCCCGTCTGACGGAGCAGGTCGCCCTCAAAACCCAGGTCGCCGGGCTTGGGGCGCTCGCGTCCAAGCTGACCTTGCAGACGGCGCTGAAAACCGGTGTCGCCGGCCTGGGCGCGGTCGCCTCCAACCTGACCGTCACCGGCGCCCAGGTCGCCCTGCAAACCGCCGTCTCCGGCCTCGGCGCGGTCGCCTCCAAGTTGGGGCTGCAGACCGCGTTGAAAACCACGGTCGCCGGGGTCGGCACCGTCGCCTCCAACCTGACCGTCACGGCCGGCGGCGTCATCGCCCGCCTGCGCACCCTGCTCGGCATCGGCACCTGACCGAACCGACCGAAGGAGAATCCTAGAACCGTGGCCACGCTCGCCCTGCTCCGCTCCCGTGTCTCCAAGAAGATCGGGCTTGACGAGACCGCTGCCGGCGCCGAAGAAGTCCTGCTCGACTCCTGGCTGAACGAAGCCGTCGAGCAGGTGCTTCTGCGCAGCCGCTGCTTCGTCAAGAAGGCGACGATCACGCTGACAAAGGACGTCAACGAGTACGAGCTCGACACCGTCCTCTCCGGCGGCACTTTGAGCGTGCTCAAGCTGATCAACTCCGACAGCGTCCCGCTGGAGCGGGTGTCCCCGGAGGAGATGGCCGACCTTCGGCGTTCCACCGCCTCCGGCACTCAAGCATGGAAGTACGCCCTGGACGGCGCCAACCTGCTGATGATCTGGCCGACGCCGACGGCGGCCGGCACCCTGACCGTCTACCACGTGCCCCGGCCGACGGCGATGACGACCGGGGCGAACGACCCGTCGACCGCCACCTACGGCGGCATCCCCGCCGAGTTCCACAAGCTGCTGGAGTTCTACGGGTTGTGGCAGGCCGCCGACTTCGACGACGACGCCTCCTCCCAGGTGGGGACGTTGTACCGGGCGGCGTTCGACCGGGGGCTGGCGGAGATGCGGCGGGCGCTCAGGCAGCGGGGCGGGCGCAAGCTGGGGCCGGCGCGGCTGGTGTCGTCGAAGCGCCGCTGGCTGGCATCCG
The DNA here is from genome assembly GCA_016199485.1 of Betaproteobacteria bacterium. GTDB lineage: Bacteria > Pseudomonadota > Gammaproteobacteria > Burkholderiales > SG8-41 > JACQGO01. The sequence continues at coordinate 30,017 of JACQGO010000112.1, forward strand.
ACCCGTCCCAGACCGTCCCCTTCGACTAGGCGTCGTATGGCCAGCCCCGTCCCGCTTCAGGACCGCTTCAGCCTCGGCTTCAAGCGCGACTACTCTCGCGACCAGCTGCCCAAAGGCGCGTTGTGGGATTGCGTCGACTACTTCCCTGACGAGCTGGGGGCGCCGCTCAGAAAACGTGGCGGCTGGGAATACTTCGGTTCCACACTCAACTCCCTGAATGCTGGTGCTGGTGTCCCCTGGCGCGTCATCTACGCTCCCTTTTCTGGCGGGGCACAGGTTGTCGCAATGGACATTACGCTCAATAGGGTCTTCGACCTAACGAATAGCGTGGATCGGGGAGTCGCTATAAATCCTGGGTTTCCCGTCTTCTATCGCGAACTTGTAGTCATCCCTCCATATGATGGGACGGCTGCACCATACAAATATTCTGGGTCGGGAGCGCCAGCCCTATTGGGCGGGTCTCCGCCGACTTTCATGTGCGCGGCTGTCTACAAGGATAGGCTCGCCGGGGCTGGCGCAGCAGCCGCTCCTAACCGAGTCTACTTCTCCGCAGCGGGCAATCCGGAGTCCTGGGACACCACGAACCGCTACCTCGATACATCATCGCCGGTTTTCGCGTTTGCGTCTCTTCGCAACGCGCTTCTTGTCTTCCATCGTGGCACTGTCGAGCGCATCCGCGGTGACATCCCACCTGGCTCCGCAGCGGCGAACATGACGCTTGAGCCGCTATTCAACGAGGTGGGGCTGTGGGTGCGTAGCGGGAGCGCAGCAAGTAATGGTGGCGCCCTTACCGTCAGTGACGACTATGCTTACTGGGCTGATGAGAATGGCGTTTACCAGTCTGATGGTGCCAGCATCAGTGACCTCGCAGAACAGGGCGGCGTGTCTACATACTGGCGTAGCGTCGTTTCGTCAGCCGGAGGGAGTGGCTATGTTACTGTGGCTGTCTGGCGCGGACGCGTTTTCGTGTCCGTCATTGACACAGTTGCGGCCTTCGTGGATATGCTCATCTGCGAAATCAAAACCCGCTCCTGGTTCCGCCTCACAAACGTCCGAGCGCCTTCATTCGCAACTCTCTTTGGTTCTACCGACGAACTGTACTTCGCCAACCAAGACTCATCCTCGAAGCGCGTGGGGAAGTTGTCTGGCATCTACTCTCCAACATCAGCAACCAAGAACGATGCTAACGGGACCGCTGTAACCCCCATCCTCGAGTCCGGATTGCTGTCGTTCGGGTCGCAGGCGCGCAAGCGCTTCAAGAAGGTGTACCTGTCCTACGACTGCCGCGACGCCGCCACCGACAACCCGACCCTGACCGCCTCCTACCTGACCTCGCCGGAAGCCACCTCGTACACCGCGCTCTCACCGACGTTCGCGGAGACGACGGCGAGGACGCGCAAGCGGGTGGCGCTGCCGAAGGCCGCCTACGGAGTCGCCCTCAAGGTCGCCCAGACGAACGCCAGCTCGGATACGAGAATCTATGCGCTTGAGGCTGAGATTTCACCTTCCGAGGCGAGCAGGGTATAAGGCGAGTCTGGGGATAGCGCACACCGGGTCGCGGCGGCTGAGCCAGCCGATGGCACACTCGGCGTAGGTTTCAGCGAACGCCTCCTCATCCCAAGGCCCGAGACTGGCCTTTGCCCATCTCCGTCTCAACACGGGTGTCATGTAACGGTAATCAACAACATGTCCTAGCTCATGGTAGAGCGTCAGCCGTCGTTGCCGGACTGAACCGCGCCTGGAGATGTAGAGCGCGCTAATGTTACTGGGATTGTCCACACATCCGAGCACCCAGGGCGCGCGGGGACAGTTCTCAAGCCGGAGCGCTAAGACAACCGGCGGCGTTGGCACTCGTGACGCCCATACCCACGCCTGATACGGCGCGGGTGCAGGATGTCCGGCAAGCAGTAACAGCGTCCAAGGCAACGCCAGCACGTTCACTAGACGCAGTCTAAAGGAACCATGCCTGAGAAGCTAGCCCCTCCCCGCGAATCCGCCGACCTGTACGCCCCGCTCAGCGAGTTCGAGCGCAAGCTCGCCCATCGGTTGGGCCTGAACCCGCTGGAGTGGCCGCAGCAGTGGTGGGCCGCCATCCGCGGACGGCTGGAAGTAGACCCGCCCAAGACGCTGGTGTCCGACATCAGCAACCTGCGCGGGGAGGAGTGGCGAGAGGTCGGTGCTTCCGGGCAGCCTGCGTTCGGAACGAACTGGGGGAACTACGGCACCCCGTGGGAGACAGCGGCGTTCTACAAGGACCCGCTCGGCCGCGTTTATCTCAAAGGCATGACCACGAAGACTGGCACGCCAACAATCAACGACGTGATCTTCACGCTTCCCGAGGGCTACCGGCCCGCCAAAGACCTCCTGTTTGGTGTCGCTAGCGAAACCACCGGTACTTTCGGTGCATCAAGGGTCGATGTGAAAGCAAACGGTGACGTCGTCTGGATCGCGGGCGGGACGAGCGAAACCGATTACACCCAGCTCAACAACATCAGCTTCCGCGCCGCCTAAGGAGTAGCCCCAAATGCCTCTGAGACTGCCGATTCCTCCGCCCAGGCGGGCGCCCAGACAGCTGCCGCGTGTCCCGCGCCTGTCTCCGGCCATTGTCGCCGCTGCCCGCCGCGCAGCCGCCGCCGTCGGCGGCCCGCCCGCCTATCCGTTCCTGCCTCCCGGCCAGATCGGCGTTCCCGCCCAGACGTGGCAGGACGTGATTCGCTCCGACCCGCTGTACCAGCAGAAGGCTGGCGACGTGTCTGCTGCGAAGGCGAGCGCTGCCGCGGGAAGGGCTGCCGCCGTGCGGGCGGCGCTGATCCGGCTTGGCATCGTCCCAGACGTGAACGCGGCGTTCGCGTCGCTTGGCCTGCCCGCGCAGTACCAGCAGTGGCTGGGGGAAGACATCGACGAGCCTACCCGCAAGCTCACTGAGAGCAACGAGTTCTCGTTCGCCAGGCAGGCGGCCAAACAGCATGCTGAGAACCTGACCGCCCTCCAGGACGTTCTCGCCGCCAAGGGCATCCTCCGTTCCGGCCAGACCGGCTTCGAGACCGGACGTGAGAGCGAGCGCTACCAGGGCTCGTTGAACGACGCCGTTCAGCAGCTGCTCGACTTCCTGGGCGGCCAGTACGGCGGCTACGCGACAACCGAGTCCGGGCTCACACGCGAACTCGGCACCTTCGGGGAGACGGTGATGGAGCGGCTGCTCGGCCAGGGCGTGACGCCAGCCGCGGCGTTCACCGCCACCTACGACCCGGAGTCCGGCCTGTACTACAAGGACGGCCGCTACTACGACGCCCAGGGCAACCCGGTCGCGCCACCCGAGCGGCCGCCGCCGGAGCCCAGAGGTCGGATCACACCCGTTCAGGCCGCAGGCGTCAGGCCGCGCAGGCGTGCGGGCTCGTCCCGGCCGCGCGGCAGGCCCTACTAAGGAGCTCGAGATGGCCAAGAAGCGCCCACGCCCCTACGACCCGCTCGCACCGCTGCCGCCGCAGCGGATCAGACGCATCGCCGCCCGCCAGGCGGCAACCGCCTACCAGCCGTTGCGCGCCCAGTACGTCCGGCTGCGCTCGGAGCTGGACGCGGAGACCGCGCGTGAGCAGCAGCGGGCGGCCGCGGCCGCCCAAGGGCTGGCCGAGCTTTTGAGGTCGGTTGGTCCCGCCACCGGCGAGGCGTACCAGCAGGCGGCGGGCACGGTGGGGGCGCTCGGCAAAGGATTCTCGTCCGCGCTGGCTGCACAGCAGCAGGCGCAGGCGCAAGCCGCCGCTGATTTCCTGCACCAGATCGTCGGCGCCCCGCAAGGCCAGATCGAGCAGGTACGGCAGATCGGCGCCAGCGGCCCCGACGTCACCTACGCGCTGGGTGGGGCCATCCCCGGTGGCGCGCTCGCCCGCGAAGGGGCCGCGTTCGCTTCCGCAGCCAACTTGCTGCCCGCGACCGCGCTCGGCCGTGGCCAGCAGACCGTGCAGATGCTGATCATGGACGCTCTGAAACGCCGCCGGGAGCTGGCGGGTAGGCAGGCGGAGGCCTTGGCCGGGCTGCCCGGGCTTCAGTCCGACCTGGAGCAGAAGCTGCTGGATCGCGAGCTGCAGAAGGAGGCTTTGCGAACGAACAAATACCTGGCCGGCGTGACCGGCAAGACGGCAGAGGCGGAAGCTGCGGCAGCGGAGGCGGCAGCGGACCGGGAGGAACGGCGCCTCGCCCTGGACAAGCTGAAGAACGACCAGGACCTGAAGCTGAGGCTGCGCGAGCTGGGCATCCAGGAGAAAAACCTGAAGCTCCAGATCGCCATACTCGAAGGACAGCAGGCGTCTGCGAGCGCAGACCAGCAGAGCAAGTGGGAACAGGACGCCGGCGCGTCTGCCGAAGACGCCTACTACGGGATTGCGGCCAGCTACGACGACGAGGGCAAGGTGACCGCCTGGCGGGTACGACCGATGAGCTACAAGGCGGCGCTCAGGCGGATGGTGCTGGCTGGGATTCCGCTCTTCTACGTCGAACGCGCTCTGAACGCCTACTACAAGCGCGGCCAGCGCGGCCGACCGATGATCACCCCGGGCGAGCGCAGAACCGCCAGGCGGACTGGACAGGCTGAGGCGCCGCGAGGGCGACGCTAAATGCCCAGCGTATTCCGGACGCCGAGCCGCAGCGGCTCCGTATTCCGCCGTGGCCGCGGCGGCGGCGCTCCGATTCCGGTCGTCCCGAAACAGCGCAGGCCGTCGGGTGTGGGCGGGTTCTTCCGAAATCTCGGCGGTGACGTCGAGGGAGCTCTCCTGGGTCTCCCCGGCGGGCTGAAAGCTGTCTCCGAGGCGCTCGGCGCCGACCTGTGGCAGACGCTCCAAGAGGGACCGTCCCGGTTCACCGACACCGAGGGCCGCTACGGGTTGAGGCCGAAGCTGGAGCAGGGGGAACTCGGGCGCAAGGTACTTCGTCCTGTCGCCGAGTCATACAAGCAGACGTATGGGCCGTTGTTCCGCGGCGAAGTGGACGAGTTCCTGCAGCAGGTGTACGAGCATCCGCTGGGGCCGATCCTCGACATCGCCACCGTCCTCACCCTGGGATCTGGAGCCTCCGCGAAAGGCGCTCAGGCCGCTTCCAGGGCAGGAGCCGTCTCGAAGACCGGGCGGGTGGGCAGATTCGCGGAGCGGGCGCGGGAGCCCGGGAGGGTGCAGCTACGCGGGCCTGGCGAGGAAGCGTCGGTGCTGGAAGGCAAGAGATTGTTCGGCAACCCGCTGATCCGCTCGCGGCAGAAGCTGATCGACCGGGCGCTGAAGAGGCTGCCGCCAGGGACGCCGCTCGTGGGCGAATGGCAACGCTACGCCCGCGCGGCGCAGCGAGCCCCCCGCCAGGAAGCATTGGGGCTGCGACTCCAGTCGCGCAACTACCTGCTCGCCGTGGACAAGCTGAACGGCAAGGAGATGGCGGCGTTCAACCTGATCCGCATGGGGCCGTCGCCGCGCGAATGGGTCGCCTACTACCTGCGCGAGGGCGTCGACACGCCGCTGCTACGGGTACTGGAGAACCCTGAGATCCAGCGGCTGTGGGAGACGCCGTCGAAGAAGCTGCAGATCGCGCTTGACGAAGGCCGGAAGCTGTCGAAGGTGTTGACGGAGACGAAGCTCGGCCGTGATCTGCTCGGCGAGGTTCCGGCAGCCGAGCGGCCGTGGCTGCATCTGCGGCTTCTGTCCGGCGCCAGGTTTGTCGTTGACCCCGAAACGGGCCGCTCGCTACTGCAGGGTGGCAAGCCGATCGAGCAACTCCGCGCCGAGCTTGCCGCGGCCGGCAGGCCGGAGCCGTTCTACGCCCCCGACCGGATGGTAGCCGAGTACGTCGGCAACCCCGCCTTGGCACGCCAGGGCGGCGGCCTGGGCGTCCCCAAGGTGCCCGGCTCGACGCGGAAGACGCGGGCGGTGCTGGCGCAGACGGGCAGGCTCGCGCTCGAGCCTGACCTGCTCGGCCCCGAGTTCCTTCGCACCGTCAAGTACGGCCTGTACGAGGACCTGCATGACGCGCTGATGGCGTCCGCCGAGCGGGTGCCGAAAGGCGCCCCGCTTCGCAAGGGCTGGGTGTACGTGCGCCGCAAGGTCGGCCGCTCCCCCGAGAAGATCCCGTACACGCAGCAGAAGCTGGGCGAGTTCGAGCGCGACCTGGAGCGGCTGCTGCCCGACCTCGACGACGACACGGCGCTGATCCAGAGCCTCGCCGGCGAGTCGGGCGAGATTCTCGAGCAGGGCGGCTTCTATCTTGCGGTTCCCAGGCGGTTCGCGAAGGAGCTGACGGGAGAGTTCAACCGCGCCTCCTCGGCGACCCGGAAAATCTGGGAAGTGCCAACGACTGTGTGGCGTGCGCTCATCCTCGGCACACGGCCGGCGTTCCTGGTCAACAACCTGGTCGGCAACAACCTGCTGTACGCGCTCAAGTTCGCCGGCCGTGACGGGCTCGCCGCCTACCTGGACGCGCTTCGCACGACCAAGGGCGGGCAGGGGCTCGCGAAGCTGCTCCGCTCCGACAGCACGCGGGGGCTGATCGACGATGAGTTCATGCGCGAGTTCTTTCCGGAGCAGGTCGAGGGCGTGTTCGGGCTCACGCAGATGCCCGGCATCCGCTCGCCGAACATCCGCCGCTCGGTGCGGGCGGGGCGGGTCGGCATCATTCCCGCCACCCAGGCTGTCGCCGAGGGGACGCTGCGGCGCGCCGGTGTCACGGCTGCGCTCAGGCGCTCGCCGGCGGTGAAGGCGCGGCTGCGCGCGATGCCGAAGGAGACCCGCTCGCTCAAGGAAGCCGCCAGGAAAGAGCTGGCGGACAACCCGGCCCTCGCCCGCCAGGTGTCCGACAAGGTCAACGACGCGCTCGGCAACTACCTGAACATGAGCCCGGTGGAGCGGGATGTGCTGCGAGGGCTCGCCCCCTTCTACGCCTGGTATCGCACCATCACCATCATCACGGTCAAGCTGCCGCTGAACACGCCCGGCCGCACGAACGCGCTCGTGAAGATCGGCGAGATCGGCGCGGAAGACGAGAAGCTGCTCGGCAAGCTTCCCTCCTACCTGCGCGGCGCCATCCCGCTCGGCCCGCCCCGCGGCGGTCTCCAGGATATCCTGCTCACGCAGGCGCCCAATCCTTTCTCCACCCCGCTTCAGGTCGGCATGGGACTCCGTACGCTCGGCCCCGGCGCGCCCGGACGTGCCGGCGGCGAGCTCACTGGCAGCCTGAACCCGTACATCATCGCCGCCAGCCGCCTGCTCGCCGCGCTCGAGAAGGGCGAAGCGCCGAAATACGGCTTGCCAGCCGACATTCTCGCCGAGGTCGGCCAGACCCTGCCGCCGGTCAGGCTTCTGCTGGGTCCGCGGGAATCCCGTATCTACCCGGAGCGGCGCACCCGCCTCGACGAGCTGCTGTCGCAGGCCGGGTTCTCCAGGCGAAGGATCAGCCTGGCGGAGGCACGCAGACAGGCCGCCCTGGGCCGCTAGTCATCGGAGGCTGCTATGCCGCGAACCGACCCGAAAGTGAAGCGGCTGATCGTGTTCTACGCCCGCGCCTACAACGTCGACCCGAACGCAGCCCTTGCTGTTGCCGCCGGCGAGGGCGGCATCCGCTACGGCGCCGTCGGCGACCAGGGCTCGAGCTTCGGGCCGTTCCAGCTTCACGTCGGCGGGGCGCTACCGGCCGGTAAGGGGCCGGAGTTCGCGAACTCGCCTGCCGGGATCGAGTACGCGATCCGCAAGATGGCGGAGGCCGGCGCGAGCGGGTTGCGCGGCCGGGCGGCGATCGAGAAGATCGTCGGCGGCTTCGAGCGGCCCGCGGATCCCGCCGGGTCGATCCGGCGGGCGCTGACACGGTACGGCATCGCCGACCTCGCAGGTGGCGCAGCCCCCGCTGGGGCGGCTGCGGCAGGCGGCCTGCTGGCCGACCCGCGCCTGCAGGCCGTCTATGCCTCCGGTAACGCCTTGGTCGGCGTCCCGACGCCCGACCTGTCGATGGTGGCCGCAGCCCCGCAGAACGCCTCCCAGGCACCCTCCGGGGCTTCTTCGTCGATAGACGACATGCTCGCCCGCTTTGGCCTGGCCGACGCTGTCACCTCCGGCGACCGCAGCCCCGGCCGCAACCGCGCGGTCGGCGGCTCCCCCACCAGTTTTCACCTCCAGCCCGGCCGCGCCCGCGACATCAACCCCCAGGCTGCGGCCAGCGGCCGGCTCGTCAGCTACGCCTACCAGAACCCGCAGCAGTTCGCGGAGTTCTTCGGCCCCTTCGACTGGTACGTGAAGAACGGGCAGATCCGCAGGGGGCGGTTCCCAGGCCACGGCGATCACATCCACGCCGTCCTGACATGAGCAACACACGCCACATCACCCCCGCGGAGCTCAACGAGCGGCTGGAGAAGCTGCCGACCCGCTGGGAGGTTCGCGCCCTGATCCTGGCGAGCATGGTCGGCGGCCAGCTGATCCCGTTCGGAGAGGCCGCCCGGGCGGCACTCCCGTTCCTCTATCTAGCCGACTCGCTCAGCCGTCTTCTCCTGCGGTAGTTCGGCCCCTTGCAGCCGTGGACGAACTCGAAGCAGTCGATGCACACTCGCGACTCCGGGTTGAGGCCGCAGCAGTGGTGCATCTCCCGGCAGGTGGCGCAGTCCGCGTAGCCATGGTAGGGGAGCGCCCGCCACGCCCACAGAGTTTGTAACTCCAGCGGCGTCGCCACGCCTCCTCCTTTCGAGCAAACCCGCATGGTTACCACATATTTACCATCTTCCCTTTGAGTGACTTTGTGCGACCATGGGATTTGCAGGGGGTTTCTAAGGACGCCCGCATGGTTGAGCCGCAAACGTCTGCACGTTCGGGCAAGGCCGTTGGCTTTGTCGGCAACGAGAGGAGGCCCTAATGAAGCTCGTCTCCCGCGCCGAGTGGGGCGCCCGTCCTGCCCGCGACTACGTCTACCTCAAGACCGCCGAGCTCAAGGGCGTCGCCGTTCACTACTCCGCCTTCGAGGGCGACCGCCTCGACGACCACGCCGGCTGCGCCGCCCGCGTGCGCGGCATCCAGAACTACCACATGGACGTCCGCGGCTGGGTGGACCTCGCCTACTCGTTCATCGTCTGCAGGCACGGGTACGTGTTCGAGGGGCGCGGCTTCGGCGTCCGCACGGCCGCGAACGGCACGAGCGCCGGCAACGACGGCTACCACGCCGTCTGCTTCCTAGGCGCCGACCGTGAGGGCCGTGACGATGTGACACCGTCTGGCCGCCGGGCGCTGCGCGAGATTATCCGGGCGGCGCAGCGACGCTGGCCGGCCGCGCTCGAGGTCAGGCCGCACTCCGACTTCACCGCCACCGCCTGCCCCGGCGACGAGCTGCGCGCCTGGATCGGTCTCGAAGGCTGGAAGCACGACGGACGGCTGCCTGGGCCTTCCCCCAAGCCGGGATGGTTTTGGCAGTGGGAAGCGTGGCGACTCGCCCGCGCCCGCGGAGAAAGGCCGCCCCGTCCTCTTGGCGTTCCCCGTCTGATCCCGCCTTGGGCGTGGCTGGCAGCCCTGGAGTTCGAGCGAAGGAGAAGGAAGTGAGGTATCTGGTGCTCAGGTCGTTGGTCGCGTTCGACAACTTCCTTCACGAGCACGAGCGGCTACGGCTTTGCCCGCAGACTGTCCGTGACCGTGTGGGCTGGGCGGCTGAAGTCACCTACGGCTGGGGTCCTCATGCCTCCGACTGGCAGCGCGTAGTCACGGCCCGACCCTGGGTGGCCCGCTTTCACGACTGGTACTGGAAGGAGAAGCCTTGAGGGGGAGAAACGCCACCCTCGCCTACATCGTCAGCGCCGTCTCGAACCACAAACCAGAACCGTCAAGCGCATTGAGGTCGGTGAGACGGAGCGCCACCTCCAGCCCCAGGCGAAGTGTCCCGCCTGCGGGACTTGGGGCGATATCGACGATGACCAACTCCGGGGGAGTGTCTCGCTCGTGTGCGGAATGCCGGACTGTAGATGGCACGGCTACATCCAAAGGAGGAGCCGATGTCTCTTCGTAACGCCACTCTCGCCTACATCGTCAGCGCCGTCCAGGCGACGCTCGTCCTCGTCGTCGCGTTCGGCCTCAGCCTGTCGGACAAGCAGATCGCCGCCGTCGTCGCGGCTGTGTCCGCCTGGGGGATCGTCGCGGTCGCGATCAACGACCGCCGCCGCCACCGGTAGACCAGCGCCATGGCTGCAGCCGCCTACCGTGAGCGCTTCGTCGGCGCCTACATAGGTGTGTGCGTCGCCATCGTGACGATCCTGTTCTTCTACGTCGTCTCGTCTGGCGGTAAGGCGGCCGGTGACGCCGCAACAGTGGAGCCGCCGATCATGAAACGCTCGAGCGGCTCCCTGTACACGGCGCTCGGCAATCCCGTCCAGATCCTGGGCGGGGAGAAACTGAACCTGCCCGGCACGGTCTGCCGTGTCTACGTCAACCAGGCCGAGCCCTGGGTCATGTTCCTCTGCTCCTGAAGGAGGCCAGAACACTGTGCAGAAGCTTCTCCTAGCCGTCGCCGCGTTCGCCGCGACGCTTTCCCTGGCGACCGCCGCCTACCTCGCCTACGGGCCTGCCAGGCGCCTTCTCGACGATTGTGCCAAGCCGCGCACGGTGCTGTGGGAACGCGACCTGCAGCCCACCGCCCTGGCGATCGAGGAGTACATCAACGGGCCGCTTCTCGCCGGGGGAGAGTACAAGCTGCGCGGCAAGGACGCGAGCAGCCTGGACTACGAGGTCAAGCACGCAGTCGCGATCAAGCCCGGTCATGTGCGACTGCTCGTCGAGATCGGCGAGGGCAAGACGGACCTGCTCGGCTTCATCGCCTGGGCTTCGGGGTCGCAACGCTTCGACGTGACGCTCGGCCGTGAGTGCAACGACGGTGGCTGGACGGTCACGAAGTTCGAGAAGGTGCCGGCGCAGCAGCCACCCGCAAGCACCGCAGCTACGGCTGTTCCGGCGCCGTGACATGGCCCGCCACGAGCTCACCTTCTACAGCGCGGAGATAGAGCTGCCGCAAGGGGAGCCGCTGTTTCTGCCTATCGCGGCCCGAGACCAGCTGGCCGCGCTGGTGACGCTCCGGTTTCTGCACATGCTGCACGGCTGGAACCTGCGTATCAGAACAGGAGCCGAGTGATGGCCCGCCTGGAGCCGTTCCAGGACACGTCGCAGCCGTGCAGGCTCTGCCGCACGGGAAGCGTGCAGACGATGCTGAAGGCGCTCACAGCCGCCAAGGGGATGCGCCGCCGCGAGCGGATCGTCGTCTGCCCTCTCTGCGACGCCACCGACCAATGGCCGCAGCGGTGAGATCCTCATGGCCGAAGACGAGGTCGCCGTCGAGTTCCCGTCGGAGGAGGACAAGGTGACGGGCTGGCGCATGGACGTGCTCGTCCAGGCCGGCTACGACCACGACGCCGCCCTGCGCCTGGCTGTCGAACGCACCGTCGACCTGCACCGAGCCTGCGACCTGCTCGCCCGCGCTGGCTCGGTCGAGCTCGCCCTGCGCATCCTGCTATGAGCAACGAACGCACCCCAGTAGCGTTCCTGCACGACGCCGTCCAGGAAGCAGTCCGCCTCGACTCCCGTGTGGAGGGGAACTACGTCACCGGCTGGGTGTGCGTAGCCGAGAGCATCGCCCCGACCGGGAAACGGTGGCTGACGCGCATGTCCTCTTCCGACGGGGAAGAGGAGCTGCCGGCCTGGACGCGCGCCGGACTCCTCCATGACGCGCTGTTTGCACCCTGGGAAACCGCGGACACCGACTAGCTTGATCCTCAAAATCAGAATCACGCATCGAACGCCTTGGGTGAGGATTCCAGCGCGCCCGAATAACTCCTACAGGTCGGTTGGGGGCATCGCTCCCGACAGGCTGAAAGGAGGTCGGAAATGCGGATTGTCCGCATCGCTGAGCGGGTGCCGCACCAAGGCGTCATCCGTCTCCACCACCTCACTGACCTGCACGCCGGGGCGCCCGACTTCGCCGAAGCCGAGTTCCTGGAACGAAGGGCGCTGATCGAGGCCGACCCTTGGGCGCGTTGGACGATGGGCGGCGACGGCGGCGACCTGATTCGCCACTCGGACCCCCGCTACGAGCTCACGTCGCTGCACCCCAGATACCGGCAGGCGACCGACATCCGCTACACCACCCGCGAGCATCTGGTCGAGCTGTTCCAGCCGATCAAGGACAAGTGCTGGGGCTGGGCGGACGGCAACCACGAACGCCAGCTGGACAAGTTCTACGGCGGCAAGTTCGGCGTCGAGGTCTGCTGCGACCTCGGCCTGGAGTCACGCTACCTGGGCTACCGCGGCTTCGCCGCCGTGTCGGTGACGGTCGGCCAACGCGACGCCCACATGGGGTTGCTGATCGACCTCCAGCACGGCTGGCAGGCAGGCCGTCTCAAGGGGGCGTTCCTCGTCCAGGCCGAGCGCGAGCTGGGCATGACCGACGCCGACGTCGTCCTGCGCGGCCACAACCATCAGCCAGCAGGGCGTGTGTTCGCCACGTTGGGGGTCACTCACCCCGGCAGAGGGCCGGGGCGGGTGGTGAAACGGATGCGCACCGTCATCAACGGCGGCAGCTGGCGTGCGGGCTACCGGGACGATCTCGCCCCGGTCGACCCGAGCCGCCTGGGCGAAGTGGAAGGCGACCTGTGGAGCGAGACGAAGGGCTACCGGTTGGAGCCGATCGGGGGGCCGGTGCTGATCCTCCGTTTCGACCAGGGGTATACGAGCCGGCGGGGCTACCGGCCCTGCGGGGTGGAGCACACGCTGGTCGAGGGAAGGATCGACGCGCAGAACTTAGGGCTCAAGACGACCTGACGTTCGCCAGCACCGCCGCCCGCTTTTGCGCTCTGTACGAGGAGCAGTTCGCCAACCCGTCGGGGCTGAACCGGCGGGCGGCCGGGGATGCTCTGGCGCAGATGCTTGTGCTGGGCTGGATACGGCCGCCTAGGCCGTAGCCCAGCTGCTATACACTTGGGGTAGTAGGCTGGCTGCTCTACCGAGGCCCGCCTCTTCTTTCGGGAAGGGGCGGGCCTTTTCGCATGTAGTCGGGGGGCATAGGGCATCACCTCCTTAGTCTGGCGGGAGTTTGGCGGTACGCTGCAACGGCTGAGATACGTCGCTTCGGCTCGGGCGGGCCTGAACCGACTCGGGTAGTCGCTTCGGGGCGGGCGGGCTAGGCTTGGACGGTCGCTTCGGCCTGGCCTGGTCGGGATTGTCGCTGTGGCTGGACTCGGCGTGGCCTGGCCTGTCGCTTCGGCTGGGTGCGGCGTGGGGAGGGCAGGCACGTCGCTTCGGCGTGGGGAGGCTTGGGCCGTCGCTTCGGCGCGGATCGAAGTGGAGTGGAGCGTCGCTTCGGCGGGGCTAGGCTCGGCACGGTCAGTCGCTTCGGAGCGGGCCGGTTGGGTTGGGCGAGGCTGGTCGCTTCGGCGTGGTACGGCGTGGATTGTCGCTTCGGCTTGGCCCGATGAGGTCCGGCAAGTCGCGTCGGCGAGGCGAGGCCCGGTTCGGGGTGTTTACTCCTCGATTCGCCTCATCTCCTTCAGGCGGAACACGCCCTCTCCTTGCGACCGGTCTGAGCCGAGGCCGAGCCAGCCGCCGAACTCCAGCATCTTACGCAGCTCTTCCTCGCCGACGATCCCGTCGCCGACACCGCCGGAGAGCAGCCTGATCTGGAACCTGAGCTGCGCCTGGTTCACGTACTCAAACCGCTTGATCGCTGTTCGCGGCCCCTGCCGTGTTACGACCGAGATCGGACGTTCGTCCGTTCCGTCCGGCTCCATCCGGTCGAGCCTCAGCTTCTGCCCGCCGTCCACAGCCCGAACGTGGAGGTCGTGCTGCACCACCTGGCGTGCGCCCCGCTTCTGCTTCAACAGGCCGCACCGCTGCGCCGCCTCGCGCAGCATCGCCTTCACCTGTCGCGCCTCGACGTAAAGGCCGTCGGCGTCACGCCGGAAGCCGGTCGTCATCCCGGCAACCTCAGCGTCCTCGGTCAGAACGGGCATGTCGCCTTCCTCGGCCAGCGTCTCGGCAAGATCAGAGGCGTCCGCTCCCTCGACGCCTTGCCCGCGAGCCCACGACTCGTAGGCGTTCGCCCGCTCCTCCGGCTCAGCGGTTTCTGCTACGAGCGGGATACCGCCGACCAGGCGATCGTCGAACTCGAGCTCCACGTCATAGATGCTCCAACCAATCATTTCTTCGCCTCCTTCTATTCGATGGCTTCGCGCAGGATCGACTTCCCGCTCGTTCAGTTTCCGCTGTGCTTCCATCTGCTCAAAACGATCAAGGCGACAACGAGGGTCAGTCTGCGCGCAGATGGGTCCTGGCCCCGGATAGCCAAGCTGGGGTAGGCCACAATACCCGCATGTCCTCCACCACGGCCAAGCCAGCTTGGGTGCTGTGCGAGGCATCACCGGGGCCTCACACCTGCACCGCTCTACAGCGTCTACAGCATTCTCGGCTGGCGTGGTTGAGCCGATGAGCGGCTTGGCGGGGGTGCGGCTGGTTCGAGCCCAGTACCGCCCATATCCACCCTGGACCGCATGGTTGAACGAAAAGCCTGCACGCCGTCGGTGCTCTGGGCATCACGGGGGCCTCACGTCTACAACTCCTCCCATGACGCTTCCACGGTAGAGAAAACCACGTTACTGCCCTTCGGGAAAACAAGGTTAGGTACTCCTACCGGCGAAGCCTCGGGGATAACCTCAACGGTGTAAACACGCTCCGTACATGTGCCCGTTCCAGAAGGTACCTCCGAGATGAGCAAGATGCGGCCAATACGCCAGCCCGGTTCGCTGAACTCTTGTCCTTCACGTAGTCGAACGATGCGGGCGCTCATCCCTTCGTCTCCTTGTGATCCTCTGGCTTAGCCCGAGCACCCCTCGGCAATACAAGTAGTTCTCGCGCAGCGTCGTATATGTCCCAGATCACCTCAGCGGCATCGTGAAGCAAGTCGTCATGCTTCGAGCACGTGGTCGTCTCAATGCCGACCCGCAGTCCGTCCAGCTTCACCCAGACGCTATGGGTACTCGCTCCTGTATTCGGTCCTGCGCCGCATCCCGCCATAAAACATCTGCGCCCATGACCTTGGATTGCCCAGCGTTCATCCATCGCTGCTGCGCTCCTCCGATGAGGGTTGGCCACTGAGATAACAACTGCGGTTTGAACATCGCACCGAACCCGGAAAACCCGGTGTCGTAATCAGGTCGCTACCGCACGCGGGACAGGTTATTATCGGCTGCTGCCGAGCATGGTCTCGCCTCAGCTCCACCTGCTCGCCGCTCATCCCTCCGTCTCCTTGTGGTGCACGGTTGGTGTCCAGTCAGCCCGGGGCAGATGGACGAATCTTCGGATGCCAAGAGGGCCGATCTCCACCCAGTGAAACGAGGCGAACGGGTACTGTGGCATCCAGCGACCGAAGCCGACATGCCAATCCCGCGGGTTCCACCACCACACAACTATCCAGCGCTTCCCCTTCACCGCAGCACCTCCGCGTACTGACTCGCCCCGACTTCTTTATCCGGAATCAGGTGTGAGTACACGTCCAGCGGCATCGAGACTTTCGCCCAGCCGCCCCGCTCGGCCAGCTCCCGGCCCGACAATCCTTGCCCGTGCCACAGGCTCGCCCGCCGATGGCGCAGGTCATGGGGCGAGTAGACGGGGATGCCGGCGGCGCGGCAGGCGCGCGCCATCGCGTTCCCGACCGCCGATTGCGAGGCGCCGGGAAAGACAAGCCGGTTGGGCAGCCGGTCCTCCGGCGGGCAGGTGTCCTCCAGCAAGCGCATCAGCCAC
>JACQGO010000095.1 GCA_016199485.1 Betaproteobacteria bacterium
CGAGTTGAAGGCCTTGTTCAAGGTGAGCGTGCGGGCGATCACATACCGGCTGAAGGGCCTCCAAATCATCAGCGGGCCGCTCTTCAAGAAGCTCTTCGACTATTTCGGAGAGAAAGGCTGGCGCAAGCCGCCATATCCGGAGCCGGGGGCGAATCCGGCGGAACGCCCCGAACGGTTCCGCAGGCTTTGCTTCAGGGCGGTGGCGGAAAGCGCTGTGTCAGAGTCGAAAGCGGCCGAACTGCTCGGAGTATCGGTGCGGCAGCTCGACCGCATGCTGGAGCAGCCGGCGTAACAGGGCCCGGACTTCAGAGGAGGTCTCTGAAGCTCCCGAAATCCATCCTGAAGCGATTGATTTCGAGTACGGTTTTGGCTGCATCCGCGCGCTCCACGGTGATCCGTTGTATCTTGACCGCATGGAGGATGATGGACGTTGTGCCGAGAACGCGCCCTGTGCCAAGGCGCTTCAGTGACTCGCGCCGAAAAGGCCCTTTCTTTTCATCGCCGGCAACGTGGTAGCCCATCGTTTCCGCGAGCGCGAGGGAAGCGGCTTCGCCGCGGCCCATCACCTGAATGAGTTCGGAAAAAATTGCGAGGGCATCCGTGGTGTCTACAGGGATGACCGTCAGAAGCCCTCGCGCAACCGCGGCTTCCAATCTTTCCCGCTGATCCCCATAAGTGATTTCGGTGCGGGCATGTTCTGAGATGGCGAACCGGTAAGGAGGCGGGTCGCCCAACAGCTCAAGCAGATCTGCGTGAATGAGATTGATCAGAACATTCGCGTCAGTGACTACAACAATCGGCGGCGGTTTTTCCTGCTGAGTCATGCGTGACGCGCGCCGGTGCGGTATTACGCCGCATCATCGAGCCCGGCGCTCGCGAGCATCTGATCCATGCGGTGCTTCTTGACGCCCACCATTGCCCCAAGCTCAACGAACTTGGAGCGCGTGATTTCCTCGCGCCGGTAGGCTTCCAGGGCGAGACCCAAGAACCGCCGTTGAAACTCGTTTCTCACTTCATGGTTGGGCTGGGACAACCCAAGATGCTCGGCAATGGCGCTCCCGTGAGTTTCGTCTTCGGATTTGAGCCGTTCGAATTCATTGTCGTTGATCTCGCGCAAGTTCTTGAGACGGTATACAGCGGAAATTCGGCTGACTCCGAAATGATCGGCGAGCAGTACAACGTCGTAAAGCTGTAGCTCCTGACTACCCGGGGTCTCACGCCCCTCGGCATCTATCACGCCTTTCTCGTCATACACTGATACCGAGGCCCGGCTGGGACGGCCTTTCCCAAGCCCGGCGATGAACTGTCGCACACCTTCCGCCGGCATCAAGAACGAAGCGGCAAACGCGTTTGCCCTGACTTCAGCGATCTCGTCCCTGTTTCCTTCGCGGCTTACCGCACCAAAGCGATCGCGGTCCATGAGCACGTGCCCATACTCGTGGCACATCGAAAAGCGCCGCCTGGCATCCCCATGCCGCTGATTGACTACCACGAAAATTCCCGCCTTCGAATCGGACAGCGTCATGCCCGAGATATCACCGGGCAGTTCAACAACGCCGGTTCGGACGCCCTGCGATTCGAGCAGGTCGGTCACATCGCCAAGCGGCACAACTCCGAAGCCGAGCCTTTGACGCTCTTCGGTGGCGATCCGGTCGCCTTGCTGGATCGCATCCCAGCGCGTGCGAGGAATTGGCAGATCGTAAGACGCAGTGAGCAACTGCGCGCGGTCGATACGTAGCAGCCGCTCCAGATTGGTCATTTCATGCCCAAGCTTGAGACATTGCCGAAGCGCCTCGATCACCTCAGTGCGTTTGGCGATCTGTGGGTCCAGACGCAACAACGCCACGAGCGCGTCCTGCTCGTTGAATCGCTCCGCGAAGAAGTCGCTAATATCGTGTCCTAGAACGAAGGCGATCCGGTCGAGCTCCAGGCTGGATACCGCGCGATTGCCCTGCTCGATCTGAACCACGGCGACGCGGGATAGGCTGCACTGCTGCGCAAGCGCTTCCTGCGTGAGGCCGCACGCTTCCCTTGCTGTCCGAATCCGCCGTCCCAGCTCAGATTGATCGACCGGCATGACGGTGGTCCTCCTGTTGACTTGCAGCTCGCACGTTAGCAGTGTAAACTAAAAACGTCAATATATGGTAAAATATGTTAGAAGTTATAACTAGTCGCCCAAGTGAGTGCAAATGCCGGCAACCCGTAGAATGGCGGGCGTTGTGCCATTCGGTTGCAGCCCGGCAATCGTGATTCGGCCACGGCCGGGAATTCGGGCGCGGTGGGCAGATCCTAGGGCAGGCCGCCGTGCGCGATGACCTTGGTGTGGTGCTGCAGCGACTGGGATAATTTCGAGAAGAAAGCAGGAGTCGCGTCAACGCGATGTGTGCGTCTCAACAAGCCGGCCTGGACGCTTCGCGAGTTGCCGATGGTACACGCCTTTGCGCTGGCTATTACCTGTATCTACCCTTGAAAACACAGGTTATTGCCTGCATAATTCTATCTGAATGCAGGCTATATCCAGCTAAATATGGGAAAAATGATTACGAAACAAAGCGATCTTACACGTATGCAGTTGGCTGAGATGCTGCGCCGCTATCCTCGCCGGGATCAGACGCCGCCGCGCAGTGGCTGGATCCGGGCGGTACGCGAGGCGCTGGGCATGACGCAGAGCCAGCTCGCCGCACAGCTCGGGATTGCGCGGCAGACCGTCGACGACCTGGAACGGGCGGAAGCCGGGCGGCGCATCACGCTGGAGAGCCTGGACCGGCTCGCGCTGGCGATGGGCTGCCGCGTCGTCTACGCCGTCGTTCCCGAGAAGGGCTCGCTCGACGATCTGAGGCGGCGCCGCGCGCTCGCGCTCGCTGACGCGCTCCAGAAGCGTGCCGAGCACTCGATGAAACTCGAGGCGCAAGGCGTGGGCAAGCGCGAGGCGGACCGGCAGCGCAAGCTGCTCGCCGAGGCACTGCTGCGAGGTAGTCCCCGCAAGCTGTGGCAATGACACCGCACTATCCGCCCGGCGCAACGCCGCTCGACCCGGACGAGGCCACGGGGCTCATCCCTGCACATATCGTCACGCAGAGGCAGCTCAACGAATGGGAGCTTGCCAACATCCTCGAGGGCGAGCGCTGGGCGTTCGCACGCAAGCGCAAGTCTCTGCTGTCCATCCAGTTCATTCGCACTTTGCACAAACGGATGTTCGGGGACACGTGGCGCTGCGCAGGGACGTTTCGCACGACGGAAAAGAACATCGGCGTCGCTCCGGTGAATATCCAGCCCGAGCTCGGCAAGCTCTTTGCAGATGTCGGGGCGCGGCTTCAGTACAAGAGCCGTTCCCTGGATGAGACTGCCGCGCGGTTCCATCACCGCCTCACCTGGATCCATCCATTTGCGAACGGCAACGGTCGCATCGCTCGCACTATGACGGACCTCTTGCTCGTGCAGAACGGCGCCGAACATTTTACGTGGGGTGCCGGCGACCTGGTCGCGGAAGGCGATGTGCGGGCGCGCTACATTGGGGCATTGCGTGCGGCGGACGCGAAAGACTACGGCCCGCTGCTCGCGTTTGTTCGTTCGATACCGACCGGTACGGCGTAGCGCGCTGGACTTGGAATCGAAATGCACAAGTTCCTCCGCCCGCCGCAGCCGCTGTTCCGGAGTGAGCTTGCGTCTTGCAGGAGCGGGACATTGTTGTCCCTCCCCCCGGCTGAGGTGTGGCACCCTACCGAGCCTCGTCAAAATGGTTGACGGGGCTTGGCCCTCATCCCGCCTTCGCCCGAAGGGAGAAGGTGCGCCGGAACGTGGAGCAGGGGCCGGCGAGACGCGGAGCAGGGCCCCATTTATGGGATGCGACCGTCGAGCCGGCCATGAGCGCGTCGCGCGCCGGCCTCTTGCGCGTCTTCGGGGCCAGATCCCAGAGGGTCCCTCTTCCGCCCTGCGACGCGCCCCGATTTTGGGGATGCGACCGTGAAGGCGCACATAAGCATGCGGGCTATCCCGGCGCCGCATCCCGCTGCGGGGTCGCATCCATCGGCCGAGGCCGACGGAACCTGCTCCGCCCTCCGCGGGCGCATTCGAGGTGCAAACGGGTTGTCACCCATTATTTGCACGAGTCTCATCAAGCGGTTCCTGCCCACGAGTCGCGCAGCGTGACCGCACGGTTGAACACCGGTACGCCGGGTTTCGAGTCCACGCGATCGGCGATGAAATACCCGTGCCGTTCGAACTGGAGCCGCTCCTCGGGTTTCGCATCCCTCAACGCCGGCTCGAGTTGCGCCGTGATGATTTTCTTCGAGCCGGGGTTGATGTCTTCCAGAACGTCCCGCTCGCTTCCCGGCTGCGGAACCCTGAACAGCCGGTCATAGAGCCGCACTTCGGCGGCGCAGGCGTGCTTCGCTGACAGCCAGTGGATCGCGCCCTTGACCTTCACCTTGTCCGCGCCCGGCGTGCCTGACTTCGTTTCAGGAGCATACTCGCAGTGCACGGCGATAACGTTGCCCTGCGCGTCCTTCTCGCATCCGGTACACTTCACCACGTAGCCGTAGCGCAGCCGCACGCTGTTGCCCGGGTAGAGGCGGAAATAGCCTTGCGGCGGGCTTTCCGTGAAGTCCTCGCGCTCGATCCACAGCTCGCGGGAGAAGGGCACGATGCGCCTGCCCAGCTCCGGCTTCTGCGGGTGGTTCGGCGCACGGCATTCTTCTTCGGCTCCCTCGGGATAGTTGTCGATCACGAGCCGCAGCGGGTCGAGTACCGCGATGCGCCGCTCGGCGCGCTCGTTCAAATCGTCGCGCAGGCATTCTTCGAGTATCGAGATGTCGAGGGTGGAGTTCTCCTTTGCCACGCCGATGCGCTCGGCGAACAGCCGGATCGCTTCCGGCGTGTAGCCGCGCCGCCGGCAGCCGGCGATGGTCGGCATGCGCGGATCGTCCCAGCCGTCGACGTGGCCTTCCTCGACGAGCTGGATCAACTTCCGTTTCGAGAGCACGACGTAGGTGAGGTTCAGGCGCGCGAACTCGATCTGCTGCGGCAGCGGGCGCTTGAGCGCGCCGAAATCGGCGAGTCTTTCCAGCACCCAGTCGTAGAGCGGCCGGTGGTCCTCGAATTCCAGCGTGCAGATCGAGTGCGTGATGTTCTCCAGCGCGTCCGAGATGCAGTGCGTGTAGTCGTAGAGCGGATAGATGCACCACGTGTCGCCGGTGCGGTGGTGCGCGGCGTGGCGGATGCGGTAGATCACCGGATCGCGCAGGTTGATGTTGCCCGAGGTCATGTCGATCTTGAGCCGGAGCACGTGCGTGCCGTCGGGAAACTCGCCTGCCCGCATGCGGCGGAAGAGGGCGAGGTTCTCATCGGCCGGGCGCTCGCGGTAAGGGCTTTCCCTGCCGGGCCTGAACAGCGTGCCGCGGTAGTCGCGCATTTCCTCGGCGGTGAGGCTGTCGACGTAGGCGAGGCCGTGCCGGATGAAGAGTTCCGCGAACTCGTAGAGCGTGTCGAAGTAATCCGAGGCGTAGTAGAGATGCTCGCCCCAGTCAAAGCCCAGCCAGCGCACGGCCTCGATGATGGAATCGACGTACTCCTGCTCTTCCTTGGCGGGGTTGGTGTCGTCGAAGCGCAGGTGGCAGACGCCGCCGTAGTCGCGCGCGAGCCCGAAGTTGAGGCAGATCGACTTCGCGTGCCCGATGTGGAGATACCCGTTCGGTTCCGGCGGAAAGCGCGTGCGGATCCGCGCCGGATCCTTGGGCGCGCCCTCATGGACTCTGGCCGGTCCGGGGTGGCCCCCCCAGGTGCGCGCGGCATACTTTCCGCTCGCGAGGTCGGCGTCGATGATCGCGCGGATGAAATTCGAGCCGGACGGTCGCTGCTTTGCCTTCTCCCGGGGTTTCCCGCCGGCAGGCGCGTCGGGGCGCGAGACAGGTTTACCGCTCATGGTGTAGTTCGCTGATCCAAGGACCGATCGCTCGTACGGGTTCAAAGTGGGGATTTTACCGGAAGCACCGCGGCCGGGGCGCTGCGGGAGTCGACGCACGGCGTGCGCCGGGGATGCGACGCCCGGCGCGATGCGTCGCACGGCGGAAAATGTGTCGACCGCGAAGCCTGGACCGCCGGCACGAGGCGGCCTTGCGCTGGCGCGCGGGCGGCAGCCCGTCTATGCTATAGCGCGCCGATGACACCGTTGACCTTCAAGATCCTGCGCCGGCTCGCCGACGGCGTATTCCATTCCGGCGAAACGCTCGCGCGCGAGCTTGGGGTGACGCGCGCCGCGGTGTGGCACGCGCTGCAGGGGCTCGAGGCGACGGGGATCGAGCTCCACAAGGTGCACGGGCGCGGCTACCGTTTGCCGCAACCGCTGTCGTTGCTCGACCGCGAGGAAATCCTGCGCCGGCTCGGCCCGCGCGCCGCGCGTTTCGCGATCGAGGTGGTCGAAGCGGTGGGCTCGACCAACACGCTGCTCATGCAGCGCGCGGGGGCGGGCGCGCCGGATGGAACCGTGGTCGCCGCCGAATGGCAGTCGCGCGGCCGCGGGCGGCTGGGACGCGAGTGGCACGCGAGCCTGGGCGGTGCGCTCACCTTCTCGGTGCTGCGGCGCTTCGCCCAGGGCGTGGGTTTTCTGTCGGGGTTGAGCCTCGCGGTGGGCGTCGCGCTCATGCGCGCGCTCGGCAGGCTCGATGCGCTCGAGGTGGCGCTCAAATGGCCGAACGATGTCTTGTGGCGGGGCCGCAAGCTCGCCGGCATTCTCATCGAGATGCACGGCGACACGCTGGGACCCAGCGCCGCGGTGATCGGCGTCGGCCTCAACGTCGGTCTGCCGGACAGCGTGCGGGCGCGCATCGCGCAGCCCGCGGCCGATCTTGCGACCGCGTTGGGCAAGCCGGTGGACCGCAACGCGCTGCTGGCGCTGGCGCTGACCGAGTTGGCGTCAGTGCTCGACGTATTCGCACGCGATGGCTTTGCGCCGTTCAAGCGTGAATGGGAAAGCTGCCACGCGCATCGCGCGCAACCCGTGACCGTGCTGCTCCCCGACGGCAGGCGCGAGAGCGGGATGGTGCGCGGCGTGGCGGAGGACGGGGCGCTTCTCGTCGAAACGCGCGCCGGCGCGCGGCGCTACCACAGCGGGGAAATCAGCGTGCGGGCGCAGGCGCCGGGCCGCGCCAGGCAGGCGACGCGATGATACTTGCCATCGACGCGGGCAATAGCCGCATCAAGTGGGGATTCCACGACGGCGAGGCGTGGACAAAGCAGTCGTCGGTCGAAACCGCGACAGCCCGGCAGCTCGGGACGGTGTTTGCGCGTGAGCCCGCGCCGCGCCTGATCGTCGCCTGCAACGTCGCGGGGGCTGAGGTCGCGCGGGCGCTCGAAGAAGCGCTCGCGCCGCTCGGCGCGCCGCTCCGCTGGGTCGCGAGCCGCGCGGCGCAATGCGGGGTGCGCTCGAGCTACGAGGATCCGGGACAGCTCGGCGCCGACCGCTGGGCGGCGCTGATCGGCGCGTGGCACCTGCTCGGCGGGCCGTGCCTGGTGGTGAACGCAGGCACGACGATGACCGTCGATGCGCTCTCCGACGACGGGCTGTTTCTGGGCGGCATGATCGTCGCCGGCACGGAGCTCATGCGGGAGGCGCTCGCGCGAAACACTGCGGCGCTCATGTTGCAGGAGGGATGCTTCCGCTTTTTCCCGAACACGACCGGCGACGCGATCGCGAGCGGCGTGGTCAACGCGCTGTGCGGGGCGATCGAGCGCATGGCTTCCTTCATGGAGGAGGCAGGGCAGCGCCATCCGGCGTGCGTGCTCTCCGGCGGCGCCGCAGGGCTCATCGCATCGCACCTTAACCTGGAAGCGAAGCTCGTGGATAATCTGGTGCTCGAGGGGCTCGTGAGAATCGCGCTTTCCGGGCCCGGCAACCCCACAGCGAAGTAGCGCCGCATGAGACTGATATTCCTGCTGCTGCTCCTGGCGAATCTGGTGCTCTTTGCCTACATCTACGTGGTAGGGGAGCCGCGCGGCGTCGACCGCCAGATCCCGCTGCTGCAGATCAGCCCGGAGAGAATCAAGGTCATCTCGCCGCGGCGCGAGGCGGCGCCGAGCGCCAAGGCCCGGCCGCAGGCCGCTGCCAAGGCGGCCGCACCCGCAGTATGTCTCGAATGGGGCGTGTTCTTCGGGCCGGAGCTCGCGCGCGCCGACGTCGCGCTCGCCGGGCTGGGCGTGCCGGAATCGACGGTGCACCGCGAGACGAGCGATGCCGGCGCGTGGTGGGTCTACTTTCCGCCGTTCAGGACCAAGGCCGACGTCGACCGCAAGATCGCCGAGCTCAAGGCGCTCGGCATCACCGAGTTCTTCGTGGTGCAGGACGGCGGCCAGTGGCGCAACGCGATCTCGCTCGGCATCTTCAAGACCGAAGAAGCCGCGCGCAGCCATCTCGCGGCGCTGCAGGCGAAAGGCGTCAAGACCGCGACGATCGGGCAGCGCGCCAACCTGGTGAAGCAGGGGGTGGTGCTGATCCGCGATCCTTCCACCGAAATCGTGGCGCGGCTCACCGAGCTCAAGCAAGAGTTTCCGGGAAGCGAAATGCGCGCCGTCGCCTGCCCGCCCGCGCTCGCCGCCACGGGCTAGAACCCATCCAAAAATCACTTAAAACCGATTCAAAACAAAAAGCTGTAGCCACAGAGAGCACCGAGAACACAGAGAAAACCGGGAAAGTCCTGTCTTGCGCCTGCCTCCCTCATCCCTTTGCAGGGTTGACGGTTAAACTCTGTGACCTCTGTGTGCTCTGTGGCTGAAGTTTTCGGTTTCTTGAGACCAAGCCGGTTCTAGTCTTCGCCGCGGATCTTCCTGAGCGTCTGCGTGGTCGAGTGCCGGTGCACGAGGAAAATGGAGTGCACGGCCCCGCCCCAGCTCGCGACTTCCCGCGCCCCGACGATCTCCTCCACCTTCCAGTCGCCGCCCTTCGCCAGCACCTCGGGCTTCACCGCGAGGATGAGCTGGAGCGGCGTGTCCTCCTCGAACCAGGTGACGAGGGTGACCGCCTCGAGCGCGGCGACGACCGCGACGCGGTCGGCGAGGGTGTTGATCGGCCGGTCCCCGCCCTTGCCCAGCCGCGCGGCGGAGGCATCGGAGTTCACCGCGACGAGCAGGCTCGCGCCGAGCGCGCGCGCCTGGGCGAGGTAAGTGACGTGCCCGCGGTGCAGGATATCGAATACCCCGTTGGTGAAAGCCAGAGGGCGGGCGAGATCGCGAACGCGCCCGCGGAGCTCCTGCGGCGCGCAGATCTTCTTCTCGAAATCGGGGGCGAAGCCCATTGTTGAACCGCAGATGAACGCCGCCGGTTCCCGCGAGCAGGTCTTGATCCGCGTTCGTCTGCGTTGATCGGCGGATTCTCTGTTATTCCCGGTGGTTAATCGAGGTAATCGCCGAAGACCTTCACCACCTTCCGCACGCCGCTCGTGGTGCGCGCGATCTGCGCCGCGTCGTCCGCTTCCTTGCGTTTCACCAGTCCCAGCAGGTAGACCACGCTGTTCTCCGTCACGACCTTGACGTGGAACGGGCTGAACTTCTGGGCGTCGACGAAACGCGCCTTGACCTTGGAGGTGATCACCGCGTCGTTGGTGCGCGAGGAGAGCGAGCTCACCCCGGCGATCGCGATCTCATTCCAGACATCGCGCACGTTTTCCACTGCGCGCGCGATGCGCCCGATCGCGGCCTTGGTCGCCTCGTCCGGCGCCTCGCCGGTCAACAGCACGACGCGGTTGTAGCTGGTGACGTTGACGTGCACCCCGTCCTTGAATTTCTCGCTGATGCGGCTCGAGGCCTTGAACTCGATGCCCTGGTCCTCGGTGATGGTGCCCACCGTGCGCCGGTCCTCGGCGGCGATGACGCCGGCCGCGACGCCG
>JACQGO010000096.1 GCA_016199485.1 Betaproteobacteria bacterium
ATCTCCAGGGCGGTCTGAAGGTCCTGGATATAGGACGATGACCGTTCGTTCAGGATCACGAGATCGACAGCGAGCTGCTTCATACGCCAGTATTCATGGGCTCGGAGCAACTGGCGGACGATGGCAATGTCCTCGATGTCGTCGATCCGCACCAGAACGATCGGGAGGTCGCCGGAAATGCCCTGAGCCCAGAATGCCTCCGGTCCGCCGCCGCCGCGGCGTATGGCGTCGGACGACGGACGCATGGACGGATCGGCGTAGAGCAAGTGGCCCGCGAGACGCTGAAAGAGGCTCGCCTGATCCGGATCGACGCCGATATGACTCAACTGCACTTGCGCCCGGGTCCACGCCAATGTGGCCGCACGGTCGAAGGCCGTCGCATCGTGATGCTTGTCAATCAGGTCAAGCACATCGCCACGGGACGACGCGACGACCGTCCAGAATGCGATGCGTACCGTCCTGCCCGGCGGAACCCGCACGCGGCGGCGCAGCGCGAAGACGGGATCGAGGACGGTGCCGACGGTATTGGAAAGCGGCAGGCCATCGATCACGGCCATCGGCGTCCGAACTTCGCGTCCACGGCCGAGGAAGCGGGCCCGGTCGGTTTCGATCTCCGGTTCGCCCACCGCTTCGCCTTCGACGACGGCAGAATGCGCCGCCCAGATTTCGGGCTCGGCGGGCGATCGACGCCGCCGCGTCGCCAGGATGGCGCCGATCTTGGCGAGATACTCGGTTTGCACGAAGAGCTTGGAAAAGGTCGGGTGCGCCACGTCGGCGGCGGGCGACGCCAGCACCAGCTCTGCGTACGAGGTGAGCTCGATGTCCCGGTCCCCGTTGCCCGCATTCGCGACGGACACGCGGCGGACCTCGGCGTTATCCTCCGGCGAGACGACGACGTCGAGGATCGTGGTGATCGTTCCGTCGCGCCGGGCGAACTCGGCACGATCCTCGGTGAACTTGACCTCGTAGCTGTCCGGTAAAACGCCGCTCGGCTGGTAGGCTGCGGACCACACCTCGCCGCTCTGCACGTCGCGCAGGAATACGTAGCTGCCCCAGTCGTCGCGGGTGACGTCTTCGCGCCAGCGCGTGATCCCGAGATCGCCCCAGCGGCTGTACCCGGAGCCGCCTGCCGTCAGCATCACCGCATACCGGCCGTTCGAAAGCAGGTGGACCTCCGGCGTAGCGTCGTGCGCGGAGCGGAGCCGTCGCACCGCAGGGAGGACCAGGTCGCGGACCGTCGCTGCCGTCTTGACTTCCTCCGCCCTGGGATGAGCCACCGCGACATCGCGCGGCGTCCTTTCCTGCAGGAGAAGTTCCGTCGCCTGGACGATCGGCTCGGCATGAAACCGTGCCCGCATCCTCCCGTCGAGGAGACCGTTCGCGATGGCGACCACCGTCATGCCCTGATGGTGCGCCATATAGGCGCGGACGATTGCGACGTCTTTCCCCTCGGGCAGATGCGCGGGCGTGTAATCCAGCGCCTCGTAGAAGCCGTAGCGACCACGCGCGCCCATGGCGGCGAGCCGGGCGAAGTTGCGCGCCGCTGCGCGCGGATCGACCATGGCTGCGAGCGCAGTCGCGTAGGGCGCGACGACGACGTTCTCGCTAAGCCCGCGTTTCAAACCCAGGCCCGGGACGCCGAAGTTCGAATATTGATAGGTGAGATCCAGGTCGCGGACGTTGTAGGCGGATTCCGAAATTCCCCAGGGCACATCGAGCGCGGCGCCATGGCTCACTTGCCGGCGGACGATGAGACGGCTCGTCTGCTCGAGCAGGCTGCCGGCCGGTGCGCGCATGACGAGCGAGGGCATCAGATACTCGAACATCGAGCCCGACCAGGAGATCAGCGCTGCGCCACGTCCGATCGGCGTGACGGCGCGCCCGAGCCGGAACCAGTGCCGCGGCGGAACGTCGCCCTTGGCGATTGCCACGAAGCTCGCAAGGCGCGCCTCGGAGGCGAGCAGGTCGTAGCAGCTCGGGTCGGGAATGCCCTCCGCGACCCGATAGCCGATCGAGAGGAGCCTGCGGTCCGGGTCGAGGAGAAAGCCGAACTCCATCGCATCGGCCATCGCCCGCGCCGTCGCCCCGAGCCTCGCAAGGCGCTGTTCCAGTGAGCGGGCGGCGTCGGCGGTCTGTGTGAGATCACGGCGGTGACTCTCGATCGACCGCTGCGTCGCCTCCGCCCAGAAGAGCATTTCGGCGCCGGCGTCGTCGTCGCGTTCGCTGGCCAGCGTCCGGGCGATGTCGACCATGGTCGCGGCCTGAACCGCGAGCTCCGAAAATCGTGCAGCGATTTCCTCCGCCGGCATAGGGTCCTGGCGGAGCGCGGCGCTCAGTGCATCGAGCGCGCCGTCGAGCTGCTCTCGAGTGATCGTCTGCGTTCGCCGGTCGCCGGGAAGCCCGTGCAAGGTTTCGCGCGTCAGGTCCAGGCCGTCTTCGATGCCGGCAAACGCTTCGGGACCTGCCGTCGGGCGATCAATCCGTTCCCGACACGCATTTGCAAGAGCGATCAGGTGTCCGGCCAGATTGCCGCTGTCCACCGACGAAACGTATTGCGGGTCCAGCGGACGAAGATCTCGCGTGTCGTACCAGTTATAGAAGTGGCCCCGGAACCGCTGCAGGCCGCCCATTGTCGCGAGCGTCGCTTCCAGCCGGTCGACGGTCTCGCTCGTCCCGGCCCATCCGAAGTCGTTGGCGCTGACCGCTGAGAGGAGGTAGAGGCCGAGATTGGTGGGTGAGGTTCGGTGGGCCACCGTCGGCTCCGGGTCTTCCTGGAAATTGTCCGGCGGGAGCATATGGTCCGATGCCGTCACGAAGGTCTCGAAAAAGCGCCAGGTGCGGCGCGCGACCCGCCTCAAAGCGCGGGCGTCCGCTTCCGAGACCGACAAGCGACCCGCCACGAGCGGCGACAGGCTCGCCCATCGAGCGATGGCCGGGGATGCGATCCAGGCGATCACGAATGGCACCGCCACCGCCCCGGCGCCGTTTCCGGCCCACCAGACGACGATCGCAGCAACGATGCCGATGGCGATACCGTCGTTCATCTGCCGATAGAACCCGAGGAGGTCGAGCCGGGGGCTCACCTTCACCTGATCTGCGGTGACCCAGTCGAGCAGACGCCGGCGGCTCACGAGCAGACGAAACAGCGTTCTTCCGATTGCATCGGCCATCAGCCATGCGTGATGCGCGAGGAATGCGACCAGCAATGCGATCCGGGACAACGCGAGCCAAAGATCCGCCCGGAGGGCGCGCAGGTGGCTGCGTGCCGTGATCCCGGCACGTCGCGGCACGATCGCGGCCAGAACCGGGAGCAGCGCCGGCAATGCAATCGTCGACAGGACGAAACCGGTCCAGACGACGGCAGCGTGCAGGGGCAGTGTCCATCCCGCCAGCAAGGCGGCAACGCTGGCCGGCGCCGACAGTGACCGCCGCAGATTGTCCAGCATCTTCCAACGGCCGATCAACGGAATTGCGCCCGCGCTCCGATCATGGACGGGGACGTCGCCACGACCGAGTATCCACGGCAGCAATTGCCAGTCGCCGCGCGCCCAGCGGTGCTGGCGTGCGGCGTCCGCATCGTAGCGCGACGGAAACTCCTCGACCAACTCGATATCGGACACCAGGCCGGCGCGGGCGAAGATCCCCTCGAACAGGTCGTGACTGAGAAGGGTGTTCTCGGGCACGCGGCCGTCAAGCGCGGTTTCGAAGACATCCACGTCGTAAATGCCCTTGCCGGTATAGGAGCCTTCGCCGAAAAGATCCTGGTATACGTCGGACACGGCAGAAGCGTAAGGATCAATGCCGCTCATGCTGGAGAAGATGCGCTGAAACAGCGAGCCCTCGCGGCCAATCGGCAGCGAGGGGGTAACGCGCGGCTGCAATACGCCATATCCTTCGACAACCCGCCTCGCGCCGGCATCGAACCGCGGATGGTTGAGCGGGTGCGCCATTTTGCCGACCAGCCGGCGGGCTGTTTCCCGGGGCATCCTCGTATCGGCATCGAGCGTGATGACGTAACGGACGCCGGGAGGCGGGAGCGGCGGCCGCCTGCCGACGGCCAGGAAAGTCGTATCGGCTGCGCCGCGGAGCAGCCGGTTCAACTCGTGGAGCTTGCCGCGCTTGCGTTCCCACCCGATCCACTGCTTCTGCCCATCGTTCCAGACCCGCCGACGATGGAGCAGGAGGAAGCGGTCACCTCCGGTTGCCGGTCCATAGAGGCGATTCAGGCGGGCAATACTCGCGGCGGCCGCGTCGAGGAGCGCGTCGTCTCCCTCAACGTTCTCGGCCACCGCGTCCACCCAGTCCGAAAGCAGCGCGAAATAAAGTTCGCCGTCCGGACTTGCAAGGTGGTGGATCTCCAGGCGCTCGATTTGCTCTTCGAGTGCGGCCCGCGTCGTGAGCAGGGTCGGGACGGCGACCATCGTCCGCAAATGCGGGGGGACGCCGTCGCGGAGCTCCAGGCCCGGCAGGATCGTGGCACCGAGCTCTCTCGTGACGCCGCGGTTCACGAGCGCCATCGCCACATCGATCGACGGAATCAACCCGAGGAGCGCAAGGAGACCGAGCCCCCAGAGGGCGATTCCCGGTCCCGCCAGCGCGAGCAAGGGCAAGGAGAGAACGATCGCAGCGACCACGATGACGCTGCCGATATAGCCGCCGATGCCGAGCGCCGCGTTGAAACGAGCGGGCCAGCTCCGTATGGGAGCACGAAATCCGACCGTCTTCTCGAACGCGCGACGCCCCCCGGCGATCAAGTGATACCCCGGATCGCGCTCGCGGCAATGGACAGCGTCGCCCTCTTTTTGTGACTGACGTTGCGGATCGTTTGCGGCCAGAAGGGCCGCTCGCGCAATCTCCAGTTCCGTCAGTTTCGAGCCCCGCGCGAGCTCCTCGATCGCGCTACGGTAGAGGTTGCGCGTCGGAAAATCCATGTCCGCGAAGTTGCTGCCGGCCCGCAGCGCATCGTCGACGAGACTGACGTTCTCGAACAGCTCCGCCCAGTCGATGTCGGAGATCAGTCGCATGCTCGTGATGACGTTGCGGACCGTCACGTTCGTCGCCCCCTGTCTTTGGTGCTCGTCGTGCACGATCTCGTCGGCGGTCGTTCCCTGTGCCGCCAGGCGCTCCTCGAGCCACATCAGCGCCCGCGTGACCTTCGGATCCTGGCCCCGCAGCCGTTGAACGAGTTGGACAGCGAACGTACCCGGCAAGGGTGCCTGTTCGTACTGCTGAAAGACCAAGCGCATCGGCTCGCCCGGGCGCCCGTTCACGCCCAGCAGCCGGTCAGCCAGCGCGTCCGCTTCCTGGCGCGCGGCGCGGCCGGTAACGATGCGCCTGGCCGCGCGTCGAAGATTCTCCACGAGCACGATCCGCAGCGTGATCGCGACCGCCCATAACTCCCCGATCGTAAGCGGCTGAACGCGCTGGTAGGCGCGCACAAACCGGCGCAGCATCTCGGGGTCGAAGCGGCTGTCCGTATGAGCGACGAAAGCCCAGGCCACGCCCAGGATCCGGGGATAGCCGGCGAAAGGTCCAGCGGCCAGCTTCGGCAATTGCCGATAGTAGCCACGTGGCAGATCGTCACGAATTTCGCGGACCTGCTCTTCGACGAGGTGGTAGTTGTCGAGCAGCCACTCGGCGGCCGGTGTAATGGCACCACCCTCGCCGACCGCGTTTGCGATGGCGCGATACGCCTGGAGAAGAACCGACTCGTTGTCCCTCAGTCGAACAGCGAGAGATCGCCCGGTCATCAGCCTTGCGATGACGGGTTGGGCCGCTGCAAGGCTCTCGGCATGCTGCTCGAGACGCTCGATACTGAAGAGCTCCGCGCGGATAGACTCTTCGTTATCCCATGGTGCAGCGTGCGACGCGCGCCACCCAAACGTGCGAAGAATTGCCGATTTCAATTTGGCCTCGTGGTTGTACCGCCCGGTGAGTCCGCGGATCTACGGAGCAATATAGGGAAACAGCAAGCCGACTCCGTAGACAGTAGCACAACTTGATTATTTACGGCGTCCCCCGGGGATTCGAACCCCGGTAACCGCTCTTCTGTGCGAGAATTCGGGCAGATCGACTGCTGCAAGGTATATGTCCCGCCGCGAAGATTTTCGTCTCGTCACCGACCAGGGCCGTTACACCGCCGACTGGAATCTTCCGGGTCAGCTCCACGCGGTTTTCCTGCGCTCCGACCGGGCGCACGCCGAAATCGTCCGGCTCGACCCGACGCGAGCGCCGGTCCATCGCGGCGTCGTGGCGGTGTTCACCGGCGAGGACGCGCGCGAGGCGGGGTTCAAGTCGCTGCCCAACATCGTCAACTACCCGGGGAAAGGCGGCCAGCAACTGCGCAAGCCCCACCACCCCGTGCTCGCGATCGGTCGCGTACGGTACGTAGGCGAGCCGATCGCGATGATCGTCGCGCAAACGGCGGCGATCGCGGAGGACGCGCGGGAACTGATCGATGTCGAATACCGCGACCTGCCTGCTGTCGCAAGCTTCGATGCCGCGGTAAAGGAAGGCGCGCCGCAGCTTCACGACGATGTGCCGGGAAATCTCGCGTTCGAGTACGAATCCGGAGACGAACAGGCGGTCGCCGCCGCGTTTGCGCGTGCGAAGTACGCCAGCCGACTCACCGTCGAGAGCCAGCGCCTCGTCGGCAACGCGCTGGAGCCGCGCGCCTGCCTGGTCGCGTTCGATCCGGGAAGCGGGCGCTACACCGTACATACGCTGCTGCAGGGCGTGGGCGGCATGCGCGGGCAGATCGCACACGTCACCGGCCTCGACAAGGACAGGATCGTCCTGGTCGCGCAGGACGTGGGCGGCAGCTTCGGCGTGCGCGGCGCGGCTTACCCGGAGTATTTTGCGGCGATGATGGCGGCGAAAAAGCTCGGCCGGCCGGTGAAATGGGTCGCGACCCGCAGTGAAACTTTCATGAGCGATTTTCACGGGCGCGCGATCTCGCTCACCGGAGAGCTCGCGCTCGACGCGGATGGGAAATTCCTCGCCATTCGCTTCGACGACCGCGCCGACCTGGGGGCATACGGCGGAGCGTTCGGATCGTTGATCGCCACCAGGAACCTCACCATCACGATCGCGGGCGTCTACCGCATTCCCGCCGTATACGGCCGCACCCGGCTCGCGTACACCAATACGGTGCCGGTATCCGCGTATCGCGGCGCGGGGCGTCCCGACATCGCCTACGCGATCGAGCGGCTGGTCGACTACACCGCCCACGAACACGGATTCGATCCGGTCGAGTTGCGGCGGAAAAATTTCATCCCGCGCGAGGCCATGCCCTACAAGACGCCGAACGCGGGGGTGTACGACTCGGGCGACTTCGAAGCGGTGATGGACGATGCGCTCGCGCGCGCCGACTGGTCGGGTTTCCCGGCGCGCCGCGCGGCATCGAAGCGCGCCGGGAGGCTGCGCGGCATCGGCATCGCCACCTATCTTGAAGCGGGCGGCGGCGGCAGCGCGCCGAAAGACCAGGTCGCGGCGGAGTTCGATGCGAACGGCGCGATCACGCTCTACGCCGTCACGCAATCGTCCGGCCAGGGGCATGAGACCGTTTTTCCGCAGATCGTGGCCGAAACGCTCGGCGTGGATTCCGCGCATATCCGCTTTCACCCGGGGCCCCCGACCGCCGATCTCATCGGCAACGGCACCGGAGGCTCGCGCGGTGTGCTGGGCACCGGCAGTGCGTTCCGCGTGCTCGGCCAAAAGCTCATCGAGAGTGCGCGGCCCCACGCGGCTGTGATGCTGGGCGCACCGGAGAGCGCACTGCGCTACGCCGATGGGGCGTTCCACGCCGGCGATCGCTCGATCGGCTTCATCGAGCTTGCCCGTGCGCTGGCCGGATCGAAGCCGCACCCGCTTGACACCGTCGCCGAGGGTACTTTCGGCACGACTTATCCGAACGGCTGCCACATCGCCGAAGTCGAGATCGATCCCGGGACCGGCGCCGCGTCGATCGAGCGTTACACCGCGGTCGACGACCTCGGCAACGTCATCAACCCGACTCTGGTCGAAGGCCAGGTGCACGGCGGCGTCATGCAGGGGGCGGGCCAAGTCTTCGGCGAGCACGCGGTGTACGACCCGTCCACCGCGCAGCTTCTGACCGGAAGCTTCATGGACTACGTCATGCCGCGCGCGGGCTGGCTGCGGGCGATCCAGGTGCACGATCATCCGGTGCCGACGCCCACCAACGCCCTCGGCGCGAAGGGGGTGGGGGAAGCCGGCTGCAGCGGCTCGCTGCCGGCGCTCGCCAACGCGACGATCGACGCGCTGCGCCCGCTCGGCATCGAGCAGCTCGATACGCCGTTTACGCCGTTCAGGCTATGGAAGGCGATCCACGACGCTCGATAGCTCCGCCCGCTGGCCAGAACACGCATCCATAATCCATAATTCCGCTGGAAGCTCTCGAAAGCGAAGCCAGAATCAGCCACGGAGATCACAGAGCACACAGAGGGCGCGACACCAGGACTGGCCTTGCTTTTCCGCCATTCCCTGTGAACTCTGTGTCCTCTGTGGCTTGAATGAGGGTGTTGAGACTGCTTCCAGTTTCCAGGAGAACAGGCATGGACAAGGTTTTCGCATCCCCGCAGCAGGCAATCGCGGACATTCCCGACGGGGCGACGATCGCAATCGCCGGTTTCGGCGTCGTGCACAGGTTTGCGACGAGCCTGATCATTGCGCTGCGCGACAAGGGTACAAAGGACCTGTGCCTCGTCTGCAACTCGCTGGGCGACCCGGGCGCAACGCGCGGCCAGATCCTCGCGGAGAACAAGCAGGTGAGGAAGCTGATCGCCGCTTTTTCCATGCGGCCCGGCACGCCTACGGCGAGCGAGGCGCAGATCGCCGCCGGCGAGATGGAAGTGGAGCTGGTACCGCAGGGCATACTGGTGGAACGCTGCCGCGCGGGCGGCGCCGGGATACCGGCGTTTTACTCGCCGACGACCGTCGGCACCGCCATTGCGGCAGGCAAGGAGGTCCGCGAGTTCAACGGCAAACCCCATGTCCTCGAGCACGCGATCCGCGTGGATTACGCGTTCCTGAGAGGATATCGCGCCGATCGCCTGGGCAACGTTCAGTTCCGCGGCGGGAGCCAGAATTTCAATCCGAGCTTCGCCAAGGCCGCGCGCGTTGCGATCGTCGAGGTGGATGAGACCGTGGAGCCCGGCGGGATTCCGCCAGAGCTCGTCAATCTTCCGGGAATCTTCGTATCGCGCGTGGTGAAGACCACGCAGACGGGCGACCCCAGGGCATGGCGCCGGCCCGAAAGGCGGCCTTCCGACAAGCCGCGCCTCTACAACGGCAAGCCCGCGCTGACGCGGGCCGGCATCGCGAAAAACGCCGCCCGGCTCGTGAGGGACGGTACCTACGTGAACCTCGGCACCGGCATTCCCACTTTGGTTTCAAACTATCTTCACGGCCGTGACGTGATCCTTCATGCCGAGAACGGCGTTCTCGGCTACGGCGAGATGGTGGCGGGCGATCAAGTCGATCCCGACATCTACAATGCCGCCGGCCAGTACGTCTCGCTGCGCCCCGGCGCGTCGTTCTTCGACAGCGTCACTTCCTTCGAGATGGCGCGCGGCGGCAGGATCGACACGGTGATCCTGGGCGCGTTCGAGGTCGACCAGCACGGCAGCGTCGCCAACTGGAGCACGACGAACGCGAAGCGGGGCGCCATCGGCGGCGCGATGGACCTGCTCTCGGGAAAAGGCGAGCTGATCATCGTGATGGAGCATACCGACAGCAAGGGCCGCCCGAAGCTGCGGTGCGAGTGCACCTATCCCCTCACCGGGAAAGCATGCGTCAACTACGTGGTGACCGATCTCGCGCTGCTGCACTGGCACGACGGCCGCTTCGTCCTGGACGAGGTCGCGCCCGGTTTCACTCCACAGGAGGTCATCGCGCTGGGGGACATGGAGATCGCCGTCACGCCGGATGTGCGTACGATGGAGTGACCCGGGGCCAGTCTGCTTCTCGAGTGAAAAAGTGACGAGGTGTACCCGGGGTCAGAGTAACTTTATCAACCCACGAACAAATGCACGGGCTGAGGCTTAGCGAATTGCATAGTGTCCCCGTCAAATTCATCGCTCTCCCGCCCTCACGTGCTTCAGCGGCAACTTGAGGTACCAATTTCGCACCGCAAGTTGCGGCGGCAGACGCTACCTGCGGCACTGACTTTATCAAGCAGTTAGCCTCTTTGTTTGCTGTACGCTACAGCTCGCCCATAAAGGGCAGCCGCGAGATTCTTGAATGCAAGCTCCTTTGATGGCTCGATGTATGCACCATCTAACCCGCTGTCCTTTTCCGACATGAAGAATGCCGTTGCATCGTAATGCGTATTCCGGTGCAAAACGAGCGGGG
>JACQGO010000098.1 GCA_016199485.1 Betaproteobacteria bacterium
AGATGGACGCCTACGTCGCCGAGCTGCGCGAGCACGGCTGCGAGTTCATCAGCGACCCCGGCGCGGTCACCGTCAAGTTCCGGGTGCCCGGCGGCGGCGGGATCTCCGAGATCGCGCCGATGGGCTGGCACTTCCGCAAGGGGGAAGGCTGATCGAGCGCGCGGCGCGCGCCCCCGCCGTTACGCCTCGATGCTTGCGCGTGTTCGCGCCGGCGTTTTCGCCGCTGCCGCGCGGCCTGCGCTGAGCACCTTCTCCGGAAACACGAAGACGTTTCCCGGCTCGTCTTCCCAGGCATGTGCGGGCATGCGTTGCGCCATCGCCAGCGCGTATGGCGCCGCTTCGCACAGCTGCAGCACGATGTGTTCCGGCAGTTTGAGCCCGGCGCGCGCGACGAGCATTTCAACGAGCCTGCGCGTCTCCGGATCCGCGGGCCCGGGCGCGTCCGTCCCGTGGTCGAGGCGAATCGCCGCGGGCACGGCACCGGCGGCGAGCTGCGGACGCCTGTTGCGCCACGCCGTCGCCTGCTCGTAGGCGTACGCCGCCCTGAGCACGGTCGCCTCGTCGAACGGGCGGCCCGCGACTTGCATCCCGAGCGGCAGCCCGTTCTTTGTATAGCCGTTGCACACCATGATCGCCGGACCGCCGGTCACGTCGAACACCGTGGTAATGCTGGGCTTCTGCCACTTGTCCCAGAAGCCGATCGCGCGGTGCGACTCGAGCCGCGGCGCTGCGCCCATGCCGGCGGTAACCAGCACGTCATATTTCTCGTAGAGCGGCACCATGTCCTCGACCAGGTGCCGCCGCTGCCGCTGCGCGCGCACGTAATCCGAGCCCTGGAACAGGCAGGCAACCAGCACGCGGCCCAGGTAATGCTCGCCGAACTCGCGCGGCCGGGACGCGAGGTCGCGCTGCTGCACGGCGAAAGCCTCGCTCTCGGCGATGATCACCTTGACGTCGTAATACTCCTGCGCCGGGCGCATGCGCGCGGTCTCGACTCTGGCTCCGAGCCGCCTGAATACCGCGATCGCCTTCTCCATCGCCTGCCGCAGCTCCTCGCTCGCCGGAAGATCTTCTTCCCACAGGTGCCTGAGCACCCCGATGCGCAGGCCACCGACGTCCTTGTCAAGCGCCACGCGGTAGTCGGGCACATCGAGCTTCGCGCTCGCGGGGTCCCTCGGATCGTGGCCGGCGAGCGCCTGCAGCATGATCGCGCAGTCCTCCACCGTCCAGGTGAGCGGCCCGCAGTGGTCGAGCGTGAACGAATTCGGGATCACGCCATAGCGGCTCACCAGCCCGTACGTGGGCTTCAGCCCGACGACGCCGCAGTACGAAGCCGGAGTGCGGATCGAGCCGCCGGTGTCGGTACCCAGCGCGCCCGGCACGAGGCCCGCGGCGACCGCCGCGGCCGAGCCGCTGGAAGAGCCGCCGGTGAAATGCGCGGTGTTCCACGGATTGCGCGCCGGCGGCCACGGCAGATCGAATGAGGGTCCGCCGTGAGCGAACTCGTGTGTAGCGAGCTTGCCGAGCAGCACCGCACCCGCGTCGTAGAGCTTCGCGGTCGTCGTCGCATCGAACGAGGGAACGTGGTCGAGCCCGATCTTCGAATGCCCGGAAGTCAATATCCCCGCGGTGTAGTAGAGGTCTTTCAGCCCGAACGGCACGCCGTGCAGCGGTCCGCGGTAGTTGCCCGAGCCGATCTCCTTTTCCGCCCGCCGCGCCTGCTCGAGCGCAAGCTCCCCGGTGACGGTGATGAAAGCGTTGAGCTGCGGATCGAGCGCCTCGACCCGCGCGAGCAGCGCCTGCGCCAGCTCGACCGGCGAGAGCTTGCGCGACCGGATGAGTTTTGCCGTTTCGGCAATCGTCAGGAAATGCAGATTCGCCATGACTTCCTCCGTCGTATCACCCATGCTACCCCTCATGCGCCGGGCCACCAAGCGCAACCGCGCCTTCTGCGTCGCGCGCCTCCCGTGCGTGCCCGCGGCGACGTCATGCTATCTGGCAAGGCCCAGCTCGGCGAGTACTGCCCTGAGCCTCCCGTTCTGCGCGTCGAAGAATTGCCGCGTCTCCCTGCTCGCGGTGTAGGTATTCGCGAAATGATTGCGCTCGAGATCCCGCTGCCATTCCTCGCCGCGGCTCAGCTTCGAGAACACCTCGTCCCAGTAGGCGATCTGCGCCGCGCCGAGCCCCCCGGGCGCAACCACCGCGCGCCATGTGCCGGCTACCACGTCGACGCCCTGTTCCTTCCAGGTGGGCACTTCGCCGAGCGCGCCGGTGAGGCGCCGGGGCGCGGCGATCGCGAGTATCCGCACCTTGCCCGCTTGCGCGAGCGGGACCTGGTTTGCCGGTCCGGTCACGATCACGTCCACGTGCTTCCCGGCGAGCGCCGTCATTGCATCGCCCGCTGAATTGAACACCACGGTTTTCGGCTTCCGGATATCCCCGCCCGCGGCTTTCGCGACGAGCACGAGCGCAATGTGGTTGGCGTTGCCCAGGCTGGTCGAGACCGAAATGCTGAGCGAGGCGGGATCCTTCCTCAGCCGTTCGGCAAGGTCCCGGCCGCTCTTGAGCGGAGAATCCGCGTATACCGTGAAAGCCATATACTCGTTGAACAGCTGCGCGATCGCGGTGTAATCGGTATAGCTGATCGCGCTCTTGCCCGTGATGCGGTTGGTGAGCAGGGGCTCGGAGGTGACCTGCAGGTAATGCCCGTCCCCGGGGTGCTGGTTGAGATAGGCAAGTGCCACCGCGTGACCGCCGCCCGGCTTGTTCACCACCGTGCTCAACTGCACGAGTTGCCGGTCGTGAAACAGCTTCTGGACCGTCCGCGCGGCCCGATCGAGCGCGCCGCCGGGGCCGGTGCCGACGATGATTTCGACGTTCTTCTCGGGCCTCCAAGACTGGGCATGCGCCGCCGTCGCGCCTGCGAGCGTGGCCGTCAACCATACCGAAAGCTGCGCCGCACGCTTCAAG
This sequence comes from Betaproteobacteria bacterium, assembly GCA_016199485.1. Classification (GTDB taxonomy): domain Bacteria; phylum Pseudomonadota; class Gammaproteobacteria; order Burkholderiales; family SG8-41; genus JACQGO01. Next base: position 2,971 of record JACQGO010000098.1, read on the forward strand.
GATTGTCTCGTGACCGTCATCTTCCTTTCCTCTACTCCCGTTTCGGGCACTTCCCGGGTGTCCCCCCGGGAAATCCCGCGCAACACTCCCGCGCCGGCCCGTTGCGGCGACTCCGCTACAGGCTACCGACCAGCCCGAACACGCCGCGCTTGCGGATGCCGCGGCGCATCAGCTCGACATCGATCACCTGGTGGTCGTCGATATCGAGGTTCACGGCGTTGCCGAGCGTGTTGATGTACCACACCTGGCTCGACGAGTCCTTGGCCTGGAAAATGAAATCCTGCGCGTCGAAGCGCGCCACCAGGTTGAGGATGACGTCCTCCTTCATCGTCTCGACGCCCTCCGAAATTCCCTCTCCCTGCACCAGCACCTTCCATGCGCCGGCCTTCTGGTACGCTTCCACCTGCGCGTGGATGTAGCTCTGGCTGCTGGTCCAGTCCTCGTGCCCTTTCTGCCCGGCCTCGGCGATCACCTTCAGGCCTTCGCCGCCCGCCATCCGGATCAGCTCGCACTTGTCGTTGAGCGACATCGCGATCTGCGCGCTGGAGACTTCCATTGCGTCCGCGCCGAGCTTGCGCGCGGTCTTGTAGAACTCGCGCGAGACGCCCTGCATCAACGCCGCCTCGGTGACGTCCCCGGCGAAAAAGACCCTGACTCCGGCCTTGTGCAGCGCGGCGATCTTGCGCTTGAGAAACGCTTCGCTCTGCAGCCGGTACGCCCCGATCCCGATTTTCACGAAATCGATGTACTCGCCTGCCGATTCGATGAGGTCGGCGACGCGGCCCATCCCCATGCCGCGGTCGGCGACGACGGTGAGCCCGCGCTCGCGCGGCTTCGAGGGTCGCGGCGCGACGCGCACGAATGAAAAGGCCATCTTGTCGAGATAAGGGTCCTGGCTCATTGGGTCTCCCGTCATATCGGACGTCGCGAACCGCGCACGCCGGGCACGGTTCCCGCGCGGCCTACATCGTCAGCGAGGAGGATTTGTCTTCCTCGACCAGCGCTTTGAGCGTGCGCGAATGAAACTCACGCGAATAGAGGACGTACACCACCCAGGCGGACGCCACAACCATCAGCCACGGATGCAGGAACCAGGTGAGCGCGCGACCGAGGGTCAGATACTCCTGCCACATATCGCGTATTGTAACAGCCCCCCTCACCGGCCTGCGCAAATCCGCAGCGGCGCAGCCCCGGGCGCCAGCCGCGCCGACGCCCGCTTCACACGAAGAGCGTCAGCACGCCGGTATAGCCGTAGAGGCGGTTGTGCGAAATCTCGCCGTTGCAGAAAAAGCCGACCAGCGGAAACTCGCCCAGCGCCTCCTGCACCATCCTGAGCTCCTGCGAGTCCTCCCCAAACAGGCTCGCGCCACGCCCGAGACAGGAATAGTAGACGCCGCCGCGCGGCTGCGTGAACAGCCCCTGCTTGATGCTGTCCAGCATGCGCGCCATGTCCTCGCGCGCGGTGGCCGCGTCCCGCCGGCAGAACATGACGCTGCTGCCCGGCTCCAGCCAGTCGCCCACCGCGAGCAGCCGGTTCGCGGGATCGATGCCGACCAGATTGCGCACCAGGTAGTCGCCGGTGTCGCTGCCGGTGATCGGGATACCCGCGAAGACGCGGCCGGCAACGCGGTTCAGGTCGCGCGCGAGCACCTCCCCGATGTCCGACTTGAACACGTCGAGCGCCGGCCGCCCGTCGAGCGAGATCAGGATGTTGCGCTGGCACGCGGTGATCACGTGCTTGGGACCGATCGGCGAGCAGCCCTGCGTGAGGCGCGTCGCCACCGCGACGCCGTCGGCGAACGCCACGCCCGAGATTCCGCCCTCGGTAATGCCGTCTGCGATCTGCAGATTCTTGCCGCGCGAGCTGGTCAGCCCGCCCACGAGAAAGCCGCTTTCGACCTTGGCCGCGAGCTTTGTCACGAGCTCGACGATGTGGTGGTTGGACGGATCGGCGTGCACCAGCGCAAAATTCGCCGCGGCGCCGCCGAAGCCGAGCTGCAGGCGCGCGATGTCTGCAACCGACTTGACATCCGAGAAAACCTGGAAAGCGTCGGGGTCGAGATCGCCGACCATCACTGCGATCGCCGGCTCGTCGAGATACTCGGTCGCCGTCGCACAAATGCCGGCACCCACGGCGCCGACCCAGTGCGCGACGCCGGTACGGGTCTTGCAGAACGCCAGGATGTCGCCGAGGTGGTCGGAGAGCACGTCGGTGACATAGAGGAAGCCGATGCTCGCGGCGCCCCCGTGGAGCTGCGCGACGCACGATGCTGCTGCTTCGCGCCAGTCCGGCGCCGCCGCGTGCGCAAAGCGAAAATTCGGCATCGTCCGCTTCCGCCCCTGTGCACCGCTCAAACTACAGAGACGCAACTACTATATTCGCTTCACCCAGCCCGGCAGCGCTTCGAAGCGACTGATCCACGCAACCACGCTCGGGGAGTTCTTGAGCGGAAGTCCCGCCTCCTCCGCGAGCGAGGTGTACGGATAACACGCGACATCGGCAATCGTGGGCCGGCCGAGCGCAACCCAGTCGTGACTCCCGAGATGGCCTTCCAGCACCGCCAGTCCCCGCCGGCCGTAACCCTGGTACTCCTCGAGATTGCCGGTCTTGATCTTGTTGAGCACCCCGCGCGCCCACTGCAGCCCGTAATGCAGTTCGTTTTGCGCGAGCTCCAGCCACTGCATCACCTCGGCCACCGCAGCGGGCTCGGTGGGCAGCCATTTCTCGCCTCCGTGCTTGCGCGCGATGTACACCAGCACCGCGGTGGAACCCCAGAAGACCCGCCCGTCGTCCTCCAGCACCGGGATCTGACCGCGTGGATTCAGCTTGAGGAACGCCTCCTTCCTGTTGTCGCCCGCCCTCGTGTCCACCATCACCTTCTCGTACGGCACGTTGAGCATGGAGAGCAGCAGGCGCGGTTTGTACGCGTTGCCGGAGCGGTCGTTCATGTAGAGCTTCATTCGTCCTCCTGAGTCGCGGAACGGGGGGGTCGATTGCGCCAGGCAATCGTAGCACCAAGCGGGGGTACGCGCCATTTCGCAAGGCGCGACCGCCACGCGCGCAATGTCCGTAACCGGTGAAGGGTGAAGGGCAAAAGGGTGGACCGCGCTTCGCCGGCAAGTTCGGGCGGTTCACTGTGCACCGCTTACCGTTCCTTGTCCGCCGTTCACGCGGTACTTCTCGTCCACCATCTGGATACCGCGTGTTCCGGTGCTCCCGTCCACGGATTACAATGTGGTATTGGAACGGTTGTATCGCAGGGGAGTATCGCAAATGTGGCGCGGGACCAGCCTTATCAGCGCCGCGGCGCTCGGCGCCATCGTGGTCGCCGCCGGATGGGCGCAAACCTACCCCGTCAAGCCCGTCAGGATCATATCGCCCTATCCTCCGGGCGGCGGCAATGACACCCTCGCCCGCACGATCTCGCAGAGGCTGGGCGAGCAACTCGGCCAGCAGGTCATCGTCGACAACCGGCCGGGCGCAAACACGATCATCGGGACCGAGCTCGCCGCGAAATCGCCGCCCGACGGGTACACGATCATCCTGGTCCCGAGCAGCCACGCGATCAATCAGAGCCTGTACCGGAGACTTCCTTACGACGCGATCCGGGATTTTTCTCCGATCACGCTGGCGGGCTCCGGCCCGCTCATCCTCGTCGTGCACCCGTCGCTGCCCGCGGCGTCGGTGCGTGAGCTGATCGCGCTGGCCCGGGCAAAGCCGGGGGAACTGACGTTCGCCTCCGCCGGCAATGGTTCCTCCGGGCACCTCGCGGGCGTGCTGTTCGGCCTCACCGTGGGGGTCAAGCTCGTTCACGTTCCCTACAAGGGCACCGCGCCGGCCGTCACCGATCTGCTCGGCGGGCAAGTCACGATGACCTTCGGGACCACCCTCGGGGTGCTCCCCCACGTGCGCTCGGGCAAGCTGCGAGCTCTGGGCGTCGCGAGCCTGCGGCGCTCACCGGCCGCCCCCGGGATCCCGACGATCGCCGAGTCGGGGGTGCCGGGCTACTCGGCGAGCCTGTGGTATGGATTCCTTGCGCCGGCGAATACTCCGAAGGACATCGTGCAGCGGCTGAGCGCCGAGATCTCCAGGGTATTGAAACTTCCGGAAATCCGCGAGAGGCTGTCAAACCTCGGCATCGACCCCCACGGCAGCGCCCCCGAGGAGTTCGCGCGGCTGATTGCGGCCGATCTGGAGAAATGGGCCAAAGTCGTCAAGGAGTCCGGCGCGCGGATCGATTAGTAGCCTGTCGGACTTAACAGTTCGACAGGCTACTAACAGCAAAATCGGCCAACGATTCGGAAGAAAACCCGGCCAAAGCGGTTGAAACTGACGGAAAGTAGGCGTGAATTCCCATATGAGGGCTCCACTTTTACAATTTTCCCGGAGCCGATTTTACATAAGGAGTTTGTCGGGGCTAAGCCCGACAAACTCCTAGCGAGAGCTTGCGCTTGCGGCCCCGGTGACCGGAGGAACGGAGCAATGCAAATCACGATATGCCGCCTTCTGGCTCCCTGTCTTTTCCTGGCCGCAGTATTTTTGTCTGTTGCTCACGCGGCGGACAGCTATCCTGCGCGCCCGGTCCGCCTGCTCGTACCCTACGCGGCCGGCGGCAACGCCGACATCATGGCCCGCCTGGTCGGACAGCGTCTGGGCGAACTGCTTGGACAGCAGATCGTCATCGACAACCGCCCGGGGGCCGCGGGCATGATCGCCACGGAACTTGCCGCGCGTGCAGCGCCTGATGGATACACCATGCTGATCATTTCGAGCTCGCACACCGTAAATCCCAGCCTGGTCAGAAAGCTCCCGTATGACCCGGTGAAGGATTTCTCGCCGATCAGTCTGGTCGGCTGGACACCGCTCCTCGTCGTCGTCCACCCGTCGCTGCCCGCCAGATCGATCAAGGACTTGATTGCCATCGCCAAAGCGAGACCGGGCCAGATCAATTTTGGCTCCAACGGCAACGGCTCGCCTGCCAACCTGGCGGGCGCGCTGCTCAACCTGATGGCGGGGATCAACCTCGTTCACGTCGCCTACAAGGGCACCGCCCAGGCGACCAACGATGTGCTCGCCGGGCATATCCCGCTCGGTTTCCCGAGCATGACGTCGGTCCTGCCCCACGTGAAAGCCGGGAAGCTGCGGGCGCTCGCCATCACCAGCCCGCAGCGCTCCGCCCTGGCTCCGGAACTTCCGACCGTCGCGGAATCGGGCGTGCCGGGGTACCAGGCCGGCATATGGGTCGGCTTGCTGCTCCCTGCGGCCGCCCCGCGGAACATCGTCGGGCGGCTCAACGCGGAACTGGGGAAAGTGCTGTCCTCGACCGAGACCCGGGAGCGCTTCGCCGGGATGGGCGCCGAGGTGCTCTACAGCTCCCCGGCCGACTTTGAAGCCTTCATGAAATCCGAAATCGCGAAGTGGGCCAGGGTGATCAAGGAGGCGGGCATCCGCGTCGATCTCGCGCGCTGACCGCTCACTCCGCGCGTATCCCGGCGCTTTTCACGACTTTCGCCCAGCGCTCAATTTCCTCCTGGAGGAAGTCGGCAAACGCCTTCGGG
>JACQGO010000099.1 GCA_016199485.1 Betaproteobacteria bacterium
GGCGTCGATCCGCTACCAGCCCAGGGCGTATGCCGGGCGGCGCGGGTCAGCGCCACCCGACAGCAGCCCGCTTCGAGGGTCGCTGGTGATCGCGCATACGCTGCCGGCGCGCCATTCCAGCTCGGGCCACCACTTCACGTCGTGGCCCAGCGCGGCAAGCTCCTCGCCCACCGGGCGATCGATACGGCTCTCGAGGTTGAGCCGCCCCGGATAATACGCATGCGGCTCCGAAGAACCCGGAAAGCTGTACGTCGCGAAGCGCGGCGCCTCGACCGCGCTCTGCGGATCCATTTCGAACACCGCGACGTTGAGAAACACCTGCAACATTGCCTGGGGCTGGATATCGTTGCCCGGGGTGCCAAACGGCATGAACACCCGGCCATCCCGCATCGCCAGCGCGGGGCTGGGCGTGAGCCTGGGCCGCTTGCCCGGCGCGAGGCAGGCCGGATGCGCGGGATCGGTCCACGATTGCGAACCGCGCGAGGACGGGCAAAGCCCGGTTCCCGGTATCACCGGCATCGCGCTCGAGCCGTCGCTGGGCGTAGCCGAAAACGCGTTGCCCTCGCCGTCGATCACGCACACGTAGGAAGTATCCGCGAGGGGCGCGGGTTCTCCGTGCGCTGCGCCGGAGGGAGCGGGCGTTTTCTCCCAGCCGCCGCCGATCTCGCTCGCCTCGGGCATGGCGGGAGCGGCGCGGTCGGGGGCGATGTGCCGGCGCCTGCGGGCCGCAAGCTCGAACGAGAGCAGCTCGTCGATCGGCACCTTCACGAAACGCGGGTCGCCGTAATAACGGTGCCGGTCGGCGAACGCGAGCTTCAGCGCTTCGGTGAGCACGTGGATGTAGGCCGGACTGTTGTAACCGAGCGCCACAAGATCGAAGCCCCCGACGATGTTCAGCGCCTGCAGCAACAGCGGGCCCTGGCACCACGGCCCGCAGCCGTAAACGTCCAGCTCCTGGAATCGCGTGCGAACCGGCGGCTCGAAGGGCACGCGAAACTCGGCCATGTCCCGGTAAGCGAGCCAACCGCCGTTCTCATGGTGGTAGCGCACGATGGCCTGCGCGATGTCGCCCTTGTAGAACGCATCCCGGGCCGCAGCGAGACCCGCGGCGCGTCCTTTCCCGGCGTGCGCCTTCTCCTCATCCGCCATGTACTGGATCGTGCGCCCGAGGTCGGCCTGCACGAAAATATCACCGGGTTTGGGCGGCCTGCCTCCCGGCAGAAATACGGCGGCGCTCGACGGCCAGCGTCGATAATCCTGTTCGTGCTCGTGGAGGTAATCCGCCATGAAGCCGTGCATCGGAAAGCCGTCACGCGCGAAACGGATCGCCGCGGCGGCGACCTCGCCGAAGCTCATCGTGCCGAACTTTTCGAGCGCCGTGATCCACGCGTCCGGCGCCGCCGGCACCACCGCGCGCAGCAGGCCCGGCGGAATCTTCCCGCCGTATTCCTTGTGAAACACCTCGAGGCGGGCGGCGCTCGGCCATGTGCCGAGGCCGGCGATGGTAAAAATCTTCCGTTCCGTGGCGGAATAGAGAATGATCGGAGCCACGCCAGCGAAGTTGACGCGATCGGTCTGCAGCACGCCGAGCGCGATGCCGGCGGCGACCCCCGCGTCGACCGCGTTGCCCCCCGCCTCCAGGATCGCGAATCCCGCATGTGCGGCGGCGTGATGACCGGCGGAGATCACGTGCCGCGTTCCGGTGATGGCGGGTCGGAAGACTGCCATAGTGTTCCTTCCTGGATTCGCTGACCGATGTCCGGCCTGAATCAAAGCCACCGAGAGCTTACTGCAAACGGCTTGGCGTTTCAAAAACCGGGCCGGGGCGATCGCCCCCGGGCCGTTAATGCAGTTGGCGCGCCGGCTTGAGCCGCGAACGCAACTTTCCCGTCGGTCCCGGCGTTCTCCAGGGTTGTGCTGCGACATGGGACGCCGGCCGGCGGCGCCCCGCTGTGATACGATCTGAGGTCTACGAAAAGGTGAGCCACATTGCCGTGGCGAGCGATCAAATGAATTGCGGGGCCGGGCGCACGCCGCCGCGCCGGTTCTGGTCACGCGGTGAGAGGGGATGGATCTAGTCAATTTGGGCAGCAAGCCGATTTCCGAGAGCAGCCCGGCGGGCTCGGAGGTGCGCGATTCCCCGCAGTTCGAGAAGCTGCAGACCGAAATCGACAAGTTCGCCAATCCGGCTGCCTCCAGCGGCACCAACTGGAACGAGGTGGTCAAGCTCGCCGCGGAGATTCTCGAGAAGCAGGGCAAGGACATCTTGGTCGCGGCCTATCTTGCGGTGGGCTTGATGCAAGTGCAGAAGATCGCTGGCTTGGCCACTGGGTTGACGATGCTGGGCGATTTGCTGACCAAGTACTGGGACGCCCTTTACCCGCCTCCCAAGCGCATGCGCGGTCGCCGCACGGCGATCGAGTGGTGGCTCGACAGGACCCAGGAGGCGCTGCGCACGCTTGAGCCCGAGCCGGTGGCGCCGGAGCTTCTCGCGGCGATGAAGAAGAACGTCGACGCGATAGACGCGTTACTGCGCGACAAGGACGCCGAAGCGCCCTCCGTTTTTCATCTGCACGCCGCGCTCGACGAGCTGCCGATCATCGAGCCGCCTCGGGCCGCCGAAGCGACGCCTGTTGCCGACAAGCCGGCGGCCCCGGTGCCCGGCAGCCAAAGTGCCCCGCAACCAGGCGCGCCGCCGGCCGCGGCGCTTGAGGCGGGCGCGCCGCCGCAGAATCAGGCCGACGCAGACAAAGCGCTCGATGGTGCGCTGAGGAGAATCGGCGAAGTCGCGGGTTTTCTGCTCGATGCCGACCTTTCGAATCCGCTCGCATACCGGCTGAGCCGCATCGCCTTGTGGAGCCGCATCGAGTCGCTGCCGCAGGCTGCCGCGAACAAATCCCGCGTGCCCCCGCCTCCGGCGCAGGTGGCGAGCACGCTCGCCACGATGCTCGACAAGGGCGACAGGGAGAGCCTCGTGAAGTTTGCCGAGTCGCGCCTGCCCGAGTTCATCTTCTGGCTGGACCTGAGCCGCGTCACGGCGGAGGCGCTCGACGGCCTGGGCAGCCGTTTTGTCGTGGCGAGGAACACCGTGGCGCACGAGACCGCGAGTTTCGTGCGGCGTCTCGCGGGGATTGAAGGCTTGACCTTCTCCGACGGCACCCCGTATGCTAATGCCGACACTCAAAACTGGCTGCGCGGATTGCTGGCCGGAGAGGCCATGGGAGCCGTGGAGCCGCCGGGCGACGGCGATGACCGGGAGGGTTTGACTGCGGCGCTGACGGAGGCGGGCAAGCAGGTCGAACAGGGCAACTGGATCGAGGCTGCCGCCCGCCTTCAAAGCCAACTTGCCAGCGGGATGTCCGCAAAAAGCCGGTTGATGGCGCGCATCCGTTTCTGTCAAATGATGGTCGCGCACAAAAAGGTGAAGGATATGCGGCCTTTTCTGAAGCCCCTGCTCGAGGAGATCGACCGGCGCGACCTGGACAGCTGGGACCCCGCGCTGGCGCTGCACGCGTTGAAGGTGATCTACCTGGGGCTTGCCGGCGCGCCGTCGGGCGACGGCGATCTCCCGCAGGCGAACGACGTTTTGCGCCGCATCGCGCTGCTCGATTACGCGGAAGCATTGCGCCTTTCTGGCGTTTAGAGGATAGTAATCCGATATCGCGCGGGAGAGGCGGTGACGGAATAGAGCGCGGCCGGCCACGCGGGGGGCAACTCGATGCCGCGCGACGACCGGCGCGGATGATCAACTCGAGAGAACGGAGGGTCCTATGGCTAACGAAGGATCGGTTGCACCGAAGGAGCGGGTCAACATCGTTTACCGGCCGGCGACCGGGGACGCCAAGGAGGAGGTCGAGCTTCCGCTCAAGCTGCTGGTCGTCGGGGATTTCACGCTCAAGGACGACGACACCCCGGTTGAGGAGCGCAAGCCCATCACCGTCGACAAGGACAATTTCAACGAGGTGGTGAAGGCGCAGAACCTGTCGCTGCAGGTGTCGGTGCCGAACATGCTCGACGAGAAGGCCAAGGGCGAGACGCTCAACGTGAAGATGGGCTTCAACTCGATCAGGGACTTCGAGCCCGACGCGGTCGTCGAGAAGATTCCGGAGCTCAGGAACCTGATCGCGCTGCGCGACGCGCTGAAAGCGCTGAAAGGGCCGCTCGGCAACATTCCCGAATTCCGCAGGAAGATACAGGAACTGGTCAAGGACGAGGGGACCCGGGCACGGTTGCTGTCGGAGCTGGGGATACAGGACAAGTAAGTAAGAAGGAGGAGCACATGGCCGAGAACGAGAAACAGGTCGCACCGCAGGCGAAGCCGGCGGCGGCCGAACAGGCGTCGCTGATCGATCAACTGGTCGAGGCAACGCGCGTCAAGCCGGGTGATGAAGCCTACTCGATCACCAAGCAGGGCATTCAGGCTTTCATTTCCGAGCTGCTCGAGCCCCAACGGGCGGTGGAAAAGGTCACGCAGGCCACCGTCGACGACATGATTTCCGAGCTTGACAAGAAACTGTGCCGTCAGGTCGACGCGATCATCCATCACGCCGACTTTCAAAAACTCGAGTCGTCCTGGCGCTCGCTCAAGTTTCTGGTGGACCGCACCGATTTCCGCGAGAACGTGAAGGTCGAGTTCATGAACGTCGCGAAGGACAAGCTGCTCGACGACTTCGAGGACGCGCCGGAAATCACCAAGTCGGGCCTGTACAAGACGGTGTATACCGCCGAATTCGGCCAGTTCGGCGGGCAGCCCTACGGGGCGATCGTCGCCAACTACGAGCTGGGGCCCGGAGCGCGCGACGTGAAGCTGCTGCAGAACGCGGCGAGCGTCGCGGCGATGGCGCATGCGCCCTTCGTCGCTGCAGCCGGAGCGGAGTTTTTCGGCATCGAGAACTTTTCGCAACTGCCCAACCTGAAGGACCTGTCATCGATCTTCCAGATGCCGCAGTTCACCAAGTGGAACGCGTTCCGTGAATCCGAGGACGCGCGTTTCGTTGGCCTGGCGTTGCCGCATTTCTTGCTGCGCCTGCCGTACAGCCCGGACACCGCGCCGGCGAAGAAATTCAACTATAAGGAAGACGTCTCGGGCGGCAACTCGAACTTCCTGTGGGGCAACGCCGCGTTCGCGTTCGCGAGCCGGCTTACCGACAGCTTCGCCAAGTACCGCTGGAGCGCCAACATCATCGGCCCGCAGGGCGGCGGGGCGGTGGAAGACCTCCCGGTCTATAACTACGAGGCGATGGGCGAGACCCAGACCAAGATTCCGACCGAGATCCTCATTTCCGAGCGACGCGAGTTCGAGCTCGCGGAGCAGGGGTTCATGGCGCTCACCATGCGCAAGAACACCGACAACGCCGCGTTCTTCTCGGCCAATTCATGCCAGAAGCCGAAATTCTTCGGCCAGAGCAAGGAAGGCAAGGAGGCGGAGCTCAACTACAAGCTCGGCACGCAGCTTCCGTACATCTTCGTCGTAAGCCGCCTCGCACACTACATCAAGGTGATCCAGCGCGAGAACATCGGCACCTGGAAAGAACGCGCCGACATCGAGGCCGAGCTCAACAACTGGATACGCCAGTATGTCGCGGACATGGACAGCCCGGCGCCCGGCGTGCGCAGCCGCAGGCCCTTGCGCCAGGCCGAGATCACGGTGTCCGACGTCGAAGGCGATCCCGGCTGGTACCGGGTGAGCCTCAAAGTGCGGCCGCACTTCAAATACATGGGCGCATCCTTCACGCTTTCCCTCGTCGGCAAGCTCGAAAAGAGCTGATGAACCTTGAGCGCGCGCTGCGCTGCGCGTGCTTCTTCCCGCCTGGTATTCCAGTGCCCGGAAACCCGCAGCGGTCGGCCTTCTCTTGGAACGGGTTGCAGGCTGCGGTGCCGCTCGAACTGATTCGAGTTGAGCTGCGGCGCTCTCGCCGATTGTTTCGGTGAAGTTACAAATGAAACTTTGCGCGGTGGTTTTTACAAGGAAGGGGTAACCGCCGGGGCACATTCTCGGCGTCGCAAGTTCGTTGATCGCGCTGGTGCGACGACGGTTATTGGAGGTTTCAGTCAACTTTTGAAAGGAGATAAGCCATGCCGATGCCAGCACACTTGTCGCTCGAAGGCAACAAGCAAGGGAAAATCGAGGGCTCGTGCACCATCAAGGGCCGCGAAGGCACGATCCTGGTTCAGGCGGTTGAGCATACCGTCAGCATCCCGAAGAGCCCGCAGACCGGGTTGCCCACCGGCAAGCGCGTCCATGGGCCGATGACCATTACCAAGGAGATCGACAAGAGCTCGCCGAAGCTCTTCCAGGCGCTGTGCTCGGGAGAGCAGATGAAGACGGTCACGCTCGACTGGTACCGCATCAATCCCAACGGCAGCGAGGAGAAGTACTACACCGCGAAGCTGCAGAACGCCATCATCGTGGGCCTCCGTACCTGGATGCCCAACGCGCTGGACGGCGCGAGCGGCCAGATGGGGCACATGGAGGACGTCTCGTTCACGTACGAGAAGATCATCGAGACGTGGCAGCCCGACGGGATCGAGGCGGAGGACTCGTGGACCGCGCCTAAGTAAGCCCGAGCGCGCATGCGAGAAGAGCGCCTGCTGGAAAGGATTTCGCGCTGGGAGGATGGGCGGGAGCGTTCCCACCTCACCAGCGCGGAACTCCTGGTGTCATCGGTCCTGCGCCACCTGCAGCGGGTATTGAATACCCGCCAGGGCAGCGTCGGCATCGACGAGCGTTATGGCGTGCCCGATTTCACCAATCTCGCCGGTTCCTTCACGAGCGGCTCGGCCAAGGACATCGAAACCGAGATTCGAGCGGTGATAGAGCGCTGCGAACCGCGCCTGAAATCGGCGCAGATCAACCTGGTTGCGGAAGGCAAGGACGTGCTTTCGCTGAAATTCGATCTCTCCGGAATCATCGAGGCGGATGAACGCGAAATACCGGTGCATCTGTCCACGGTGGTGAATTCCGACGGAAAAGTAAGCATTACCCGGTGATGCCCCGAATGAAAGCCGCAACCGTGCCCCCGGCGGGCGTGCCGTCACGAGGCGGTGAGCCGAAGTTCATATGTTGAACCGTTACTACGAACAGGAACTGGCGAACCTGCGCGACCTCGCCGTGGAGTTTTCGAGGGCCAATCCCGCGCTCGCGCCGATGCTGAGCGGTCCCAGCTCCGACCCGGACGTGGAGCGGCTGCTCGAAGGGGTCGCGTTTCTCACCGGCCTGGTGCGGCAGAAGCTGGACGACGAACTCCCGGAATTCGTCCAGGAACTGACCGATTTGCTGTTTCCGCATTACCTGCGCCCGATTCCGCCCGCCACGATCGTGGTGTTCGGGCCCAAGGGCAAGCTCAACGAGACCCTGGTGGTCGAGGCGGGAACCGAGGTGGGCTCGGTGCCGGTTGACGGCACATCCTGCGTCTTCAGGACCGGTTATCGCGTCGAGGTGCACCCGCTGGAGTTCCAGGGCGCCGCTCTCGTTCAGCAGCCCGGCGCAACGCCGCGCGTGAGGCTGTCGTTCGAAACGAGAGGCATCGACTTGACGCAGTGGCGAGCGTCCTCGCTCCGGCTGCACCTGGGGGGGCCGTTGTCCGAGGCGTCAAAGCTTTACCTTTTGCTCACGCGTCACCTGCGGGAGATCGTGGTGGGCGCGCCGGGCGCCGAACAACAGCTGCTCGACGCGTCCGCGCTCAAGCCGGTGGGGTTCGGCGCCGAAGAGGCGCTGATGCCGTATCCACCTCACGCCTACCCCGGCTATCGCTTGCTGCGGGAATTCTTCGCGCTGCCGGAAAAGTTCCTGTTCCTCGATTTGCACGGCCTCGAACGCTGGGAAAATCGCGGCGCCGGCACGCGCTTCACCGCCGAGTTCCTGCTCACCGCGGTCCCCGACTGGATGCCCGAACTGCGGCACGACAGCTTCATCCTGTTTGCGACACCCGCGGTCAATCTGTTCAAGTTCGACGCCGATCCCGTCGTGCTCGACCACCGCCGCGACGAGTACCGCGTGAGGCCTTCCGCAGCGAACAAGGCCCATTACCAGGTGTATTCCGTGGACCGCGTGGTCGGCTATCGCCAGGGCGCAGCGAGGGAGAGGACCTATACGCCGTTCGGGCTTTTCCGGGAGGCGGACGCCGTGGAGGGCGGCATCTTCAAGATCGTGATGAAGCCCTCGGCCACCTCGCGCGCGACGGAGCTGCACCTCTCGGTGCCGTATGCCGCGGGGGCGCTGCCCGAGGAGGAAACGCTTTCGATCCAGCTCACGTGCACCAACGGCTCGCTGGCGGAAAGCCTGCGCCTGGGCGACATCTGCAATGCGACCAGCACTTCGCCGGAACGGCTGGAATTCAGGAACATTCGCCCCCCGACGCCGTACGTCGTGCCACCCGGCGGAGAAGCGCTGTTATGGCGGCTGCTGTCCCATATTTCGCTGAACTATCTCTCGCTCGCGACCGCGGAGAATCTCAGGGCGCTGCTGCATCTCTACCTGTTCTCCGAGCGCAGCGAGCGCGGGGCGGACGCCGCGAACCGCAAGCGCATCGAAGGGGTGCAAGAAGTCACTGCGGAAGCCGCGAGCCGCCTGGTCGAGGGAATCATGATGCGCGGGCGCAATATCCGCATCAAGTGCCGCCAGGACAATTTCGCCGGCATCGGCGATCTGTATCTGTTCGCCTGCATGCTCGACCAGTTCCTCGGCTGCTACGCCGGCATCAACGCGTACACCCGGCTCGAGGTCGAAGACGCTTTGAGTGGAGAAAGATTCCAGTGGCCGGAAAGACTCGGACAACAGCCGCTCATCTGAAGGCGCGGCTGCTCAAGGAGGGGGAACGTTTTTCGTTCTTCCAGGCGATCCGCCTGCTGCGGCTGCTGCTGCGCGAGCAGGGAGTGGCGACGGCGACGCCGTGGCGCCACATTCGCGTTCGGCCGAAGCTGAGCCTTGCTTTTCCCGAGACCGACGTCGACCGCATCGAGGAGCTGCCGGACGGCGCAGGCTATCGCGTGACGGCGAATTTCTTCGGCCTGTACGGCGTGTCGTCGCCGCTACCGACGTTCTACACCGAGGACGTGCTGGACGAGACGCTGCGCGACAAACGCGCGGTGCGCGATTTTCTCGACATTTTTCATTACGCGCTCTATCCGGTGCTCTTCGACGCCTGGGCCAAATACCGCCAGACGCTCAAGGTGGTCGAGGAAAACGCCGCCGATTACCTCGATCGCCTGTTCGCCTTCGTCGGGCTGGGCGAACCGGGCGTGCGCACGGAGGTACCGGGCGCCTACGGCCTGTTGCGCTACGCCGGTCTCTTGAGCCAGTTCCCGCGTTCGGCGCTGGGGTTGCAGGCGCTGCTCTCGGATGCGCTGGAGGGAACGCGCGTCGAAGTGATCTCCTGCGTCGAGCGCAAGGTGAGCATTCCGCCGGACCAGCGCATGGTTCTGGGCGAGAACAGATGCGCGCTCGGGCGCAACGCGTTCCTGGGACAGGAGCTGCGCGACCGCGCGGGGAGCATCGTGATCCGCATCGGCCCGGTCGAGGAACGGCGCTTCCACGAGCTGCTGCCGGGCGAGCGCATGCACAACCGGGTGCGCTTCCTGGTGCGATTTTACCTGGTTGACCCCCTGCACAGCGAAGTGGAGCTGGTGCTGCGGGCGGGCGAAGTCCAGCCGACCAGCCTGGGCTCGCCCGCCTGGTCGAGGCTCGGGCTGGACACCTGGATGTTCTCGGGGCGGCACGGCAAAGAGGTTCGCGCCGGCTTCGCGCTTTACAAATGATCCTTACGAAGCGAGGACGTCACCATGCTGCTTGTTGATCTGAAACCGTTGGTGAGCCGTCTCAATCCGTATTGCCGTAACGCGCTCGAGGGCGCCGCCGGATTGTGCCTGTCGCGCACCAACTACGAGATTACGGTCGAGCACCTGCTGTCGAAGCTGCTCGAGGATCTGCAGTCCGATGTTCCGCTCATCCTGCGCCAGAACGGCGTCGATGTGGGACAGTTCAAGCGCGCGATCGATCAGGCGATCGACGATTTCCGCACGGGCAACGCGGCGAAACCCACGTTCTCTCCGCTGCTGCCGGAACTGCTGCAGGATGCGTGGCTGATCTCCTCCGTGAACCACTACGACCGGCAGATACGCTCGGGCGCGCTGTTCCTGGCGTTTCTCGCGCGCGCCACTTTCTACGCGACCGGCGGCTACGCCGACCTGGTGCGCGCGCTCAAGCGCGAGACGGTCCAGGAGAAATTCGGCGAGGCGACGCGCGGCTCGCTCGAAGCGACGGCCGAGGGAGGGCGCGCGCCCGAGGGAGGCGCGCCGCCGGGAGCCGGCGAGGGCGGGGCGCTGGCGCGTTTCTGCGAGAACTTCACCGAGAAAGCGCGGGGCGGCAAGATCGACCCGGTGTTCGGGCGTGACCTGGAAATCCGCCAGATGGTCGATATACTCGCCCGCCGCAGGAAGAACAACCCGATCTGCGTGGGCGAGCCGGGCGTGGGCAAGACCGCGGTGGTCGAGGGGCTCGCGCTCAGGGTGGTGCAGGGCGACGTGCCGAAATCGCTGCAGGGCGTGACCATCCTCGGGCTCGACATGGGGCTGCTCGAGGCGGGCGCCGGGGTGAAGGGCGAGTTCGAGAACCGCCTGAAAGGGGTGATCAACGAGATCAAGGCCTCGCCCAAACCGATCATCCTGTTCATCGACGAAGCGCACACGCTAATCGGCGCGGGCGGCGCGGCGGGCGGAGGCGACGCGGCCAACCTGCTCAAACCCGCTCTCGCGCGCGGAGAGCTGCGCACGATCGCCGCGACTACCTGGGCCGAATACAAGAAATACTTCGAAAAGGACGCGGCCCTCGCGCGGCGCTTCCAGCTGGTGAAGCTCGACGAGCCGACGGTGGACACCTCGGTGATGATCCTGCGCGGTCTGAAGGACAAGTACGAGGAGGTCCACAAGGTTATCGTGCGCGACGACGCGGTCGTCGCCGCCGCCGAGATGTCCAGCCGTTACATCACCGGCCGGCAGCTTCCCGACAAGGCGGTCGATCTGCTCGACACCAGCGCCGCCCGCGTGAAGGTGAGTCTGTCGTCCAAGCCGGATGTCGTCGAGGACCGCGAGCGACGCATCCAGGCGCTGGAACGCGAGAAGCGCGCGCTCGAGCGCGATCGCGAGAACGGCCGGCCGGTGGACGAGGAGCGCCTGGTGGAGATCGACCAGGAGGTGACGCGCCTGAACGGAGAGCTTGCGACGCTCACCGCGCGCTGGGAGAAGGAGCGGGCGGCGGCGGAAAAACTCGTCGAGCTGCGCAAGCGGCGTGCAGATGCGATGACGGCCGGCAAGCCGGAGAAGGGAGTGGAGTCGATCAAGGCCGATATCGCAGCGGCCGAGCAGGCGCTCGCGGCGATTCAGGGCGATGCGCCGCTCATCAGGATCGAGGTCGATCCCGATGTCGTCGCCAAGGTGGTCTCGGACTGGACCGGCATCCCGCTCGGCAAGGTGTTGCGCGACCAGGCGCAGAGCGTGCTGCACATGGAAGAGGTGCTACGCCAGCGCCTGAAGGGCCAGGACCACGCCCTGGAGATCATCGCCGAGATCCTGAGAAGCGCCAAGGCCGGGCTGAAGGACCCCAACCAGCCGATGGGCGTATTCCTGCTGGTCGGCCCGAGCGGCGTGGGCAAGACCGAAACCGCATTGTCGGTGGCGGACATCCTGTTCGGCGGCGAGCAGTCGGCCGTCATCATCAACATGAGCGAATACCAGGAGAAGCACACCGTGAGCCGGCTGGTCGGCTCGCCTCCCGGATACGTCGGCTACGGCGAGGGCGGCGTGCTTACCGAGGCGGTGCGGCAACGCCCCTACTCGGCGGTGCTGCTCGACGAGGTGGAGAAGGCGCACCTCGACGTGATGAACCTGTTCTACCAGGTCTTCGACAAGGGGACGCTCGCCGATGGTGAAGGTCGCGAAATCGACTTCAAGAACACGGTGCTGTTCCTCACGAGCAACCTTGCGACCGACGTTATCACCGAGCTGTGCGGCAACAAGGAACGCCCGCCGCTGGAGGCCGTGATGAACGCGGTGCGGCCCATATTGAGCAATCACTTCAAGCCCGCGCTGCTCGCGCGAATGACCGTCGTCCCCTATTACACGCTGCCGCAGGATGCGCTGAAGGGCATCGTCGAATTGAAGCTCGGCAAGGTCGCCGCGCGGCTCTCCGAGAGCAACCGGGTGAAGCTCAATTACACGCCGAAGGTGCTGGAGCAGATCGCGCAGCGCTGTACCGAGGTCGAAACGGGCGCGCGCAACATCGATTTCATCCTGCGCGGAGCCGTGCTGCCCATGATGTCGCAGGAAATCCTGCACCGCATGGGCAGCGGCGCGATGCCCTCGGCGGTGAACCTCGACGTCGGCGACGACGGCGGCTTCAAGATCGGTTTCAGCGATTAGGCGCAGCAGGGGAGCCGCAACGGCCCTGCGGTTTTGGCGGATCGTGAGAGGATACGACCATGGCTGGACTGGAAGAGAAGCTGGGGGATCAGAAGCGTTTTGAATTTGTATCGAAGCCGATGGGCAAGGGCAAGTTTGCGGTGGTGCGGATGAAGGGGGTGGAGGGGATTTCGCGGCTGTATGAA
>JACQGO010000106.1 GCA_016199485.1 Betaproteobacteria bacterium
CCAATCGCCTGCGGCGTTGTAACGAGTTGTAACGATATTCGGTAGTGGGTCAGTTTGGCTGCGGCGACCTGTGCGGCGGCGCGCGTCGGGGGTATGCCGTCAAGCGAAGTCTTGTGTTGACGAGCGCCGACGGCTTGGGCACCCGCTGCGTGCCGTTTGCCGCACTGGGAGCAAAGCAAAACTGACCCACTACCCGATGTTCGGGCGGTGCACGGCGCAGCCATGCCGCCTTGTACGGGACCGCCCCGGCAGCCTTGATCACCGGCGACGAGCAGGCGATCTCCGCCTCGACGAGAGCGCGGAGTTCTGCCGGCCGGTCAGGACTTGGAGCCCGTAACATAATGAAACGCACGCGTGTTTCATTATGTTACGGGCTCCTATATCCGGCCGTCCACGGTTGCGCCGCTCGCGACCAGCGCGGCGATCTCCGCTCCGCTCAAGCCCGCTTCGCGCAGCAGCTCGACGCTGTGCTGGCCGAGCGTGGGCGCCGGCGCGAAGTCGCGGCGCGCGGTCCTCGACATTTCGTTCGGTGACCGCATGTTCCGGATCCTGCCCTCGGTCGGATGATCGACGAGCTCGAACAAGCCGACGTCGTTCAGGTGCGGGTCCTCGAGCAGGGTGTCGAAGGTGTGATAGGGCATTGCCGGGACGTCGCGGCGCTCGAAGATCGCGAGCCACTCGGCGGTCGTCCTGGCGGCGAGCGCCTCGGCGCGGATGCGGAAGTATTCCTGTACGTTCTCGAAACGCGCTGCGGCGCTCGCAAAGCGCGGATCGTGTCTGAGCCCGGGCCTGCCGATCGCGTCAAAGAACGCGAACGCCTGCTCATTGGTGTTGGCGGAGACGCAGATGTAGCCGTCCTTCGTCGGGAGCGGGCGCGCCTGCGGATCGAGCAGGCGCGGGTCGCCGGCCGGTCCCAGCGGTGGCTCGAAGGTGCGCAGGAACATGTGCTCGTTCAGCACGAACGCCGCCATGTTCTCGAACATCGGGATCTCGAGCGCCTGGCCTTCGCCGGTTTTTTCCCGGTGCAGCAGCGCCATCAGCACCATGTTCACGGCGATGATGCCGACGATGCGGTCGGTCACCACCATCGGCACGTAGCGCGGAGTGCCGGTCGTGCGCTCGTGCATCGCCGCCCACCCGGTCGAGCCCTGGATGATGGAATCGTACGCCGGCTTGTCGCGGTAGCGGCCGCGCTGGCCGAAGCCGAACATGCCGCAATAGATGATGTCGGGCTTGACCGCGCACAGCTCCTCGTAGGTGAGTTTCAACCGCGCCATCGCGGCGGGCCGCACGTTGTAGATCAGCACGTCCGCGGTCCGCGCCAGCCTGAGCAGCGCCTCGCGCGCGGCGGGCTGCTTCAAGTCGAGCACGATGGAGCGCTTGTTGCGGTTCAGGTGCAGGTATTTCGACGACATGCCCGGGGTGACCGACTTGCCCCCGATCCAGCGCGCGAGATCCCCGCCCGGCGCCTCGACCTTGACGACGTCGGCGCCGTGATCGGCCATGATCTGGGTGGCGAGCGGCCCCACCACGACGGAAGTGAGGTCGATCACGCGCACGCCTTCGAGCGGGCCCCCTGCCATGTCACGCGAACTCCGCTTCGGCATTCAACGCGAGCGCGCCCTCGTGGTCGAGGACCCACAGCTTGGCGGTCCTGCCCTCCGCGGCGGGCTCGCCGCACACGGTAAACGGGCGGTTCACGAACATCGGCCGCACGTTGCGCGAGGAGAGGTGCTTGAGCGGGCTCGCGGCGTGCGCGCGCGCCAGCTCGAACACGAGCAGCGTGGTGAGCCCTCCGTTCATGATGAGGTCGGGATAGCCTTCGACCTCGCTCACGTAGCGGTAGTCGTAATGGATGCGGTGTCCGTTGAAGGTGAGCGCCGAGTAGCGGAACAGCATCACGGGATCCGGCGTCACCGCCCTGCTCCACACCGCCCTGCTGGGCGCGGGCTGCGGAGCAGGCGGCGGAGCCTTGGGATCGGCCGCCCCGCGGTAGACGATGTCCTGCTCTTCGGTCACCGCGAGCCCGCGCGGCGAGAGGATGTCGGTCTTCACCGTCACGAACACCATCTCCCCGGTGCGCCCGCGCTTGACCGCCACCTCCTTGATGTCAGACTCGCGCCGCACTTCGTCGCCGACCTTGAGCTCCGCGTGGATCGCGATGCGCTTGCCCGCGAACATGCGGCGCGGCAGCGGCACCGGGGGCAGGAAGTCGCCGCGCTTCGGATGCCCGTCGGCTCCGAGCTGGGAATGGCGCACCACGCGCGGGAACAGGATCGAGTGCCAGCCGATGGGCAGCGGATCGCCCGCTTTCGGCATCGGGTCGTCGCGATCGAGCGTCGCGGCGAGACGGTGCACTGCGGGGATCGTCACGTAATCGACGTCGGTTTCGCGTCTGCCGATCCACTCTTTGAGCTTTTCGAGGTCCTGACTCATGCTGTGATCTCCAAATTCGGGTTCTCGGGAGAGCCTTCCGCTCTCGGGTGGGCTACGCGATGTCCTTAAGCTGCAGCACCGTTTCGTCGTCGACAGTTCCGCGTCGCGTCGCGGCCGCGAACGTTTATTCGCGGCCCGCGAGCAGCACGCCGTCGCAGATCGACTGAAACTCGTCGAACGTGAGGTAATGCCGGCCGTGCGCGGTGGCGACCGCCGCGCGCGCCCTCAACAATATCGTCTGAAACTGCTCTTCGGTGATCGTCATGCCCCAGCGGTGAACCAGCTCGCGCAGGAACACCGGGTCGTCGGTGAGCGCGCTCGAGCGCTCGCGCCCGAACAGGATCTTCGCGCCGATCACCGCCTCGAATTCGCGCCCGACGAGCTGCGGCGCGACGCCTATCGTCGCCTCCGGCGCGGTGCTGCCTTCGAGGTGTCCCCAGCCCTCTTCCTTGTTCCAGTTCTCGCCCGCGATCGGCTTCCACGGCGGCAGCGCGATGCCGTACGCGCTCTGCACGTGGCGGCAAAGGTCGTAGAGCTTTTCCAGCTTGACGCCGGTGGCGATGCCGTACATTTCGAACAGCGCGGCTGCCTCCTCGAGCGCGACGCAGCCCCCACGGTCGCCGATGCCGATCACCGAGGCGTCGATCCAGGTCGCGCCGCCCTCGACCGCGGCCATCGCGTTCGCGGTGGCGACCCCGAGATCGTTGTGATGCTGGACGTAGACGTCGCAACGGCCTACCGCCTGCTTCACGCGGCGGATGAAGACGCGCGTGGCGAGGGGCGTGCTGTTGCCGCGGCTGTCGACGACGTACACCCCGTCTGCGCCGGCGTCCGCCATCGCCTTGAAGACGAGGCACGCAGTGTCGAGCGGCGTGCGCATGCTGTCCACCATCCACGGCACCACGCGAACCCGCTGCCGCTTCATGTAAGCGATGCTCTCGCTGATCGCTTCGACCACCGCTTGCTTGGTGAGCGCGCCGCCGAAGTCGGAGATCGTGTCGGCGTAGCTCCACTTGAAGATCGGGCTGATCACCTCGGTGCCGAGGTCGATGTGGCGGTCGATCGCGCCGCGCCAGTCGCCCTTGAGCGGCGGGGACACCCCGGGGCCTTTCGCGACGAGGCGCGTGCGCACGCCCAGGCGCCGGCACGCTTTCACCAGGTCGCGTTCCTCGCTGAAGGTAATGTGGCTCGGCAGCGTGATCTCGCCGACCCCGACCGCGTCAAGCCGCTCGATCAGCGCGAGGCGCGTGTTCCAGTTGAGCTGGTGGCCGACGCAGTCGTCGCCCTCGCTCAGCGTGCAGTCGATGAAGTGGATCCGCTGCGGCATGCCCTCGCGCGCAGCGAGCGCCTCCGTCTCCCAATAGGCCGGGTTGGCGAGCCACTTTCCCGGCTGGTGCCACGGTTTGCCGGCGGGGCGGGCGTCAGCCTTTGCGGGCGGCTTGCTGGCCATCATCGTACTCCTTGGTGCGGACCGCTTCGTGTCTCGCTTCACCGTTCCGCGCGGACCAGATTCATGATCTCGCGGACATCCGGCAGTTGCTCGAGGGTCTCGGTAAGTTCGGCGACGCGTTCGGCTGCCCGCCGCTTGAGCACGCGCTGCGCGCAGGAATGGAATTTCTTCAGCCGCTGCTCTCGCGTCAGCGGAAATCCGATCCATCCTGAGAGCCGCTCCACTTTTTTCGCAAGGCTGCGGCCGTCCTTGAGCCACACGGTGACGATCGCGTGCATCCGGTCGAAGTCGGCCGGAATCGCGTCGTCGAACTTCAGCGCGACCCTCGGCAGCAACTGCGCGACGTCGGGCGCAAAGCGCCGCTCGTTGGTGAACGAATCAATCGTCACTTCCCCGTCGAGCAGCGCGACCGCGGTGGTGTACTGAACGCTGAACTTGCCGTCAAGCCCGGTGCGCGGCGCCGGCCGGTTCACGTACTCGAAGCGCGGGAACACCACCTCGACCCGCTCGATCTCCCGCGGATCGATGTGCTCCTCTTCGCGCAGCGCGAGCGCCGCGTCGATCGGCCGGTGGGTGAAATAATTGCTCGGGTGCTTCTTGAAGCCCACCCCGGGGTCGACGATGCGAAACGGCGCGCCGAAGCCTTCGGTGAGCAGCTCGGGCTGCCCCCTCCCGGCGAAGAACGTATCGAAGAACCCGCCGGGGCCGAAGAGATCGGGGCTCGCCGTCCAGCCCATCTTCGCCAGCAGCCCGCATTCGACCCCCATGCGCGCGGCGTGACCCGAATGCGAGGACTTCGTCATCGTGCCGGTGTTGATCGAGAGGCTGCCCGCGCGCGAGCCGGCGATGCCGAAGGCCATCAGCGTTTGCCCGCGGTCGAGCGCGAGCAGCTTCGCGGCGGCGGCGGTCGCGCCCAGCGTGCCGGTGATGCCGGGCTTGTGGAAGCCCGACCCCGTTTCCATGCCGGTCGCCGCCATGCGCACCCGCGCCTGCACTTCGAACGCGGTGACGATCGCCTCGATCACCGCCGCGCCCGGCAAGCCGCGATGCTCGGCGATCGCGAGGATCGCCGGCAGCGTGGGCGAGGTCGGGTGGTTGAGCGGATACCAGGTATTGTCGAAGTCAAGCGCGTGCGCCATCGTGCCGTTCGCGTAGGCGGCGTGGACCATCGAGCTCTTGAAGCCCGCCGCGATCACGGTGGATTGCGGCGCGCCCCCCATCTCGCGCACGTACTCGGTCGCGAGGCGCCCGACGCCGAGCGGCTCGGTCGCGCCGGCGAGCATCACCGCCAGCCCGTCGAGCGTGACCTGCCTTGCAACGTCGATCGCCTGCTCCGGCAGCGAGCCGTAGCTCACCGCGAGCACACGGTCCACGAATTCTTCGGTGCGCGATTTGGCCGTCATGTCGTTTTCCGCCCGCATGTGGTTGCAAGCCGTCTCATCGGTCTTCGAGAACTTCCTTCGTGATGGCGCCAGGGGTGCATCGAGACTATACGGTCGCAACTGGGTTCACCGGCGAACCGACCGCGCCGGGGAGCCTGAGCGGCGGCGCGGTGAGCAGGAAGCGGTAGCGGCGGTGCTCGCGCAGCCACGCGGCAAGCGGCGTGAGATGCCACAGCTCGCCAAGAGGAATGCCGAGCTTGAACAGACAATGTTCGTGCAGCGCCAGCAGAGTCCCGGTCTCGCCTTCGGGCATCTGCCGCAGCCGATCCTCGACCGCGTAGTTGTCGGCGATCAGCGCCGCAAGACCGCTGTCCGTGACCCACTGCAGCAGCCGCCGGTCGCGACCCATCAGCACCGGGCAGATCGAGTGCAGCACCCTGGCGTCGGGATCGCCTTTCATGTCGAGCACGACTTGGGCGAAGCCGGTGTGCAGGCACACCATGTCGCCTTTCTCGACGGTGACTCCATCCGTTTTCATTACGCGCATCAAATCGTCGTATCCGACGAGCTGGCGCGCCGTTCCGAAGTGACGGTGCAGATCGATCATCACCGCGCGTCCCTGCACGCCGTGCGCCGCCATCTGCTCGAGCCCGAGCCTGTAGGCGCCGCCGTGCCCGGGCTTCTCCGGGTCCGGCGGCACGATGTCGATCCCGCCGCGGAAGCCGTTGTAGAACACGGGCTCCGGCTTCCCGTCGCCGTCGGCGTCGAACATCGAGCCGATGTGGCAGAGCGAGTCCCACTGCGTCGAGTACTGCGTGTGGATCGTGACGACATCGTCGCACACGACATCAGTGCAGCCGGGATAATCGACGTCGTACGGGTGCACGAAGTAGGACATGCCGTCGCGGGAGGCGG
Source organism: Betaproteobacteria bacterium (assembly GCA_016199485.1). Classification (GTDB taxonomy): domain Bacteria; phylum Pseudomonadota; class Gammaproteobacteria; order Burkholderiales; family SG8-41; genus JACQGO01. The sequence continues at coordinate 6,184 of JACQGO010000106.1, forward strand.
CCTGGAAGCGCGGGGGGTGGCGCCGCGGCTGCAGCTTCGTCCCGCCGGGGTAGTTGAGCGGCAGCGACAGGTTGAAGACGATGCCCTCGCGCGCTTCGGCGAGGCCCTGCAACACCTTCTCGCGGGTGATGTAGTTCACCCGCCCGAGCTGGTCATCGGGGCCGAACTCGCCCCAGTTGGAGCCCTCGGGGCGTTTGTTCCAACGCGCGTTCATCGGATCACCTTGAGAAAGATTCGGCCACAGAGTTCACCGGGCACGAACAAGCGATGCGCTGGCCCTTTCTCCGCGGTCTCTGTGTCCTCCGTGGCCGATGCGCATTCAGCCCTTCATCGCGGCGAGCATCCGCGCCTCGCGCCGCTTGATCGCCTCGTAGCGCTTCACCAGGTTTTCGGCACGCACCACGACCGGAACGTCGATCATCTTGCCTTCGATCTGGAACGAGCCGCGGCCGCTCTTTGCCGCCTCCTCGTTCATCGCGATCACCTTGCGCGCGTAGGCGACTTCCTCCTCGCCCGGGGTGTATTCCTCGTTCACGATCTTGACCTGCCCGGGATGGATGCAGCTTGCGCCGTCGAAGCCGAAGCGGCGCGAGCGGCGCACCATCGCGCGAAAGCGCTCCCAGTCGCCGAAGTCGGCGACCGTGGCGATGAAACCGAAAGGCATCACGCCTGCGGCGCGCGCGGCGATGATCATGTGCTGCTTGGGATGGAGCAGCACTTCGTCGTCGGGCTGCATGTTGCAGTTGAGCGCGAAGTCCTCGCCGCCGATGCTCATCGCGACGACGCGCGGGCTCGCCCGCGGGATCTCCTCGATGCAGGAGAACGCTTCCGGCGTCTCGATCATCGCGATGAAGCGGGTGTGGCCGGGCTTCATCCCGCGCTTTTCCTCGATCTCGGAGACGAGCTCGTCGAGCAGCTTTACATGCGAGGCGCTTTCGGCCTTGGTGATCGCGATCCCGTCCACCTCGGGGCAGATCGAGTGCTCGAGGTCGCGCACCGCGAGCGAAAGCGGCCGGTTGATGCGCACCGACACATCCGCCCCGCCGCGCCGCACCTTCGCCGCGGCTTTCTCCACCAGCGTGCGCGCCTGCTCCTTCTCCGCGGGCGGCACGCTGTCCTCGAGATCGAGCTGGATCACGTCGGCGCCGCGCGTGTGCGCCTTGTCGACGTACTTGTCGACGTTGACCGGGACATACAGCAGCGAGCGCCAGACCGGAAGTTCGCGGATCATGTCGTTTGCTCCCCTGGTGAGCACGAAGCGGTGAAGGAGATTACCGCTTACCGCTCATCGCATGTTGTTTGCCGGCGATTTCAGGCCTCGGCCGCAGCCGCTTTCTTGCGTTGCGGCCCCTGATAGATCACATCCGCGTCGCTGAGCCGGGCGAGCTCCTGCGCGCTCAAGCCCAGCGCACTGAGGATTTCCGCGTTGTGCTCGCCGAGCCGTGGCGCGGGCCGGCGGATCGCACCCGGCGTCGCCGAGAGCTGCGGGGTCACGCAGTGCATCGGTATTGCGCCCATCTCCTCGTCCGGCAGCTCGACCACCACCTCGCGCGCGTGGAAATGCGGGTCTTCGAGGATCTGCGAGATGTCGTAGACCGGACCGACGGTGACTTCGTGCCGGTCGAAGAACTCCAGGTTTTCTTTCAGCGTCATCGCGCCGATGAAGGCGCCGATGATCGCGTCGAGCTCCGCGGCGTGCTTCACCCGCTCGGCGTTGGCCCTGTAGCGCGGGTCCTCGATCAGCTCGGGGCGCCCGATCGCGCGGAACAGCCGCTCGGTCATCGCCTGGGTGGAGGCGGACAGGCACACCCACTTCCCGTCGCTGGTCCGGTAGACGTTGCGCGGCGCGGCGGTGGTCGAGCGGCTGCCGGTGCGCGGCCGCACGCGCCCGCTCGCGCGGTAGCTTGCCGCCTGCGGTCCCAGGCACGAAAACAGCGGATCGAGCAGCGACAGGTCGATCACCTGGCCCTGCCCGCGCGCGACCTCGACGTGGCGCAGCGCGATCAGCGTCGCGTACGCGCCGTAAACGCCGGCGATGCAGTCGGCCATCTGCATCGGCGGCAGTACCGGCTCGCGGTCGGCAAAGCCGTTCATCGCCGCAAACCCCGACATCCCCTCCGCGAGCGTGCCGAAACCGGGCTTGTGCCTGTACGGTCCCGTCTGGCCCCATCCCGACACGCGCACGATGACGAGCCCGGGATTGCGCGCGTGCAATGCCTGCGGCGCAAGCCCCATCTTCTCCAGCGTGCCGGGACGGAAGTTTTCGATGAATACCTGCGCGGTTTCCACGAGCTTGAACAGCAGCTCCCGCGCTTCGGGCTTGCGCAGATTGAGGCACACGCTCTTCTTGTTGCGCGCGTAGACCTTCCAGTTGGTTGCGACGCCCGCGACCAGCCAGTCGCGCAGCGGATCGCCTTCCGGCGTTTCGATCTTGACGACCTCGGCGCCGAAATCGGCGAGCAGCAGGCTCACCATGTTGCCGGCGACCACGCGCGAGAGATCGAGCGCGCGCACGCCGTCGAGCGGGCATTTCGCGTTGATGTCGAACGGTTTCATGATCCCGCCGCCTTACGCCCGCGCCGATCGGGCCTGCAGATGCGTTCGCGTGGCGGCAGCACAGCATGATCGTACATCTGACATTGACCTGTCCTCACCGGCGGTTGTCGTCTCGCTCCCTGGCGTGCGGCGCTAGAAAGCGTAACGCCGCAGGCCGCCGTCCACCGGCATCACGGTACCGGTGATGTAGCGGGCGACCGGCGAGGCGAGAAATACCGCGAGGCACGCCAGTTCTTCGGGCTCGCCGTAGCGTCCGACCGGGACTTCCTTGGCGGCGTGTTCGCGGCGGTGCTGCTCGGTGTAATTGCGCCGGACCTGCTCGCTCATGATGCGGCCGGGCGGGATGCAGTTTACCGTGATCCCGTACTTGCCGACTTCACGCGACAAGCCCTTCGACCAGGCGTGCGCCGCGGCTTTCGCCGGGTGCGCGGCGCCGAGACGCTCATACTCGGATTTGCCGGTGATGTTGATGATGCGGCCCCATCGGTGCCTGATCATGTCGGGAAGCACCGCGTGAGTGAGCTGGCGCATGTGGGTGTAATTGAGCGTCATCGCCTCGGCCCACTTCTCCTCCGGCGCATCGAGCGAAACCTGGCGGCCGCCGCCGGCACAGTTCACGAGAATGTTGATCTCGCCAAGCGCCTGCAACGCTTCCTGCGCAAGCCGCTGCGGCGCGCCTTCCCCGGTCACGTCAATCACTACGATGTACGGCTGCAACCCGCCGTTGGCAACGATCTCCCTTGCCAGTTCCTCGAGCAGAGCGCCGCGCCGCGCCGCAATGCATGTTCTGACGCCTTCTGCTGCAAGGCCCTTGGCAACCGCGCGGCCGATGCCCATGCTCGCGCCGGTCACCAGAGCGGTTTTTCCCTTCAGTTGCAGATCCACGTTGTGTCGATGTCGTTCTCGATCGATCGTTGCCGGAAACCTTTTGAGTTTACCTTGGCATCCCTCGTGGCTCAACTCGTTACCCGCGGTTTCCGGACGAATCGGTCGAATTGGTATATTATTTCCCGCCACCCATGCCAAGTGGCTCGAAACCGCAGGAGGCCCCGTGAAGAAAACACCGAGTATGCGGCAGTATGTGCTGTCGTCGGCACGCGTCGTAGGGCTGCTGCTGATGGCGGCCGGTCTGCTCGGGCAGGTTCATGCACAAACGGCGAGCTGGAAACCGGAAAAAAACGTCGAGATCGTGGTCGGTACCAGCCCCGGCGGCGGCCAGGACACTTCGGCGCGCCTTGTCCATAAGCTCATCCAGGACAGGCAGCTCCTCGAAGTCGCGTCGGCGGTGGTCAACAAGCCCGGGGGCGGCACCGCGATCGGTCTGGCTTATCTCAACCAGCACGCTGGCGACCCCCATTACGTCATGCTGCTCACCGTGCCGCTGGTCACGAACTACATCAGGGGGTTAAGCGAGATCAGTTATGCCGACGTCTCGCCGCTGGCCGTCCTGTTCGAAGAATATATCGTCGCAGCCGTGGCGGCGAACTCACCGATCAAGAACGGCAAGGAGCTGCTCGACAGGTTGAAGAAAGACCCGGCGTCGCTCAGCATCGGCATTGCGAGCGTGGGCGCAGGCGGACACCTTGCGGTGGCGCTGGCAGCCAAGGCGATCGGGGCAGACGTGAAAAAACTCAAGACCGTGTCGTTCAAGTCGGCCGGCGATGCGATTACCGCTCTGCTCGGCGGGCACATCGACGCGATATCGGCGACCACCGCGGCGCCCGTGCGCCTGCGTGAGGCCGGCAAGGCGCGCATCCTCGCGATCGCGTCACCCAGGCGCCTCGGGGGAAAGCTTGCCGACATACCGACCTGGCGCGAGCAGGGGGCCGGCGTGGTGTTCTCGAACTGGCGCGGCATGGTCGGGCCGCGCGGGCTCACCACGGCGCAGATTGCCTACTGGGAGGGTGTATTCGCGAAAGTCGCTGCGTCCAATGAGTTCAAGCGCGACGTCGAGAAGAACCAGTGGGTGAGCAACGTCCTCAAGAGCGACGAGATGCGGCGTTTCCTCAAGGAGCAGCACGACGAGCTGAAAGTGGTGCTGGCCGACCTCGGCATGGCGAAGTAGCCGGGCTGTCGCGCCCGGCACAGCCGGACGTGTGTTTACAGGGGGACGAAAAATCGCATGGGCAAGCTCGATGGAAAAGTAGCCGTCATCACCGGCGGCAGCCGCGGCATCGGGCGCGCCACCGCGGAACTGTTCGCGGCGGAGGGAGCCGCGCTCGCGCTGTGCGCCCGCGGCGCGGAGGGGCTGGAACAGGCGGCGCGCGAAATTTCCGGGCGCCACGCGGCCAGAGTATTCACGCGCGCCGTCGACATCCTCGAGGGCGAGGCGATGCAGCGGTTCATCGACGCGGCGGGCGCCGAGTTCGGGCGCATCGATATCCTGGTCAACAACGCCGGAGGATCGGAGCAGCGCGCCGCGTCCGGCTCGCGCCAGCAGGTCTACGCGGTGGACCCGATCAACGGTCCGCTGCCGCCGGGGCGCTTCGAGGAGATGAGCGACGGGGAATTCCTGAAGGCGTTCGACCAGAAGGTGCTCGCGCTGGTGCGCGCGATCCGCGCGGCGCTGCCGTGGATGCGCAAAGCGGGCGGCGGCGCGATCATCAACGTCGTGTCGATGAAAGGCAGGCAGCCCCCGCCGCGCGTGGTCTCATCGGGCGTCGCCGCGGCGGCGGCGATGAACCTGAGCAAGGCGCTTTCGCTCGAGCTCGCCGAGCACAACATCCGCGTCAACGTCGTCGCGCTCGAGAGCATACTCACGTCGCAGACCGAGAAAAGCCGCAGCCGCTGGGCGCCCGACAAGACGATGGAGGAGTTCCTCGCCCCGCGCAGCGCGAACATCCCGTTGCGCCGCCTCGGCACGCCGGAAGAGGTGGCGCACGCGATTTTCTGCCTCTCCGCGCCGCAGGGCGCGTACATCACCGGCCAGATTCTGGCGGTGGACGGCGGCGGGCTGCGCGGCTGGTAGCGGCGCGGCCCGCGCTCAATCGACGCGGATCTTCGCCTGCCTGACCACCTTGGCCCAGCGCTCGATCTGGGCCTTGACGAAGGATCGCAGTTCTTCCGGGGTGGAGCCGTGGACTTCCGCGCCCTCGCGCGTGAAGGTTTCCTTCACGTCGGGCCGGCGCAGGATCGCAACGATACCCTGATTGAGCTTCTCGACGATGGCGCGCGGCGTCTTGGCCGCGACCATCACGCCGTACCACGGTCCCGACTCGAAGCCGGGGACCGTTTCGGCCACTGTCGGAATATTCGGCAGTGCCTGCAATCGCTTGGCACTGGTGACCGCGAGACCGCGCAGCTTCCCGGCCTCGACTTGGCGCAACCCCGACAATATGGTCGAGAACAACACCTGCACTTCGCCGCCGATAGTCGCCGCCAGCGAGGGACCGCTGCCTTTGTATGGCACGTGCACGAGATCGACGCCCGCCAGGATCTTGAACAGCTCGCCTGCGAGATGGGCGGAGGTGCCGCCGCCGAACGAGGCGTAATTGAGCTTCCCCGGGGAAGCTTTCGCCAGCGCGATCAGCTCCTTCACCGACTTCGCCGGCACCGAGGGATGCACGACGAGCAGATTCGGGGAAGTCGCCACCAGCGTCACCATCTCGAAGCTCGTCAGGGGATGAAACGGCAGGTTTTTGTAGAGGCTGATATTTGCGGCGTGACCGAAGCTTGCCAGCAGCAGGGTGTAGCCGTCGGGCGGGGCTTTGGCGACGAGCTCCGTGCCGATGTTGGTGCCGGCCCCCGGGCGGTTGTCGATGACGACCGCTTGTCCCCACGTTTCGGTCAGGCGCTGCCCGACGGTGCGGGCGATGAGGTCGGTTCCGCCCCCCGGGGGGAACGGCACCACGAAGCGCAGCGGCTTGTTGGGATAAGGAGCGCCCGGCTGAGCGTCGGCGGGCGGCGCGGACGACCAGGCGGCCGCCATGATCGAGAGTGCAAGCAATACGTGTCTCACGAGGTCCTCCTCGGTCTTCATTCACGCGCGCGAAACGGGCGCGCTTCCCTTATGGTATTACGCGCTGCACCGGAACTGGTAGCGTGCGCCGGGGCTGACCGCGCGAGGCTGTCCACAATCTGGATTCTACGCGCGTTGACAAGCGGCGAGCGCGTCACTAGGCTGCGTCGGTATCCCCACGAAGGAGGAGCACATGCAGAAGAGCGAAGCGCTGCCGTTCGTCCTGATGCGCGGCGGCACGAGCCGCGGCGTGTTCTTTCGCGCCGGGAGCATTCCCGGCGAGCGCGCGCAGTTGAGCGCGCTGCTGCTCGACGTGATGGGCAGCCCCGACCGCCGGCAGATCGACGGCCTGGGA
>JACQGO010000107.1 GCA_016199485.1 Betaproteobacteria bacterium
ATGCGCGCAAGGATGTCGGTTCCACCGCCCGGCGCATAAGGAGAGATCAGCCGAATAGGCTTGTTCGGATAGCTTTGTGCAAGTGCGTTGGTATTCATTGAGCCGATGATGATGGCTGCCGCTCCGTAAACCACCATGTGCAAATATCGCATTGTCAGTTCTCCTCCACTTTGTTTTTTCTCCCGACGCATGGGCAGCATGAGACCCTCCGATTTGATCATCATACAGACGTTCAAGACAATCGGCTTGGAAAAGCGTGAAAAGGGCCGGGCACAGCGCCGCAGCGGTCCAATTTGCGCTGACCCGGGAATGGGAGAAGAATAGCAACGTGAGAGCAATTCCCAGGACCTGGTAATCGATAATGGGGGGTGACGCATGAAGTGCTACAGACTCGACCCCGTCGGCATGCTCGACGGCCTGAAGCTCGGCGAAGAGCCGGAGCCGCGCCCTGGACCGCGGGAAGTCGCGATCCGTATCGGCAGTCTCGCCGAGCAGGCCCAGGTCAATCCGCAGAGAATACTCGCGAAGCGCGCCAACGTGCACGGCATCCAGGTCGGCAGCCGCGAGATGTTCGAGGCGATGAACCGGGCGATCGCGCAGGCGCGGCTCAGGCCGGCGATCGACCGGCAGTTCGAGTTCTGGGACGCCCGTGCCGCCTACGACTATTTCGCGAGCCGGGCGCACTTCGGCAAGGTCATCATCCGCGGCGCCTGACCTCGGGATCGCTCGGGAGCGCTGCGGCAGCCGCAGCGCCTGCAAGAAAATGACGAAGAACATCCGGTCGGCACCGGCCGCCATCGCGCCATCGTTGCAGCGCGACGGGATCACTACCGTAACGCTCGTCGTTGTTTGCCAGGTTTTCCACGGGCTTACTCACGGCGGCGTCGCGCTGTTCCTTCCACTGATCCGCGAGGACCTTCAGATGAGCTTCTCGCAGGCTGGATTGCTCTCCGCCGCCGCGACGCTCAGCTATGCCGTGGGGCAGGTGCCGGCGGGGTACTTTTCGGACCGCTTCGGCCCCAAACGCCTTTTTTTTCTTGGATTGCTGGGCTGGTCGATTCTTTCGCTGAACCTCGGCCTGGTCGAGTCGTTCGGGGCCGCGGCGATCACCCTGCTTGCTGCCGGCGCGTTCCGGGCGCTGCTGTTCGCCCCAGGACTCACGCTGATTTCATCGTGGTTTCCCCCCGAGCGCCGGGCGACGGCGATGAGCCTTTACATGGTGGGCGGTTTCTCCGGCACCATCCTGCTCGCTCTCGTCGGCCCCCTGCTGGTGAAGCAAATGGGCTGGCGCTCCACGTTCATCCTGTTTTCCGTTCTGGGAATCGCCGCCGCGCTTTCGTACCGGGCCTTCGCCAAGGAGAAATCGCGCGAAGGGACAGGCCCCCGCGTCGGCATGCTCGATGCCTTGCACCTGTTCAAGCACAGGATTATGTGGGTCTGCGCCGCGATCCAGTTCATTCGCCTGGGTGTCGTCACCGGATTCAACTTCTGGCTCCCGACGCTGCTGGTGGCCGACCGCGGGTTCTCGCTGCAGGCCGCGGGCCTCGTGACCGCAATGAGCGCCGCTTTCACGGTGTCTTCGAACGCGCTGGGCGGCTACGTGTCCGACCGCCTGGGGAATCCGCCGCTGGTGATCGGCGGTTCTCTGGCGGTGCTGGCCTGCACCTCCACGCTGCTCGTGCTGGTGGACTCGATTCCGCTGCTGCTGCTTGTCGTCGCGGTGAATTCTGCGTTTCTGCAGTTCTACTTCGGCCCGCTGTTCTTCGTGCCCGTCGAGGTGCTGGGGCAGCGTACCGCGGGCGTCGCCACCGGGTTCAGCAACCTGTTCGCCAACCTCGGCGGCCTGCTGTCTGCGTACGCGCTGGGCGTCGTGAAGGATCAGGCGGGCGCCTTCACATGGGGCTTTGTCGGCATGAGCGGCTTGTGCATGATCGGCGTTGTTCTGAGCATTGTCCTCGGGCGCATGAGGAATAAAGCGCTCGCCACGCAGCGCGCTGCTGGCTGAAGAAAATCAGCGCGCCCGGACGTCCTGACGGCGGGATCGCGAACCTGCGGCGGGATCGAACGACCAATGACCGGGGACAGAGCGAGCCGATTCCGTTTATTATTGCAACGGGGGCGACGAAGAAGGGCGCCCGGACGCTGCATCTTCCAAGGGTGCGACCAGAACGCGTCACGCGAGGGTTTGTGAGATAGTTGTGAACAGGCGCGACAGGCGCCGACGAAGCCCGATAACCAGCCGTGAAGGAGGAGAAAACATGAAGACAACGCGATCCCGGTTCCGACCGGCCGCGGCGCTGCTCTGCGCCGCGGCGGGCGCGTGCGTCGCGCCGAACGCGGCGGCACAGTCCGCCTACCCGTCCAGGAACGTCGTGATCATCGTGCCGTATTCAGCCGGCGGCTCGATCGACTTGCTCAGCCGCGCCGTCGGCCAGAAGCTCGCGGAGATGTGGGGCAGGAACGTGGTCATCGACAATCGCCCCGGCGCGAGCGGCATGATCGGCACCGAGCTCGTCACCAAGGCCGAGCCCGACGGCCACACGCTGCTCGGCCACACTTCCTCGTATCCCGCCACCGCCGCCGTGCGCGCGAAGCTGCCCTTTGATCCGGTGAAAGCCGTCGTGCCGGTCGCGATGATCGCGAAAGCCCCGATGCTGGTCGCGATCCACCCGTCGGTGCCGGCGAAATCCGTGAGGGAACTGGTCGCGCTCGCGAAGAAGAATCCGGGGGCGCTCCACTACGGGTCGTCCGGCGCGGGCGGCAACAATCACTTCTCGGGGGCGCTATTCGCTTCTGCGGCGGGCGTCCAGCTCACCCACGTCCCGTACAAGGGCATCGCGCCGGCGATCATCGCGCTTGCCTCCGGTGAGCTCGAGATCGTGATCGCGAGCGCGGCGGCGCTCATGCCGCAAGCGAAAGCGGGCAAGGTGCGGCCCATTGCCGTCACCAGCCCGGAGCCTTCGCCGCTCCTGCCCGGCCTGCCGGCCGTCGCGCAGTCCGGCGTCCCGGGCTACAGCTACGAGCTGTGGTGGGGAATATTCGCCCCGGCAGGCGTGCCGTCCGCCCGGATCAGCGCGGTCAATGCCGCGGTCAACAAGATTCTGGCCACGCCTGACATGAAGAAATTCCTCGACAGCGACGGCGCCGGGCCATGGCCGCTCACCACTGCGCAGCTCGACGGCCTTCTCGGCAGGGAAATCGAACGCTACAGGAAAGCGGCGCAGGTGGCAGGCATACCGCCGCAGTGATGCGTGACGGGCATGAATGCAGTGAGTCGTGAGATCGGGACCTGCTCGCTCACGACCTCACGCTTATTGGAGGAACAGGCCATGGCAGACAAGACGCACCATCAGGTTCTGATCGTTGGCGGGGGCACGGCCGGCATCACGGTTGCAGCGAGCCTGCGCCGCCGGGGCGCGCCCGGCGTCGACATTGCGATCGTCGAGCCCTCGGACGTTCACTACTACCAGCCGGCCTTTACGCTCGTCGGCGGCGGCGCGTACCGTCTTGCCGACACGCGCCGGGACGAAACCACCCTGATACCACCGGGAGTCACATGGGTGCGGGGCGCGGTGGCTGCCCTCGACCCCGACAGCAACGCGGTGAGCCTGGGATCGGGCGGGCGCCTCACCTACGACTATCTCGTCGTCTGCCCCGGGCTGCAGCTCAACTGGGGGCAGGTCGAGGGATTGAAAGATGCGCTCGGCAGGAACGGCGTGTGCAGCAACTACTCGCCCGAGTATGCCGAGTACACCTGGGAATGCTTGCGCAACCTCAAGCCCGCGGCGACCGCGCTCTTTACCCAGCCGCCGCTGCCGTTCAAGTGCCCCGGCGCGCCGCAGAAGATCGCCTATCTCGCCGCCCATCATCTGCGCCGCAAGGGCATGCTGAAGGACTGCGCCCTGCATTTCCTCACGCATGCGCCGTCGATGTTTACGGTGCCGTTGTTCGCGAAGGAGCTGAAGAAAATCGCGGACGGCTACGGCATCACTGTCCACTTCCAGACCAATCTCGTCGCGGTCGATGGCGCCAACCGCAAGGCGAGCTTCAAGGTGGTCGGCGGCGAGGAGGAAGGGCAAACGCTCACCCTCGGCTACGACATGCTCCACGCCACCCCGCCGCAGAGCGCCCCGGATTTCGTCCGCTCGAGCCCGCTCGCCAATTCCGCCGGCTACATTGAGGTGCACCAGCACAGCCTGCAACACGTCAAGTACAAGAATGTTTTCGGCCTCGGCGACGCCGGCTCGACGCCGAACTCGAAGACGGCCGCGGCGATCCGCAAGCAGTCGCCGGTCGTGGTGCGGAACCTGCTGCACCTGATTCGCGGCGGGGCGCTGGAAGAGGGCTACGACGGCTATGCTTCCTGCCCGCTCACTACGGCGTACGGCAAGGTGCTGATGGCGGAGTTCATCTACGGCGGCAAGGTGACGCCGACCTTCCCGCTCGATCCGCGCAAGGAGCGCGGCCTCTACTGGTGGGTGAAAACCACGGGCCTCCCGCGCATGTACTGGGACTACATGCTCAAGGGTCACGAATGGTTCTTCAAGCACGATACCAACTGGAAGGAACCGCCTGTGGCGCAGTAGCGCGTGAACCCGGTTTCGAGGTTCGGTTCGCAGAGTCGGGACCGGGAATCGTGTTCTTGGCGGTTTGCAACGGATACCGGCACCGCGTGCCCGGTCGGAAGATGACGTGCCTGCCGTAACCGACCATCGTTGCCTCAAATAATTGGGCACGCAGGTAAAGCAGCTCAGCAAGAAATGCGTGGCTCAAGCGCGTGGTGGCCGATCTGACGCTGGACATTGCATTGACAAAGAACATACCCGTTCCTATGATTTGTGGAACGGTGTTTCTCGCAGTGAAACGATCAGCGATTTGCTTTGTCGATCAGGGAGAAACGGGTGACGCAACACGGCAGCAGCCAGGCCGGGTTTGCGGCTGACACGGCGAGCCGGACGGGCGGGGGCGGTGGACCGACACGCAGACTAGCGCATCATGCGGCGTCGCTGCGGTATGACGCGCTCCCGCGTGCGCTCGTGGAGCTGACCAAGCAGTGCATTCTGGATACGCTGGGTGTGGCGATCGGCGCGAGCACATTGGCACCCGAAGCGAAACTTGTCGCGCGTTATGTGAGCAGCCTTGGCGGCAAACCGGAGAGCACGATACTTGGCTTCGGGGGCAAAGCGCCGGCGCCGTGGGCCGTGTTCGTAAACGGCAGCCTTGGCCACATGCTGGACTATGACGATTTGGGCGCAAGCCACGTCAGCATCGCCACGGTGCCCGTCGCGTTCGCTGTCGCGGAGAAAACAGGCGCGGTGAGCGGACGCGACCTGATCACCGCCATCGCTGCCGGAACGGATCTGCAAACACGGTTGTATCACTCGATCCGCATACCTTCGTGGACGGTGGCCGAGGGATGGTTCGCCACCCAGCTTTTCGGCTTCATCGCCGGTGCGGCAACCGCCGGGCGGCTGCTTGGCCTGGACGGCGAGCGCATGGAAAATGCGCTCGGCATCGGGTTCAATCAGCTCAGCGGCAGCCGGCAGATGGCCGTCGGTGCGGCGACTCACATGCGATCGATGCAAGCCGGGTTTTCCGGACAGGGCGCCGTACTGGCGGCCGAGCTCGCTCAGCTCGGAATCACGGGCCCCAAAGAAATCATCGAAGGCCGCTACGGACTGTTCAAGAACTACGTACGCACCGACGACCCGGACTGGGAGGCGATCGGCGGTGAGCTCGGCACCCGTTTCCCCCTCGTGGAGACGCATGGTTTCAAGGTGTGGCCCGCCTGCTCCTATACTCGCCCGACAAACGCGGCTACGTTGCAACTGCGGCAGGAACACCACCTGCGCCCCGAAGATGTCGAGTCCATCACCATCATCGGCGGAAGCAGTGGCCATCAGCTCCTGTCGGAGCCGATCGAGCTGAAACGCCGGCCGAAGACGAGCATCGACGGCAAGTACAGCGTCCCGTTTACCGCCGCCGTGATGATGGCCAAGGGGAACGTCACGCTTCGAGACTACACGGAAGAGGGCTTGCGCGACCCGGCGGTCCTTTCCATGGCGGACCGGGTATCTTATCGTCCATTGCCCCAACGCGGTGCGCCCGCCGTGCGTCGCGCGGGTGAAGATTCCGCGCTGTCGCGGCCGACGGTCGAGATTCGGACCAAGGACGGTCGCGTGCTCACGTGCCAGCCGGACGGCGTACCGGGTGACGCAAGACACCCGGTCAGCCAGGAGTTGCTGGAAAGCAAATTCCGCGACTGTGTATCGTTCTCGGCCAGGCCGATTCCGGAAAAGAACGTCGATCGCGCGATCGAGATGATTCGCGATCTGGAGCGGGTAACAGACGCGATCGAGATCATTCGGCTGCTCACTTAGCCCTGCTGGCGGCGCGCCGGCAGTCCAACAAATAGCATCGGATGCCCGCATGCAATTCGCTCGTTCATAATCAAGAATACGGAGGAAGAAGTGAGCAAGATGATCGGCAACCTGTCAAGAGCTGTATTCGTTATTCTTTTGTGCGCAGGAGGCGCGACACAAGCCCAGCAGAAGCTGAACCAGCCTTCAGCCAGTTACCCGAATAAAACAGTACGGATCATAGTGGGCAGCTCCCCGGGCGGGGGCTCCGATATTACCGCGCGGTTAGTTGCGCAGAAGCTTGCTGAGCTATGGGGTAGCTCGGTCGTTGTGGAAAACCGTTCCGCTGGCGCGGTCTACGGGTTTGAAGCCATAGCGCGCGCGACCCCCGATGGCTATTCAATGGCGCTCGTTCCGTCCAGCGGATATTCGGCCGCTGTGCTGTCGATCAAGGTACCTTTCGACATCAAGAAGGACATTGAGCCGCTTGCGCAGTTGACCTCACAGCCGTATGTGATGGTCATTCATCCTTCGCTACCCGTCGGCTCGGTCAAAGAACTGATTGCATACGCGAAAAGCAAGCCGGGCGTAATCAACTACGGGTCTACCGGAGCCGGCACCGCGTCACACCTTGGCATGGAGCTTCTCAAGTCCATGATCGCCGTCGATGTCGTGCATATCCCCTACAAAGGGGCTGGGCCGGCATACATCGGCTTGATTAGCGGTGAAGTCCAAGTATTCCTTGGCTCCGCGGTTTCCAGCATGCAACATGTGAAAAGCGGGAAGATGAAAGCACTGGCTGTGACCACCGCTGAACGCTCGAAATTCCTTCCCGATCTGCCAACGATATCGGAATCGGGCGTGCCGGGTTTCGAGTTAAGTGGATGGTATGGCCTTGCACTTCCACCAGGCGTTGCCCCAGCCATCGTTCGCAAGATCCACCAGGCAGTACAGCACGCCCTGAGGAGCCCTGAGATTCAGGCGAAGCTTGCCGCTACCGGCTCTGAAGTCAAGCTCTCCGCGTCGCCAGCCGAGTTCAAGAACGTAACGGCTCGGGAAATCGACAAGTGGGAAAATTTCCGAAAAATGTCGGGCATCAAGTTTTAGTCATTGTTGATGCAGAGGGAGACATGACACCAGAACGTGCGGAAATTTCTCCGGTGATGCAGGAACTGAGCGCCTACATTGCGGACGCCATCGACAGGCCGTTGCCCCCGGAAGTAACGGAACGCGCCAAGCTGCACCTCGTTGATACCTTCGCCGCGATGATTTCCGGCTCGCGGCTGCTGCCGGGAAAGAAAGCCTTGGCGTACGTGAAGGCGCTGGGTGGCACGCCCGAAGCGGGCGTCATCGGCAGCCGCATCGTTACTTCGGCGCCCAACGCGGCGCTCGCCAACGGCATGCTGGCGAACGCCGACGAGACCGACGACTCGCACCCGCCGACCTACACGCATCCCGGCGCAAGCTCGCTGGCAGCCGCGCTCGCGATCGGCGAGCGCAACAGGCTTTCTGGAACGAAGGTGCTGCGGGCAGTTGTCCTGGGTTACGACGTTACTGCGCGAATGCTGCTCTCGATCAATGCGCTGTCTCTCCGGCAGTCGGGGCATCAAGCGACCGCCTTCGGGGCGATATTTTCTGCGGCAGCAGTGGCGGGCGCGCTGCTCAAGCTCGACGCACGTAAAGTGCGCTTTCTGCTGTCCTACGCCTCGCAGCAGGCGGCCGGGCTTTACTGCACGCACCGTGATACGGAACACGTCGAGAAGGCGTTCGTGGGGTGCGGCATGGGAGCCCACAACGGCACCGCCGCGGCGCTCATGGTGGCACACGGCTTCACAGGGGTCGACGATGTGTTCTCGGGTGAACGCGATTTCTTTTTCACGTTCGCGCCGCAGGCTGATCGCACGCAGCTCACGCAAGGGCTTGGGCGCGATTACGAGATCCAGCGCTGCGCCATCAAGCGCTGGCCAGCCGGCGGTCCGATCCAGGGTCCGCTGTATGTGCTGCACGAGCTGATACAACGGCATCGTTTCAAGGGCGACGACGTGGAAAAGCTTGTGGCGCGGATGCCGGAGAAGGACGTCCATGGTGTGAACAATCGCGAGATGCCGGACGACTGCGTTCAGCACTTGCTCGCGGTGATGCTGTCGGATGGCACGGTGACCTTCAAGTCGGCGCACGACTTCGCACGCATGAAAGACCCGAAGGTGTTGGCTCTCCGTAGACGGGTGGAAATCGTGGGCGATCCGGGATTGAACGACGCGCAACGTCGCTGGCGTTGTGTGATGGAAATCACGCTGAGGGACGGACGCAACCTCACGCATCAAACGATGTCAGCGAAAGGCGGTGCCGAGCATCCGCTGACGCGCCGGGACGAGGAGGAAAAGGCGCTTGACTTGATGGCGCCGGTGCTGGGCAAACGCCGTGCGCAGGCGTTGATCGCGGCGCTGTGGGATTTCGACCGCGTCAAGGACGTGCGCTCAGTGCGCAAACTGGTCAGTGCCTGAGGCGATAAGTGCCCGCAGGGGGGCATCGGGATCGCTTCCAGAAGGCCGGTCGCTTTCGCGGTTACATTCGGGAGGCAATAATGAAACGCGAGCGTGAGGACATTTCGCCGGTGATGCGGGAGCTGAGCGCTTATATTGCGGACGCCATCAACAGGCCGTTGCCCCCGGAAGTAACGGAACGCGCCAAGCTGCACTTCGTTGATGCCTTCGCCGCGATGATTTCCGGCTCGCGGCTGCTGCCGGGGAAAAAAGCCCTGGCGTACGTGAAAACGCTGGGCGGTGCGCGCGAAGCGGGCGTAATCGGCAGCCGCATCATCACTTCAGCGCGCAACGCGGCGCTCGGCAATGGCATGTTCGCGCACGCCGATGAGACCGACGACACGCATCCGTCTTCGGTTACTCATCCCGGAAGGAACGTGGTGCCTGCCGCGCTCGCGATCGGCGAGCGCGGCAGGCACTCCGGCACCGACGTGCTGCGTGCGGTCGTGCTGGGCTACGACGTGTGCACGCGGTTGACGCTCACCCTGAACCCGCGGCCGTTCGAGAGCGCCGGGCATTACTGCGGTGCATATGGCGGGGTGTTTGGCGCAGCAGCCGCAGCTGGCGCTCTGCTCAAGCTCGACGCACGCGGGGCGCGCTTTGCGCTGTCGTACGCCGCGCAGCAGGCGGCAGGGTTGATCAGCGCTTTACGCGACCCGGAACACGTCGAGAAGGCGTTCGCGGCGGGAGGCATGCCGGCGCACAATGGCACGAGTGCCGCGCTGATGGTCGCACACGGCTTCACCGGCGTGCAGGATGTCTTCTCCGGAGAACGCGATTTCTTTTTCACGTTCTCACCGGAGGCCGATCGCACGCAGCTCGTGCGGGGCCTTGGTCGTGATTTCGAGATACTGCGCGCAGCCATCAAGTGCTGGCCGGGCGGAGGCCCGATACAGGGTCCTTTGCACGTGCTGCGAGATCTGATCCGGCGACACGGGTTGCAAGCCGACGACGTCGAAAGGCTCGTTGCGCGCATGCCCGACAAGGAGCTGCAGGTCGTCAACGATCGAGATATGCCGAACGTATCGGTGCAGCATCTGCTCGCTGTCATGCTGCTCGACGGTACGGTCACCTTTGCCGCGTCAAACGATTATCCGCGCATGAAAGATCCCAAGGTGCTGGCGCTGCGCAAACGCATTGAAGCGGTTGGCGATCCGGGCCTCACCGACCCGCTGCGGCGCTGGCGGTGCGTCATGGAAATCACGCTGAAGGATGGCCGCAAACTCACCCACCAGACAATGGCCGCCAGGGGCAGCTACGAGAATCCGGTCACGCGGCAGGAAGAGGAAGAAAAAGCGCTCGATCTGATCGCGCCGGTTCTGGGTAAGCGCCGCGCTCATGCGCTTATTGCGGCAATTTGGGATTTCGAGAGCGTCAAGGATGTGCGCGCGCTGCGCAAGCTCTACGCGAGGTAATCCTTCTGCTCGCGCGGGGGGACGCCGGGATTGTTGATGCTTCGGCCGCATCGGGGAGGTTTTATGCTGATACTACGGATTGGTTTATGGATGTTCTCGGCTGGCGTGATGGTTCTCGGCGCGTCTGCGGTGTCGGGCCAGGCTTATCCGAACAAGCCGATACGCATCGTCACCAATGCAGCCGGGGGCGGCGCCGATTTCGTGGCGCGTCTGATCGCGCAAGGGCTTACAGACAACTTCCCCCAGCCGGTGGTAGTAGATAATCGGGGAGGAAGCGGACTCATCCCGGGCGAAATGGTGTCCAAGGCGCCGCCGGACGGCTATACCCTGATTCTCGCGGCCGTCAGCTTTTGGGTCAGACCGCTGTTGCAAAGCGCGCCTTACGACCCGGTGAAAGATTTCGCGCCGATCTCGATGGTGGGCAGATCGCCTCTGGTTCTTGTCGTGCATCCCTCGCTGCCGGTGAAGTCGGTTAAGGAGCTGATTGCTTTGGCCAAAGCGAGGCCGGGAGCGCTTAACTATGCTACTGGTGGAACGGGCTCTTCTCCGCATATCGCGGTGGCGCTGTTCGCGGCCATGGCCGGCATCAAGATCGTGCATGTTCCCTATAAAGGCGGCGGACCTGCCCTCATCGACCTGCTCAGCGGCCAAGTCCAGATGACGATTGACGGCTCTCAACTGGTTCCGCATATCAAATCGGGCAAGTTGAGAGCGTTGGCCGTGACGACCCTTCAGCCGACGGCGCTGTTTCCCGATTTGCCTCCGGTGGCGGCAGCGGGCGTACCCGGGTATGAATCGGCAGGAATCTATGGCGTCCTTGCGCCAGCCAAAACTCCCGCGACGCTCATCAAGCGACTGAACGAGGAAATTGTTCGGGCAATTCACCAGGCAGATGTGAAAGAGAGATTTATCAGCGTCGGTGTGGAAGTCGTCGGCAGTTCGCCGGAAGAGCTTGGGGCAAAATTGAAATCTGAAATACCCCGGTGGAGCAAGGTGATCAAGGATGCCAGCATCCGCGCTGATTAGTCGCAGATATCCGGCTGCCCTGGTTGCCGCCGAACCACAGGCGCGTTTGCGTGCCGAAACCCTGGAGGAAATAGCACGGTGGCTGAAAAAACCTATGATGTAATCGTCATTGGCGGCGGTAACGCCGCTCTCTGTGCTGCATTGTCGGCCCGTGAGCGTGGCGCAGAAGTCCTGCTCCTCGAGCGGGCACCGGAGCACAAGCGTGGAGGCAACACCGCCTTCACCGGCGGCGGGTTCCGCATGGTTCACCATGGGCTCGAGGACGTCAGGAAAGTCGTGCCCGATCTCTCCGAGGGAGAAATCGCCAACACCGACTTCGGCGAATATACGGTAGAGCAGTATCTCGACGATCTCGGCCGCGTGACCCAGTACTACTGCGATCCTGACCTCGCTGAGACGGTCGTGCGCCAGAGTACTGAAACCGTGCAGTGGCTGCACGGGAGGGGCGTGCATTTCGTGCCGCGGTTCGGCCGCTACGCGTTCAAGCACGAAGGCCGATTCAAGTTTTTCGGCGGCACGGTCGTCGAGGCCGTGGGCGGCGGGCGGGGACTGGTCGAGGCGGAATACAAGGCTGCGGACAGGCACGGCGTGGAAATTCGCTACAACGCCCAGGCGACGGCCCTGCTGCGCGGCCGGCGCGGTGTAGAGGGCGTGCGTATAGTCGTGGACGGGGTCGACGAGAAAATCCGCGCGCTGGCGGTGGTTCTTGCCTGCGGGGGTTTTGAAGCCAACCGCGAATGGCGCACGCGCTATCTCGGTCCGGGATGGGACATGGCCAAGGTGCGCGGTACCCGTTACAACACCGGCGACGGCATTCGCATGGCGCTCGACATCGGCGCTCAATCCCACGGCCAGTGGTCCGGTTGCCACTCGGTCTCCTGGGAACGCCATGCCCCGGACTTCGGAGATCTCGACATGCGCACGGCGTTAAGTCGTAACGGCTATCCGTTCGGCGTCATGGTCAACGCGGACGGCAGACGCTTCGTCGACGAAGGCGCGGATTTCCGCAACTATACGTATGCCAAGTACGGCCGGGTCGTGTTGCAGCAGCCGGGCAGCTATGCCTGGCATGTGTTCGACTCGCAGGTCGAGCACCTGCTGCACGAAGAGTACCGGTCGAGGGGCGCCACGAAAGTGCAGGCCGATACGCTCGAAGGGCTCGTTGCGCGCATGGAGGACGTTCACCCCCCGCAATTCCTGGAGACGGTCCGTGAGTACAACGCCGCGATCAAGCGCGAAGTGCCATTCGATCCGAACATCAAGGACGGTCGCTGCACGCAAGGGCTGGCCATCAACAAGTCCAATTGGGCGAATCCGATCGAGAAGCCCCCGTTCACGGCCTACGGGGTCTGTTGCGGGATAACTTTTACCTTCGGCGGCCTCAAGATCGACACGACGGCCCGCGTGCTGGACATCAGCGACACGCCGCTGCCCGGCCTCTATGCTGCCGGCGAGCTCATCGGCGGGCTTTTTTACTTCAACTATCCGGG
>JACQGO010000108.1 GCA_016199485.1 Betaproteobacteria bacterium
AAAATGTGCGCCTTTCCTTGAAACGCGGGGACGTAGCTCAGCTGGGAGAGCGCGGCGTTCGCAATGCCGAGGTCGTGGGTTCGACTCCCATCGTCTCCACCAACTATTCTCCGGCCGCCCGCAACTTGCGGGAGGTTTCTCTGTAACGCGCCACTTGGTGTCGCGGGCCGAAGGCGCCCACCGGCATTTCTTGATGCGCACATAAACGCATCTTATGTCCCGCACGGCTTTTCCGTGATAGCTTACCGCTGCCGCGGAAAGCGGAGATCGCGCCGGCTGACGCGATGAGCGGCGCGATCGCTGCGATGACAAACGAAAACGGCACCGACGGTTCGCCCCACCCTGCGGGTGCAGCGCCCTTTCCTGGATCACATCTCACCTTGGCAGCTCGACGGACCCCTCCCGAAAACGCGGCCGCGGTGCTCGCGGGCCGCGCGATCCAGTTTTCGGACAACGAGCGGCTCAAGTCCGCATTGCTCGGCGCGCTCACGCTCACCGACACGGTCATCGCGCAAGAACAGAGGCTCGCCTCAGCGGCGGCCGGGGCGCGAACCGTCGAACGCGCGCTCGACGAGGCGCTCGTCGTGACGGGAGCGGAGCTTTACGGCGTCATGAGCCGCGCGCTCGAGATGAGCCTCGACTACATGCGCACCCGCGTCCAGTTCGGCAGGCCGATCGGAAGCTTCCAGGCGCTGCAGCACCGGGCCGTCGACCTCTACATCGAGCAGCAGCTCTCCTCCGCAGTGCTCGAGGAGGCGCTCGCGACGCTCGATGGCGATCCCGGGGACATTGCGCGCGGCGCCATCGCGAGCCGCGTGAAGTTGCGTTGCGGCGATGCCGCGCTGCGCATCACGCGCGAAGCAATCCAGTTGCACGGCGCGATCGGCTTCACCGATGAGTACGATGTCGGGCTCTATCTCAAGCGCGCGCTGGTGCTCGCCGCGTGGCTCGGCAACGGAGCGGCGCACCGTCGGCGCTACGCGCGCCTCGTGCCGACCGATTCCGAGTGAGGGCTGTTCCATGGAGATGCCCGACTACAACCGGATGGGCGACGAAGAATTCCGCGCCATGGTGCGCGAGTTCTTCGAGACCCATTATCCGGCGCACCTGCGCTTTCCCCCGCGGCGGCTGCGCTGGCACGAGATCAGGGACTGGTATCTCACGCTCTCGCGCAAGGGCTGGATCGCGCCCAACTGGCCGCGCGAACACGGCGGCATGGGACTCGACCCCGCGAAGATGCTGATTTTCATCGAGGAGATCGAGCGCTGGGGGGTGGCGCGCGCGCCCGATCACGGTATCGTGCAGGTGGGACCGATCCTGATCGAGTACGGGACCGACGCACAGCGCCGAACGCAACTCCGGCTCGACATGGCCGACCTCGCCTCGATCTACGCGCGCTACGTCGAGATCGTAAAGCGCGGCGGGACGCCCGGGCAGGACGTGTCGCTGCTCAAGATCTGGGCGATGGAAACCTGGCAGCGGTTGGCCGAGCTGCTGGTGGAGACGGCGCACGAATACGGCTGCGTCGCCGGCGAGATCGATTTCGGCGGCGTCACGGTCGACGTGCTGGGCCCGTTCTATTACTCGCGCCCGGCGACGATCTACGGCGGCTCGAGCGAGATCCAGCGCAACATTCTCGCCAAGTATGTGTTGAAGCTCCCGTCCTGAGCCGCGGGGCGCACCGCAGGAGCCGCGGCGCTATTCGGCGCGGATATTCAGCGCCCGCACGATCTTGCCCCACTTGGCGATCTCCGCTTCCGCGTAACGGCGGAACTCCTCGCCGGGCCTGGGGGCGGCCTCGACACCGAGGCCGAGCAGACGATCCTTCACTTCTTCGAGCGCGAGTACCTTCGCAAACGCCGCATGCAGCCGGTTGACGACCGGGCGCGGGGTGCCCGCAGGCGCCACAATGCCGTACCAGCCGCTCACCTCGTAGCCCGGGAGCCCGCTCTCGGCGATGGTCGGGACTTCGGGCATGGCGGCGGAGCGCTTGGCGGTGGTCACTCCGATCGCGCGGAGCCTGCCGGCCTGAATGTGGGGCCGGCTGACCGCCACGGTCGCGAAATAAAGCGAGATCCGCCCCGCGATCAAATCCGTCATCCCGGGACCACCGCCCTTGTACGGAACGTGTACGAACTTAACACCCGCCGTGTCGCTGAACAGCTCTCCTGCGAGATGCGTGACGTTGCCCACGCCGGAGGAGCCGAACAGGATCTTGCCGGGCTGCGATTTGGCGAGCCCGATCAGCTCGCGCGTGGTTTTCGCAGGCACCGCCGGGTGGACGACCAGCACGTATGCGCCCGGGCCGAGCAGCGTCACGAAAGCGAAGTCCTTGAGCGAGTCGTACGGCAGCTTTGGGTAGAGGCCCGGGTTAATGGCATGGCTGCCCGGCACGATGAGGATGGTGTGGCCGTCGGGCGCCGCCTTGGCGGCGAGGTCGGTCCCGATGATCGTGTTGGCGCCGCCGCGGTTATCCACCACGAGCTGCTGTCCGAGATCTTCGGTGAGTTTCACCGAAAGGGTGCGGGCGATCACGTCGTTCGCGCCGCCCGGCGGGAACGCCACGATGAAGCGGATCGGGCGCGAGGGGAACGGTTGCGCCGCCTCGGCCGTCGCGAACGCGCAAGCGAGGCCTAGGGCGAGCGCGGCGGTACCAAGCGAACAGTACGGGCGGTGAATCTTCAACATCGGTCTGGTCTCCTCCCCGGTTTCAGCGGCAACGTCCGCGTTAGCATACGTGCTCCGATGCTCGCCGTGCAACACGTGGCTCCTGCGCTGTCTTGTCATTGCCGAGCGGGTGGTTTTTCCAGGCGGCGCAGAAACACGGCCATTTCTTTCGCCGCCTGTTTGTCGCCTTTGCGCTCGGCAACACCGATGCCGTCGCGGTACGCCGCGCGCGCCTCCTCGATGCGGCCGCACTCGGTGAGCGCGCGGCCAAGAAGCTTCCACGCCGCGGAGTAATCCGGATCGAACCGCACTGCTTCGCGGAGGTGCGTGACCGCACCCGCCGCATCGTTGATCTTGAGATGCTCGGCACCCAGACTGAAGCGCAGCAGCGCGCTGTCGCGGCCGGCGGCGAGCATCTTGCGGAGATTGTCGATAAGGGCGCTCGCCATCGGGACGGAGACATGGAACCGCGAGCCGCGGGAATTGAAAACTCGAGGGGAACGCTTCATCATAGCGCAGTTCGTGATCGGCAGCCAAGAACCCGGGGGAGCGTTCATGCCAAAGCAACCGGTGCACACCGAAGCCGCGCCGCAGGCGATCGGCACCTATTCACAGGCGATCCGTTGCGGAGCGACGGTCTACCTTTCCGGCCAGATCGGCCTCGATCCCGCGAGCATGCAGCTTGTCGAGGGCGTGGAAGCGCAGGTCCATCGCGTGTTTCAGAATCTCGCCGCGGTAGCAGCCGCCGCCGGCGGCAGCCTCGACCACGTGGTGAGGCTCACCGTTTACCTCACCGACCTCGCGCATTTTGCACGCGTCAACGAGATCATGGCGGGCTATTTCAACAGGCCCTACCCGGCGCGCGCGGCGCTGGGGGTGGCGAGCCTGCCGCGCGGCGCGCTGGTGGAGATGGATGCGATCATGTATCTGGAGTGAAGGGTGAAGCGTGAAGGGTGAAGGGTGAAGGGCGAAAATCATGGTGCGGGCGCGATCCGACCCTTCACCCTTCACGCTTCACCCTTCACTGAGCGGCCTGAGCAAATCCACGCTCGCGAAGCTGGCGAAGCTCGGCGTCGCAGCCAAGTTCGACCTCGTCCTGCACCTGCCGCTCAGGTACGACGACGAGACGCACCTATACCCGATCAAGGACGCGCCGCACGGCGAGACGGCGCTGGTGCAGGGAACCGTGGTCGAGGCCGACATCAAGTACCGGCCGCGCCGGCAGCTCGTGGTGACGATCGAGGACGCGGGCGGCACGCTCACCATGCGCTTCTTCAACTTCTACATGAGCCAGTTGAAGCAGCTCGCGCCGGGGGCGCTGGTGCGCGCCTACGGCGACGTGCGCCAGGGCTTCTTTGGCGCGGAGATGGTGCATCCGCGCTACCGCGTGGTGCGCGCCAACACGCCGCTTGCGACCTCGCTCACGCCGGTGTATCCGACGACCGCCGGACTCGCGCAGGACGTGCTGCGGCGCCTGATCGGGCACGCGCTCGCAGACTGCGATCTCGCCGACACGCTGCCCGATGATCTGCTCGCTTCGCTCAGGCTGCCGCCGTTTCGCGCGGCGGTGCAGTTTCTGCACAATCCCCCGCCCGATGCGCGCCGGGACGCGCTGCAGAGCCGCACCCATCCCGCGTGGCGCCGCATCAAGTTCGACGAGCTGCTCGCGCAGCAGCTTTCGATGCGCATGCATTATCAGCGGCGGCGAGCCGCCGGCGCCCCGGTGCTCAGGCCCCGGGGACGGCTCAACCGCGCGTTGCTCGCGAGGCTTCCGTTCGCGTTGACGCGCGCGCAGCGGCGCGCCTTTTCGGAGATCGAGGGCGACCTCGCCCGCCCCTATCCGATGCAGCGGCTGCTGCAGGGCGATGTCGGCAGCGGCAAGACCGTGGTCGCGGCGCTCGCCGCGCTGCAGTGCGTGGAGAACGGCCACCAGGTGGCGGTGATGGCGCCGACCGAGATCCTCGCCGAGCAGCATTACCACAAGTTCTCGGCGTGGCTCGCGGGACTCGATGTCGCGGTCGCCTGGCTCTCCGGGAGCCTCGCGAAGAAGGACAAACGAGCGGCGCTCAAGGCCGTCGCCGCGGGCGAGGCGATGATCGCGATCGGCACGCACGCGCTGTTCCAGGAGGAAGTGGAGTTCGCGAACCTCGGTCTCGCGATCATCGACGAGCAGCACCGTTTCGGCGTGCACCAGCGGCTCGCGCTGCGCATGAAGGGCGCGCGTCCCAACCGGGGCGCGCAGCCTCACCAGCTCATGATGAGCGCGACGCCCATCCCGCGCACGCTGGCGATGACCTACTACGCCGACCTCGATGTCTCGCTGATCGACGAGCTGCCGCCTGGACGCACGCCGGTCGCGACCAGGCTCGTCTCCGCGGCGCGGCGCGCGGAAGTGATCCAGCGCGTGCGCGACGCCTGCATCGCCGGCAGCCAGGCCTACTGGGTGTGCCCGCTGATCGAGGAGTCCGAGGCGCTGCAGTTGAAGACCGCGCTCGAGACGCACGCCGCGCTCAGCGCGACCTTTCCCGAGCTCAAGGTGGGGCTCGTGCACGGGCGCCTGAAGAGCCAGGAAAAGGCGCAGGTGATGGCGGCATTCCAACGCGGCGAGATCCAGCTTCTCGTCGCCACCACGGTGATCGAGGTCGGAGTCGACGTGCCGAACGCAACGCTGATGGTGATCGAGAACGCGGAACGGCTCGGGCTCGCGCAGCTTCACCAGTTGCGCGGCCGCGTCGGGCGCGGCCCCGCCCGCAGCACGTGCCTGTTGCTCTATGAGAATCCGCTCACCGAGACCGCGCGGGGGCGCCTGAAGATCATCTACGAGAACGACGACGGATTCGAAATCGCGCGTCACGATCTCAGGCTGCGCGGCCCGGGCGAGCTTCTCGGCGCGCGGCAGAGCGGCGTGCCGATGCTGCGTTTCGCGGACCTGAACAGCGACTTCGACCTGCTGGAGGCTGCGCGCGGCGCGGCGCAGGAACTGCTTGCCCGCCATCCCGAAACCGCGCGCGGGCACGTCGCACGCTGGATGGGATACAAGCACGACTACCTGCGGGTGTAGCACCGACACGCAAACCGCGCCCGCCGCGCATGCCGGCGACGGATAGGTGCGGCGGCGGTCAATCTGCGATAATGCTCGTATTTGCCCGACCCGAGCCGTGAAGCGTGCGTACCGCGACACCCGCTGGCACCGAGCGCCTCCGCCGCCCGCCGGCGACTGCCGGCAGTGGCTCACCGACCGCGGCTCGCTCACGTGCCGCATCCAGTCGCGCTGCAAGGCATTCCGCGTGAAGGTGGTGAGACAGGGGCTGGAGCGCGCCAACCGCGACGAGCAGCGGGTCGTGACCGCGCGGCGCGGCCTCGCGCTGGTGCGCGAAGTGTTTCTCTACTGTGGCAGAACGCCTGTCGTTTTTGCGCACAGCATCGCCGGGCGGAGCAGCCTGCGCGGCGCATGGCGGCGATTGGGGAGCCTCGGCGCGCAGCCGCTCGGCGAAGCGCTGTTCGCCGATCCGCGCGTGAAGCGCTACCCGCTGCGCTTCGCCAGGCTCAACCGGCGCCACGAGCTCTACGCCCGCGCGTGCCGGCCGCTGCGCAAACTGCCGGCGTGCCTGTGGGCGCGGCGCTCGCTTTTCGTGTTGCGGGGCGCGCCGCTGCTCGTGACCGAGGTGTTTCTGCCGGGAATACTGAAGCTCGCGTGATCGCGGCGCGGGCCCGTTAGCTCATGTTGGCTGCGCTCAAACAGCGTCTCGACATCTACGAGCGGCTGATGCGGCTCGACAGGCCGATCGGCATTCTGCTCCTGCTGTGGCCCGCGCTGTGGGCGCTGTGGCTCGCCGCGCGCGGCTTTCCGCAGCTCGATGTGCTGCTCGTTTTTGTGACCGGCACGATACTGATGCGCTCCGCGGGGTGCGTCGTCAACGACTTCGCCGACCGCGACTTCGATCCGCATGTCGAGCGCACCAGGGCCCGGCCGCTCGCCGCGGGCTTGATCGGCCCGGCCGAGGCGCTTGCGCTCGCCGCGGTGCTGTTCGCGTTCGCGTTCATCCTGGTGCTGCAGCTAAACCGCCTCACCGTGATGCTCTCCTTTGTTGCGCTGTTCTTCGCGGTCACCTACCCGTTCACCAAGCGCTTCTTCTGGCTGCCGCAGGCTTACCTCGGCGTCGCGTTCGGGTTCGCGATCCCGATGGCGTACGCGGCCCAGCTCGGAGCCGTGCCGCATGCCGCGTGGGTGATGCTCGCCGCGAATGTGTTCTGGGCGATCGCGTATGACACCGAGTATGCGATGGTGGACCGCGACGACGACGCGAGGATAGGCATCAGGTCCTCGGCCATCCTGCTCGGGCGCTACGACGTCGTTGCCGTGATCGCGTGCCACGCGGCGTTCCTCGCCACGATGGCCGGCATCGGCGTCTGGCAGCGCCTGGGCGCGTTCTACTTCGGCGGCATCGTGCTCGCCGCGGGCCTGGTCGCCTACCAGCACGAGCTGATCCGCGGCCGCGAGCGCGAGAAGTGCTTCCAGGCGTTTCTCAACAACAACTGGGTGGGCGCGGTGATCTTTGCCGGGCTTGCGCTCGACCTGCACTCGCGCGCACGCGCGATCTTCTGATGGGCACGGGCGAATCGAACCGCAGCGCGGGTGGGAGGCCATGAAGTACAGCGACCTGCGGGATTTCATCGCGCAGCTCGAAGCGCGGAGCGAGCTGAAGCGCATCGTGGTTGAGGTCGATCCGCGGCTCGAGATGACCGAGATCTGCGACCGCGTGCTGAAGAGAGGCGGACCGGCGCTGCTGTTCGAGAAACCGAAGGGCCACGCGATCCCGGTGCTGGGCAACCTGTTCGGCACCGTGAAACGCGTCGCTCTCGGCATGGGCGAAGAGTCCGCCGAAGCGCTGCGCGAAGTGGGCAGGCTGCTTGCCGCGCTCAAGGAGCCCGAACCGCCGAAAGGCTGGCGCGACGCGTGGGAGAAACTGCCGCTGCTGCGGCAGGTGCTGCACATGGAGCCGAAGCTCGTGCGCAGCGCTGCCTGCCAGGAGATCGTGTGGGAGGGTGCGGAGGTCGATCTCGCACGGTTTCCGATCCAGACCTGCTGGCCGGAGGACGCGGCGCCGCTCATCACCTGGGGGTTGACGGTGACGCGCGGGCCGAATAAGACGCGGCAGAACCTCGGCATTTACCGCCAGCAGGTGATCGCGCGCAACAAGACCATCGTGCGCTGGCTTTCCGCGCGCGGCGGCGCGCTCGATTACCGCGATCACTGCCTCGCGTATCCGCGCACACCGTTTCCGCTGGCGGTGGCGCTCGGCGCCGACCCCGCGACGATCCTGGGCGCGGTGACGCCGGTGCCCGATGCGCTCTCCGAGTACCAGTTCGCGGGCCTGCTCCGCGGCGCGCGCACCGGGATCGTGAAGTGTCTCACCCACGATCTCACGGTGCCGGCGGCGGCGGAGATCGTGCTCGAAGGTTTCATCCAGCCGGGCGAGACCGCGCTCGAAGGCCCGTTCGGCGATCACACCGGTTACTACAATGAACAAGAACGGTTCCCGGTTTTTACGGTTAATCGGATCACGACTCGTCGTGATCCGATTTACCACTCGACCTACACCGGGAAGCCGCCCGACGAGCCGGCGGTGCTGGGCGTCGCGCTGAACGAGGTGTTCGTGCCGCTGCTCGTGAAACAATTCCCGGAGATCGTCGACTTCTATCTCCCGCCCGAAGGCTGCTCGTACCGGCTCTCGGTGGTGAGCATGAAGAAG
Organism: Betaproteobacteria bacterium; assembly: GCA_016199485.1. Classification (GTDB taxonomy): domain Bacteria; phylum Pseudomonadota; class Gammaproteobacteria; order Burkholderiales; family SG8-41; genus JACQGO01. Next base: position 8,421 of record JACQGO010000108.1, read on the forward strand.
CAGTATCCCGGGCACGCCAAGCGCGTGATGTTCGGCATCTGGTCTTTCCTGCGGCAGTTCATGTACACCAAGTTCATCATCGTCACCGATGAGGACGTCAACATCCGCGACTGGAAGGAAGTGATCTGGGCGCTCACGACGCGCGTCGATCCCGCGCGCGATGCGCTCGTCGTGGAGAACACCCCGATCGATTACCTCGACTTCGCGAGCCCCGTGGCGGGTCTCGGCTCGAAGATGGGTATCGACGCGACCAGCAAGTGGCCGGCGGAAACGGCGCGCAACTGGGGGCGTCCAATCGCAATGAGCGAGGAGGTGAAGCGCCGCGTCGATGCGCTGTGGAAAGACCTGGGTTTATGACCCGCGCGGCACGCTAGCCTGAATATTTCATGAAGTGGGTCGGCGCATCCGTACTTGCCGCGTTAAGCATGTCCCAACGCTAAACGAAGCGTCATCGTCCCAAAAGACCACCCAACCCCACTACTCGTGAAACATGCGGGTTAGCCCGCCGCAACGAATGTGTGCCGGAGGCTACCTTTGGAGACCTTCAGCCCCCGGGACAGGCCAAACGCCATCCGTCTAGCATATTCTGGACCGATCTCTTGGTCAGGTAAACTTACTCCTATCGGCCGCATCCAGCCCTTCATAGACGTTTTAGAGCTGACTTGTCCGGACAATGTCTCAGGTCAACTCCGAACTATTACACCGGCACGAATCGCGACCTGAACTTGCAGCAGCTGTCAGTTTGAGTGGCGGCTCCTACACCTGCAAAACATTCAAAGCCGGCGGACGCCGACCTCCCCCTCAACCTGTTTGAATTCCTTGTCTCCGGTAACGAGGTCGGACTTGCGGTCCTGCGCGAGTGCCCTCGCTATGACAACCCGCCGCGCGTGAGCCGCCGGTTGTTCGCCGATCACTCCGCCGTAATCTTCGCGTCTCTCACTACGCGCGCGAATTTCGCGATCTCCGACTTCACGAAATCCGCAAGCTGCTCGGGCGTGCCGCCGATGATTACAGCCCCCAACGCAACACTTTTCTCCTGAATTTCCGGCAGCCTCAGGATCGCGGAGAGATCGCTGTTGAGCCGGGTGATGATCTCCCTCGGCGTGCCCGCGGGCGCCGCGATCGCCATCCACGCCGAGTTGTCGTAGCCTTTGACCCCCGCCTCGTCGATGGTAGGCAGCTCGGACAGCGCCTGCATGCGCTTGATGCTGGTCACCGCAAGCGCGCGCATCCTGCCGGACTTGATGTGCGGCATGGTAGCGGTCGCGTCGTTGAACAGCACCTGGATCTGGCCCGCGAGTAGATCCATTAGCGCCGGCCCGGCGCCCTTGTACGGGATATGCACCATTCGGGTACCGGTCATCAGGGTGAACACCGCGGCCGAGATGTGGCCAAAGCCGCCAATGCCGGCCGAGCCGTAGTCGAGCTTGCCGGGTTGCGCCTTGGCCAGCGCAACCAGCTCTTTCACGTTCTTCACCGGCAAAGACGGGTGCACCACCAGCACGCCGGGCGAACTCGAGATTTGGATGATCGGCGCGAAATCCTTGATGGCATCGAACGGCAGCTTATAGAGGCTGGGGTTGACGGCCCAGGTGCCGACCGACGTGATCACCAGGGTGTAGCCATCTGCCGGGGCCTTGGCGACTATTCCCATGCCGATGTTGCCGTTGGCGCCGCCCCGGTTGTCGATGATGACTTGCTGGCCGAGCCGCTGGGTGAATTTGTCCACGAGCATGCGGGCGAGGTTATCAGCACCGCCGCCGGGGGGAAACGGCACCACGAGCCGTACCGGCTTGGCGGGATAGTTCTGCGGGGACTGCGCGGCTGCTGGGACGGCGAATGCCGTCAACGCCAGGGCGCACGCGATTCTCAGTCTGGTAGTCATGGCTTTCTCCCTCGAGATGCTATTTGTTGCGCAACCACTCCAGGTAGGCGGCAATTCCCCGCGCCAGATCGTACCTGGGCTCGTAGCCGAAATCTCTTTGCGCAGCGGAGTAATCCAGCGGCGCGCCGACAGCGGTTTCGCCTTTCGCATTCGAATGCTCGAACGTTATGTCGGCTTCAGGCGCGAGCGAGCGTATCAGCGCGGCGATTTCCTCGTCCGAATGACTGCCGGGGCCGGAAACGTTGTAGGCCGGATTCGGCAGCTTTCCCGCGTTCAGAGCGAGATACAGCGCGGATACGATATCGGCGTCATAGACGTACTGTAGGCGACGGCCGCCGCTTGCGGGCAGGCACAGCGGACGCTTGGATACTGCGGCATCGAGCATCGAGAATATCAGCGAGCCCGTGCGCCGGCCGGGCCCATAAACACGCCCGATTCGCAGCGCCGTGGTATTCAGCCCGTGTTGAACGCGGTAACCGCGCGCAAGCAGATCGCACGCCGCCTTGGTCGCGCCGTATACGGTCGTGGGCTGGAACGGCGTGTTTTCCAGTAGCGGCTGGACCGGCGCATCGCCGTATGCCGCCTGTGAAGAACAGTAGACGAAGTGGGCGATTTCATGCCGGCGCGCCGCCTCGAGCAAGTGCACCGTTCCGAAAACGTTCACCTGGCAGTTCCGGTACGGCTCGCCGGGCGCCACCATCTGGCCCGAGATTCCGCCGCAATGGACCACGGCGTCGAAGCGGTAGGCATGGAACAACCCGTAGATCAGGTGCGGGTCGCAGACATCGCCCGACACGCTGTGAAAACTGACGGGGCCTCGCGCCGGCACGATATCCACGCCGACGACGCTACGCCCCTCCCGGGCGAGCTGATTGGCCAGCGGATAGCCCAGGCAGCCGCTCGCTCCGGTAACCAGTATTTTGTCGAGCGTCATCGCGCGACTTATCTTGCTTCCCTATCACGTATCATCAGCCTTTCCGCGAGTTCGCGCAGCTTGTGCCGCTGGATCCTGGTCGCGTTCGCGCCGGGTGTCGCGGGGAAGACGTCGATCGGAAACACCCGCTGCGGCACCTTGTACTTGGCGAGCCGCGCCGCGGCATGACCGATCACGGCTAGAACCTGACTTCCACCCCGACTGAGATCACGCCCTGGCTACGGTTCGGATCGCGCCTCGATTCGAGAAGGGAGTCGCGCGTGTCCCCCGGACCAGGAAGCGCACCGGCGGGCTGGTTTTGCGCTCTCACGCCGCCGAGCTTCGCAAACGCCGAAAGCGACGCACCTGAAGGATTGCCTGCTCTTGCCGGGCGTATCGCGGGGGAAAAGACTGCCGGCCTGTTGCCCACGTTGCTGTACGGTTTCGCGAAATCCTGCCACTTGACGGCGGCAGATTCGGGCACCAGCTTTGCGCCGAGATAGCTGCCGATCAGCTCGAGGCCGGTCGTGAGACGATCGGCACCTGAAGTCGCACCGGAATCGGGTGAGATGACCGCGGGAGTGGCGGAAGCGCCCTGGTTTTCTTCAGCGAACAGCACGGGCGCCGCCGACACGGAAATCAGCGTCACGACTCCAGTCAACACCGCTACGCCGCGCATTACTTACTCCCTGCCTAAGTAAAACGCACACGGCCGACATGGTTATTATGTGACTTTTTTCACGATTTGCAAGCTTCAGGTCGCGCTGCGCGCGCAGTAAATGAATATTCATTTTTTCAATGCCTTACGCGGCACAGCGCCGGAGTCGCCAGCGGCGCGCGAATAGGCCCACTTGAGCAGCGCGTCGAATACCGGCTGCGCGACTGCCGCCCGCGTGTGGTTGACGAGGAAGACGATCACCACGCGTCGCCCCTCGCGGTCGAGGACGTAGCCCGCGATCGCGCGCACGTTGGCGAGCGACCCGGTCTTGATGTGCGCCTGGCCCGCGACCCCGGCGTCGCGGAGGCGCTTTCTCATCGTGCCGTCCACGGCGACGAGCGGCAGCGAGGCGATCAATTCCGGCATCACGGGGCTGCGGAACGCGTGGAGCAGGAGCTGTCCCAGGCTTTTCGCGCTGATGCGCTCGACGCGCGAGAGCCCCGAGCCGTTTTCGAGCACCAGCTCGGGGAACGAAAGTCCCTTCGCGGCGAGCCACTGTCGCACCGCGCGTGCCGCCTTCTCGGTCGTCGCCGGCGCGCCGAACGCGGCAGCGCCGAGCGTGAGGAAGAGCTGCCGCGCCATCACGTTGTTGCTGAACTTGTTGATGTCGCGCACGATCTCGGCGAGCGTCTCGGACGGGGTCGCGAGCATCAGGCGCGCTGACGGCGGCACTTCGCCCTCGCGCACGCCGCCGGCGAGCGTGCCGCCCAGCTCGCGCCACAACTCGTTGAACAGGCCGTAGACGTACTGCGGGTGCGAGAACACGCTCATGTGCCGGATCTTCTCGCCGCAGCTTGCGGCAAACGCGCCGTTGAAGGCGAGCTGCATGCTGTTTCCCGTCGCCCGAACCTCGGTTCCCAGCCTGCTGACCCAGTCGCCGCATGCTCCCCCGTTGAGCGCGAGGTTGTTGACGATCTGCAGCTGCGGCAGCGCCGGCTCGGCGAGGATCTTCACCGATCTGGTCTCGATCTCCGGGACAAATTGCAGCCGCACCGCCTTGAAATTGACGAGCAGCGCATCAGGGCCGGTGTTGTAGGGGCGGTTCGGCTGGTCGTCGAACCTGCCGGGATCGTTTTCCTCGCGCGCGAAATAGCTGCGGTCGAGCATCAGATCGCCGCGGATCTCGCGCACGCCGCGGGCTCGCACGTTGCGCAGCAGGAGCCAGAAGTTCTCGAGCGTGAGCTTGGGGTCGCCGTAGCCTTTGAGGATGAGGTCGCCCTGCAGCACGCCCTGCTCGAGCGGCCCCGCGGCGTAGACCTCGGTATTCCACACGAACGCCGGCCCGAGCGCATCGAGCGCGGCATAGGTCGTGACGAGCTTGATCGTGGAGGCGGGATTGAACGCGCGCTCTGCGCCCAACGCGACGAGTGGGCGGTCCGCGCCGATTTCGTGGACGTAGAGGCCGATGCCCGATTCCGGGATGCCCGCCTGCGCGAGCGCCCGGGCGACCGGTTCGGGCAGCCGCGACCCCGGGCTCTGGCTCCAACCCGCGACCGGAGCGAGCCATCCGAGCACGACGATCAGAAAGTGCGCGAGCCGCATCTCCCCGGATATTAAAACGATCTCACAAGACGCGTCAAAACCGGACAGCGAAAGGCTCACCGCCGAGCGCGGAGCGGGGACGGTCGCGCGCCGGTGCAGGCGCTCGCGGATGACCCGCGCGAAGAAGTCCGCGGCCGCCCTCGGCCCGTGCCGGTACCGGCGGATTTCAGGAGCCGGCTGATTACGCGGAACGCGTAGGCATGGATCCGCGGCTGCTTGCTCGCGCGCGGCCCCGCGACGTTGAGCGTCCTGATCGCGTGCGTCGCAACGAACGAGCGGATCAGTTCCGCCGCCCTGCCC
>JACQGO010000113.1 GCA_016199485.1 Betaproteobacteria bacterium
CTTCAGGCGCTCCGCGTAGCCCCTCGGCAGGGCAAGGTAAAGGTCGTGCAGGAAGCCGGCTTTCACGTTGTTGCCGCTGCCTTTCCACACCTGGAGCGTCACGACCGGCTGGTTCTTCTCGTAGAGCCGCACGCTGTCGTAGAACTGAAAACCGTAATTGAGCAGCTTCTGGCTTTCGCCGGCACGCACCGACTCCGAGGCGGCGCCCAGCACCACCGAGATCAGCCTGCGCGGCCCCCGCTTCGCCGAACTGATCAGGCTGTAGCCGGAGTGCTCGGTATAGCCGGTCTTCATTCCATCCACCGCAGGATCGGTCCACAGCAGGCGGTTGCGGTTCGACTGCGAGATGTTGTTGTAGCGGAATTCCTTCTCCGCGTAGAGCGGATAGTATTCCGGAAAGTCGTGGATAAGCGCGCTGGCGAGCAGCGCGAGATCGTAAGCCGACGAGTAGTGCTGCGGGTGGGGCAGGCCGGTGGAATTGACGAAGTGCGTGTTTTTCATGCCGAGGCGCTGTGCCTCGCGGTTCATCATCTGCGCGAACACTTCCTCGCTGCCGGCGACCGCCTCGGCAAGCGCGATCGATGCATCGTTGCCCGATTGCACGATCACGCCGCGCATCAGCTCGTCCACCGTCACCGGCTTGCGGGGCTCGATGAACGTGCGTGAGCCCTCGGCGCGCCATGCGCGCTCCGACACCACAACGCGCTGCTCGCGCTGGATCAGCTTCTGCCGGAGCGCGGCGAAGGTGAGGTACGCGGTCATCAGCTTGGTGAGCGACGCGGGCTCCACGCGCTCGTGCGGGTTGTATGCGACCAGTGTCTGCCGGCTGTGGAAGTCGAGCAGCAGATACGCTTTCGCCGCGATCGGCGGCGCGGCGGGGACCCCGGGCGTCGACTGCTGGGCGAAGAGCGAAGCGGGAAACAGCAGGAACAGCAGGCAGGAAGCGAGTCGCATGGCCGTACGGACGAAAAAAAACGAATTATAGCGAAAAGCGTCCTTGCGCCAAGCAAGCGGAGCTGAAACAATGCGCGCGATGAAGAACATCGACTTGCCGGCGCGACGGGTGGTGAAGCTCGCGCCCGGCGGGCAACACGTGATGCTCCTCGACGTCAACAGAGCGCTCAAGCCGGGCGAGCGCGTGCCGCTCACGCTTACCATACGTAGCGCCGACGGCGCGCGAAGCACCGTGAAAATCCAAGCCGAGGTGCGCAGTGCCGCGGACCACGGTCATTGACGGAGGCGGCGCTCCCCCGCAAGCGACAGGGCCGCGTGCGGGGACGGCGGCACTGCCAGAGTTCGCGGATCCGCTTCCAGGCGAGGGTGCCGGCGGCTAATCGACGCCGCGTCCCCGGTCGACGAAGCGGCGCACCGCCTCGTGCAGCACGCCGAGCTGGACGCGGAAGTTGCGGCACCCCTCGCACAGCACGAGGTGGATGCGCAGGGTGACTCTTTCGGCGAGCGTCAGGCGGCGTTCCCGGGCCTGCGACAGAAGTTCGCTCACTTGCTTGCAACTGACCACTAGCGTTCTTTCGCGAACCATTTGACTTCGAGGCACTCGCGCAGTCTCATGCGTGCGCGGTGGAGCATCACCCAACAGTTGGTCGGCGTGATGTTCATCTCCTTACAGATCTCTTCGGTCGAAAGTTCCATCACCTCGCGCATGACGAACACCCGCGCGACGTTCGCCGACATCATGCTCGCGCACAGCTCGAACACCTCCCAGAATCTCCGGTCTTCGAACGATCTCGCGGGGTCGCCCCAGTTCGCGGGGAACGAGCGCCAGTGGCCGTCTTCGAGAAACATCGCGTCGATTGCTTCGGCTTCCGGCGCATCGTCCCCCGCGCCCGGAAGTGGCTGCTCGCGCGCCCGCCGACGCAGGTGGTCGATGATCTTGTGCTTGAGGATGCCGGTGAGCCAGGTCTTGGTCGAGGACTTGCGGGCGAACTGCGAGCGGCCCTGCAGTGCAGCGAGCAGGGTTTCCTGAACCGCGTCCTCGGCGATGTCCAGGTCGCGCAGCTGCAGCAGCGCGTAGCGCAACAGGTAGGCACGAAAGCCCTCGATTTCGGCATCGCTGGGAACGCCGGTTGCGCTCGCGGGAGCCTGCGGGGTGGCCACAGTCGTTGTCGTCTCAAAGTTGGCCAGGAAAATCAGGAATTTAGACTATCCGTTCGGGGCTGGCAAGGGGTGCCGCCGCACGGTAGTGGGTCAGTTTGGATTTGCTTCCGGTGCGGCAAACGGCACGCTGCGGGTGCCCAAGCCGTCCGCGCTCGTCAACACAAGACTTCGCTTGACGGCTTACCCGCGACGCGCGCCGCCGCACAGGTCGCTGCGGCCAAACTGACCCACTACCCGCCGCACCGCGGGTCGGCGGTGGCCGGGGACGAACGGCGGCACCCTCGAAATTCTCCTTGCGGCACGCGTGGTTGCGCGCGCAGGTGGCGTTTGCCGCGTGGATCGAACGAGCACGTCCACGGCGCAGGCATCGCCCGGTGCCCGCAGCGGTGCATCGCACGCGCGCCGGATACGCGTTCCTGCCCTTGAAATCCGAGGGTCGGCACCCATTTTCAAGGCAATGGCGGAATTCGCCAGTCCGGATTGAAAGGAGAGCAACCATGGCAAACATCACTCGTTTTAGTCCACTGGAAGACGCATTTGACGAACTGTTCCGTGGGTTTTTCGTGCGGCCGATCAGCTTCGAGACTCCGTCCGCGGGCGTCGGTCACTTCCGCGTGGACGTCAGCGAAACGGAGAATGCGTATGTCGTGCGCGCCGAGATTCCTGGAGTGAAGAAAGAGGACATCGATGTCGCCATCGACGAGAATGAGGTGTCGATCAGCGCCGAGGTGAAGCACGAGAAGGACGCGAAGGACGGCGAGCGCGTCTTGCGCACCGAGCGTTACTACGGCAAGGTATATCGTGCCTTCAGCCTCGGCCAGCCGGTGGACGAGGCGGCTGCGCAGGCGAAGTACGTCGACGGCGTGCTCGAGCTGACGCTGCCGAAGAAGGCGGCAACGCAGGCGAAGCGCATCGCGATCCAGTAACGGTCAAAACGGCAGCGCCGGCTGCCGTTTTGACTGCGCGGATCGGAACGGACGAAGCCCGCCGCTTTCGCCGTCCGTCCCGCGCGAGCAGGCACGAAGAGGCGGCAGGTCGTACGGCCTGCCGCCTTCTTTGCGCTCGTGTACAATAGCTCGCCTGCGAATAACAAGCGCTGCTCATGTCCCTCACCGCCACCACGGCCGCAGCGAAGGCCAAGATCCTGGGCGAGGCGCTGCCTTACATCCAGCGCTTCCACGGCAAGACCATCGTCATCAAGTACGGCGGCAACGCCATGACCGACGAGCGGCTCAAGCACGGCTTCGCGCGCGACGTGGTGCTGTTGAAGCTCGTCGGCATGAACCCCGTCATCGTGCACGGCGGCGGGCCGCAGATCGACGAGCTGCTCAGGCGCTTCGGCAAGAAGGGGGAGTTCGTGCAGGGCATGCGCGTCACCGATGCCGAGACCATGGACGTGGTGGAAATGGTGCTGGGCGGGCAGGTGAACAAGGAGATCGTGACCCTTATCAACCAGCACGGCGGGCGCGCGGTGGGGCTCACCGGCAAGGACGGCGGTCTCATCCGTGCGCGCAAGCTCAGGGTGCGCGATGAAAGCGGTTCGGACGAGCTGGTGGACATCGGCCAGGTGGGCGAAGTGGAAAGCGTCGACCCGGAGATCGTCAACGTGCTGCACCGGGCGAACTTCATTCCGGTGATTGCCCCGGTCGGGGTCGGCAAACACGGGGAATCGTACAACATCAACGCGGACCTCGTCGCGGGCAAGGTGGCGGAGATCCTGGGCGCGGAGAAACTGGTCGTGCTCACCAACACCCCGGGCGTGCTCGACAAGAACGGAAATCTCCTCACCGGGCTTTCCGCGCGCAAGATCGACGAGCTTTTCGCCGACGGCACGATCTCGGGGGGCATGCTCCCCAAGATCGGTTCCGCCCTCGACGCGGTGAGGAACGGCGTCAACGCCTGTCACATCATCGACGGGCGGGTCGAGCATGCGGTGTTGCTCGAGATTCTCACCAACGAGGGCGTCGGCACGCTGATCCGGCGGCGCTAGATCACGCGGCGACTTGAATCGCGACAGGAAATGGCTTGGTCCCTGACTTGGGTGTTCGATCTCGACAACACGCTGCATAATGCCCGGCCGCACATTTTCCCGCACCTCAACCGCTCGATGACCGCATACCTCCAGGCGCATCTCGGGCTCGACGAGGCTCAGGCCGCCGAGCTACGGCGCCGCTACTGGAAGCGCTACGGCGCGACACTGCTCGGGCTGATGCGCCATCACCACGCCGATCCGCGGCATTTTCTGTGGCAGACGCATCAGTTTCCGGATCTCGCGCGCATGGTGATACGCGAACCGCAGTTGCGCGCGACGCTGCGCAGGCTGCCTGGCCGCAAGCTGGTGTTTTCAAACTCTCCGGTGCATTATTCGGAAGCGGTGCTCGACGCGCTGAAAATCGCCGACCTCTTCGACGACGTCTTCACCATCGAGCGCACCGGCTACCGGCCGAAACCGGACAGTCAGGGCTTCGTCAGGCTCTTCAGGGAAAACCGGCTGCGGCCCCAACGCTGTATCATGGTGGAGGACTCGCTGGAAAATCTGAAAACCGCGAAGAAGCTGGGCATGAAGACGGTGTGGGTCACGAAGGCGGCGAAGGCGCCGGGATACGTGGATGTCACTGTGCCCGGCCTGCTTGGCTTGCCGCGGATGCTGGGACAGCTTAAGAGCCCCTCCAACTGAACGAGGCCGGCCGCCGATGACAGCGAAGACCGGGGAGCGCAAGCTGCAGATCCTGCAGACCCTGGCACAGATGCTCGAGGAGCCGGCGGGGGAGAAGATCACCACCGCTGCGCTGGCGAAGAAGCTCGATGTTTCGGAGGCTGCGCTCTACCGGCACTTCACCGGCAAGGCGCAGATGTTCGAGGGGCTGATCGAGTTCATCGAGCAGACGCTGTTCGGGCTGATCAACAAGATTACCGCCGAGGAGAGTAGCGGCTTGCGACAGGTCGAGGCGACGATCGCGGTGATGCTCGGTTTCGCGCAGAAGAACCCGGGCATGACCCGCGTGCTGATCGGGGAGGCGCTGGTCAACGAAGACGAGAGGCTCCAGCTGCGCATCAATCAGCTGCACGACCGGCTGGAGGCGACGCTCAAGCAGTCGCTGCGGTTTGCGGTCACGCAGGCGGAGATCGCTGCGGACAACGACGCCGCGGCCTGCGCCAACGCGCTGATGAGCTTTGTCACCGGCCGCTGGCACCAGTTCGCCAAGAGCGGGTTCAAGCGCGACCCGATGCAGTACTGGCCGCAACAGTTGCACGCCTTTCTCGGGCGGTGACGTGCGGGGCAACGGTTTTCATCACTGACGGGGGGATCGGAAATGGCGAATCTCACGACGCAACAGCTCGCCGAGTTGCTGGTCGGTATCGCCCGGGCGCAGCAGGCGATCATCGACGCGGTAGAGAGCCAGAGACCCGGATTCAAGATGACCCACTTCGCGCCCACGCTGCAGACCGCGTCGCGGGCGCGCGAGTTCAACCGCCAGCCGACGCTTGGCGATTTCCCGGCGCGCGTGCTGACGGAGTGCCAGCGGCGCGGCGGTCCCGATATCGCGCAGGTGCAGAAGGACCTCGAGAGTCTGCTCGCCCAGCAGCCGGCAGCCGCCGCGGCGGGCGGCGAGTCCCTCGACCTGACGAAGAGTTAGGCGCGCTGCGCCTGCGTGGTTGCGCACTCGGTGCAGGCGGGGTCCTTGGTCATCTTGATCGAGCGCCACTGCATGCCAAGGGCGTCGATGATGAGCAGCCTTCCGGCGAGCGTCTCGCCGGCGCCGACGAGGAGCTTGAGCGCCTCGGCGGCCTGCAGCGACCCGATGATGCCCACGAGCGGAGCAAACACCCCCATGACCGCGCACGGCATGTCCTCGTTCTCGCCATGCTCCGGGAACAGGCAACGATAGCAGGGCGAATCGCCGCGGCGCAGGTCGAATACCGCGACCTGGCCGTCGAAGCGCACGCCGGCGCCTGACACGAGCGGCTTGCGGTGCGTGACGCACGCGCGGTTGATCGCGTGGCGTGTCGCGAAGTTGTCGCTTGCGTCGACCACCACGTCGCAATTTCCCACCAGCTCGTCGAGCGCCGCCCCCTGCACGCGTTGGGGCACCGGCACCACCCGCACTTCGGGGTTGATCGCGGCGAGCGTCGCCTGCGCCGAGTGCACTTTTTTCCTGCCGATCGCCCCGGTGCGGTGGATGATCTGGCGCTGCAGGTTCGTGAGATCGACATCGTCGCCGTCGCACAGCGTGAGCACGCCCACCCCGGCGGAGGCAAGGTAGAGCGCGGCAGGGGAGCCAAGGCCGCCGGCGCCGACGATCAGCGCGTGCGCGCGCAACAGTGTCTCCTGCCCCTCGATGCCGATCTCGGGCAGCAGGATATGGCGGCTGTAGCGCAGCAGCTGCTCGTCGTTCATTTTCGGTGAAGGGTGAGGAGTGAAGGCTTGCGACAGCCGGCGGAGACCGCGCACCTCACGCCCCACGCCTCATGCCATGCTCACCCGGAGCGCGGTCGATTTCTCTCCGGTGCAACGCATACACCAGACAAAACGCCCGGCAGTCTGCGGGGCGCGGGAAACTCGTGCACGCAAACAGGCGACTCAGTTGCTCTTCACGCTCCCGCGCAGGTGCTTGAGGAAGGCCACCGCTTGATTGAGCTCGTAATCGTTCTTGGAGACGATTTCGCCCGGTTCCGGCCTCATCGCCTTTTCGTCCAGATCCTTCGGCCGCGGCGCCGGCTTGAACGTGAGCACCGCGGCGTTGGCCGGGCCGTTGGGCTTGTCCTCTTTCGCGGCGTCGTTGGCGAGGTGCTTGCCGAGATCGGCCTCGCGCAGCTTCAAGCTCGCTTCCTGCTTGCCCGCGGTGCCGTCGTCGAGCACGATGTCCGGCACGATGCCCTTCGCCTGGATCGAGCGCCCGCTCGGGGTGTAGTAGCGGGCGGTGGTGAGCTTGATCGCGGTGTTGTTGCCGAGCGGCAGGATGGTCTGGACCGAGCCCTTGCCGAAGGTCTGCGTGCCCATCACCACCGCGCGCCCGTGATCCTGCAGCGCGCCCGCCACGATTTCCGAAGCCGAGGCTGAACCGCCGTTCACCAGCACGACCATCGGCACGGTCTTCGCGTCCGTCGGCAGCTTTCTGAGGTAGTCTTCCTTCAGTTTGCCGCGCAGGTAATTCTCCGGGCTCGCGTAGAGCCGCATCTTCGAGTCCTCGGTGCGCCCGTCGGTGTACACCACGAGCGCGTTCTGCGGCAGAAACGCCGCGGACACCGCGACCGCGCCGTTGAGCAGCCCGCCGGGGTCGTTGCGCAGGTCCAGCACCAGCCCCTTCATCGGTCCCTGATGCTGCTTGAACAGGTTCTCGATCGTCCTGGCGAGATTCTCCCCGGTAAGCTCCTGGAACTGGGTCACGCGGATATACGCGTAGCCGGGCTCGAGCAGCTTCGACTTCACGCTCTGGATCTTTATGACCGCGCGCGTCAACGTCACCACGATGGGCTTGGGTTCGCCCTTGCGCACGATGGTGAGCGTGATCTGGGTATTGGGCTTACCGCGCATGCGCTTCACCGCGTCGTTGAGCGTCATGCCCTTGACCGAGAGATCGTCGAGCTTCACGATCAGGTCCCCGGGCTTGATGCCGGCGCGCGCCGCGGGGGTATCGTCGATCGGTGCGATCACCTTGACGAACCCGTCCTCCATGCCGACTTCGATGCCGAGGCCTCCGAACTCGCCCTGCGTGCCGACCTGCAGCTCCCTGAACGCGTCGGCGTCGAGATAGGCTGAATGCGGGTCAAGCCCGGTCAGCATGCCGTTGATCGCCTCGGTGATGAGCTTCCTGTCGTCGACCGGCTCGACGTAATCGCTCTTCACGCGGCCGAACACCTCGGTGAACGCGCGCAGTTCCTCGACCGGCAGCGGCATCGTCACCGCCGGCTTCTGGGCCACCGCCGAGTAATTGAGGCTTACCGCGACGCCGATCAGCACGCCGACGACGATCAATCCGAATTGGTTCAGCTTGTTACGCATTGCCGGCTCCTGAGCTCACTTCACATCCACCCACGTCAGGGGATCCAGCGGCCTGCCTTCATGCCGCAACTCGAAGTATAAACCCGAATCGGCGTTGCCGCCGCTCGAGCCCACCGCCGCGACAGCCTCGCCGCCGTGAATGATGTCACCGACCCGCTTGTAGAGGGTCTCGTTGTTGCCGTACAGGCTCATGTACGCGCCGCCGTGGTCCACGATCAGCAGGTTGCCGAAGCCCCGCAGCCAGTCGGCGAACACCACGCGCCCGGCGGCGACCGACCGCACTTCCTCGCCGGCCCGGGCGGCGATGAACAGGCCCTTCCAGATCACCCCCCCGTCGGAACGTGGACTGCCAAAGCGGTTGGTGAGTTCCCCGCGGACCGGCAGGCTCAACCGGCCTTTCAGGGCCTGGAACGGGCCGCCGTCGGAGGAGGCGTCCGGCACGCGCTCGTTTTTCAGCCGCGGCGCGGCCTTGCCGCGCGCGACCAGCCGGGAAATCTGCTCCACCAGCCGCGCGAGCCGGTTTTCGTCGCGCTTCAACGTACCGATTTCGCGCCGCTGGCGCTGGATGTCGCGTGAGATCCGGGCGAGCACCTGGCTGTGCGCGCGCTTTTCGCGCTCGAGCCGTCCGCGCTGCGCCTGCTGCTCGGCGGTGACGGCGGCGAGCTCGGCCGCTTTCTGCTCCGCTTCCTGCGCGAGCTCGCGCAGCCGGCCGAGGCCAGAGCGCAGTTCCGCGATCAGGCGCGCGCGCGCGCGGGAGATGTAGCCGAAGTAGTGCATGTGCCGCGCCACCTGGTTGGGGTCCTCACGGTTCAGCAGCAGCTTCAGCGGCTCGGCCGGACCGCCGAGATAGTGCCGGTAGAGCAGGCGCGCGAGCAACGCCTGCTGCCCCTTCAGCGCCTCCTCGCGCCGGCGCGATTCGCCGCGCAGCGCCGCCAGCTGGAGATTGATTTCGCGCGACTGGCTGCCGAGCTCGCGCAAGGTCCGGTTCGCGTCCGAGATCGCGCGCTCGGATTCCTTGAGGGCGTCGGATGCCTCGTTCTTCGTTTCCTCGGCGTCGGCGAGGCGCTTCTGCAGCGCCTCGATCCGGCCGCGCAACACGCGCAGCTCCCTTTCCTTGGCGCCGCCCGCCGCGGCCGGCAGGGCATCCGGCGCGCCCACGAGGAGCAGGACGAGGATAACGCCGGCGGCGCGGGCGCTCACGCGAAGCTGATCAGGGGCGTGCCGGTCATCTGCGGCGGCGGCGGCAGGCCCATCATCGCGAGCAGCGTGGGGGCGACGTCCTGCAGCGCGCCACGCGGCGCGGCCTTCGCTCTTCGACCGATGTAGAGCAGCGGCACCAGGTTCAGCGTGTGCGCGGTATGCGCCTGCCGCGTCACCGGGTCGAGCATGGTCTCGGCGTTGCCGTGATCGGCGGTGATCAGCACCTCGCCGCCTACCTCCTGCATCGCGGCGACCGCGCGCCCGATGCACTCGTCGAGCACCTCGATGGCGCGGGTGGCGGCGGCGAGGTTGCCGGTATGCCCGACCATGTCGCTGTTGGCGAAATTGCAGACGATGGCGCCGTAGCGGCGGCTGCCGATCGCCTCCACCAGCTTGTCCGTGACTTCACGGGCGCTCATCTCGGGCTTGAGATCGTAGGTCGCGACCCGGGGCGAGGGCACGAGGATGCGCTCCTCCCCGGGGTACGGCGTTTCGACGCCGCCGTTGAAGAAGTAGGTGACGTGAGCGTACTTCTCGGTCTCCGCGATGCGCAGCTGCTTCAGGCCTTTGGCGGATACGTATTCGCCGAAGCCGCCCTCGACGCTCTGCGGCGGGAACGCCGCCGGCAGGTGCGCGAAATCATCGCCGTAGCTCGCGAGCGTGCAGAAATACCCGAGCTTCGGAAAATGTCCGCGCGCGAAACCCTTGAATGCGGGATCGGTCAGCGCGCGCGTCATCTGCCGGGCGCGATCCGCCCGGAAATTCATGAACACGGCTGCGTCGCCGTCGTTCATCGGGACGGGCGCGCCGACGGCGACGGCCTTGACGAACTCGTCGTTTTCCCCGCGCGCGTAGGCGGCATCGAGCCCCTCGACCGCGGTCGCGGCCCGGTACCCGGCTTTGCCCCTGGTGATGAGATCGTAAGCGGGCTGGATGCGCTCCCAGCGGTTGTCGCGGTCCATCGCGTAGTAGCGGCCGCAGATCGAGGCGATCGTCCCCGCCTTCAGCTCGTCGCATTTTTTCTGCAGCGCGAGCAGCGATGCTTCCGCGCTCCTGGGGGGCGTGTCGCGCCCGTCGAGGAAAGCGTGCACCCGGATGTCCCTGACGCCGGCACGCGCGGCCATCCCCAGCATGGCGTGGATCTGCGACTCGTGGCTGTGCACGCCGCCCGGCGAGAGCAGCCCCAGGATGTGCAGCGCGCGGCCCGCGCCGCGCGCCGTCTCAAGCGCTTTCACGAGCACCGGGTTCCTGAAGAACTCCCCGGTCTCGACCGCATGCTCGATGCGGGTGTAGTCCTGGTAGACCACGCGCCCGGCGCCGATGTTCATGTGGCCGACTTCCGAGTTGCCCATCTGGTCCTTCGGCAGCCCCACCCATTTCTCGGAGGCGTCAATGACGGTGTGCGGGTAGCTCGCCCACAGGAAATCCCAGTGCGGCTTGCGCGCCTGGCAGATGGCGTTGTGCTCGCACTCCTCGCGGTGCCCGAAGCCGTCGAGTATGATCAGCAGGACCGGGGTTATTTTCATGATTTAGCTGATTTTTTGCGGCCGCGCATCCTCTAGTATATTCTGGCGGCGACACGCCGTGAAAGTTCCGGACAACGAGCGCGCCGCGCAACTGAGCCTCATCCTGACGGGGCTCATGTTCGTCGTCCCCTTCCTGCAGCCCTACCATCGTTTTCCGCTGACGGCGTTCTACAGCGAGTGGCTCGCTTTTGCGCTCGGGCTGGCGGCGGCGGCCCTGCTCCTGAGACGCGAGCCATGGCGCGGGGCGGCGCTGCCCGCGGTAGCCCTGGTCCCGCCGGTGCTCGCGCTGCTGCTCGGCTTGCAAGTCGCGCTCGGTCGAGTGCCGTACCCGGAGCAGGCGCTGACAGCGGCGCTCTACCTGCTGTGGGCGGCGCTGCTGATGCTGCTTGCGCACGCCCTCCGGCGCGAACTCGGCATGACGGCGGTCGTGACCACCCTCGCGTGGTTCGCGCTGTGCGGCGGGCTGCTCGGCGCGCTCGCCGGATTGCTCCAGCACTATCAGCTTTCGACTCCGCTCGATTTCCTGGTGGTGCGCAAGGGCGGGGCCGGGGTATACGGCAATCTCGGGCAGGCTAATCACTATGCCGCCTACGTGACGCTCGCACTCGGTTGCGCCGCGTACCTCTACGGTCGCGGCCGCATGCACGGGGCGTGGGTTGCTGCATGGGCCGCACCGCTGCTGTTCGTGCTGGCGCTCTCGGGCTCGCGCAGCCCATGGCTTTATCTCGCCGTGCTTGCCGCACTCGCGCTAGTTCTGCGCCGCCACCGGCGCGAGGCCGATAGCCGCCGGCTTGCCGTTTTCGTTCTATGGTTGCTGCCCGGGTTCGTTGCAGCACAATGGGTAGCTGCGCTGCCGTTCATGATTCCGGAGCAGACCGCGCAGGTTACATCCGGAGAGCGCCTGTTCGCGGAGGCGGCCGGCATCGAGGCGCGCTGGCAGCTCTGGCACGAGGCCTGGCGCATGTTCCTGGCCGCGCCCGTGCTCGGCGCCGGCTACGGCCAGTTCGCCTGGAATCACTTCGAATACACCGCGACGGAAGGTATGGGCGCGGCACCTGGCATATTCAACCACGCGCACAATATCGTGTTCCATCTCTTGGCCGAGACCGGCGGCATCGGCGCGCTGGTCGTGGCTGGCGCAGCCCTCGTCTGGCTCGCGGACCTGAGGCACGCGAGATTCGATCTCGACCAGTGGTGGATACTGGCGCTGCTCGCCGTGATCGGCATCCACAGCCTGCTGGAGTTCCCGCTGTGGTACGCCTATTTTCTCGGCGTCGCGGCGTTGCTCCTGGGGCTCGGAGCGGAACGCGC
>JACQGO010000129.1 GCA_016199485.1 Betaproteobacteria bacterium
GGATGCCCCCTGGACAGCAGGCCGCCGCTGGGATTCACCGGAACCCGCCCGCCCAGGGCGGTTATGCCTTGTTCCGCCCACATTCCGCCTTCACCACGAGGGCACAGGCTCAGGTTCTCACAAGCCAGGATTTCGCCGATGGTAAAGGCGTCGTGCACCTCCGCCACTTGCACGTCCGCGGGCCCGAGGCCGGCCGTTTCGTAAGCCTTGGCAGCAGCGCGGACCGTGATGTCGTCATCGGCGGAAATGCCGTCTCTCCCGGCATTCCGGTAAGCCCCCGAACTCACCACCGATGCGTCGATGCGCACGGACTTGCGCTGAACCTGCCGCGCCAATGCTTCGCTCGCGACCACGACCGCTGCCGCACCATCGGTGGTCGGACAGCACTGGAGCAGCGTCAACGGCTCGGCAACGGGCCGGGACGCGAGAACTTCTTCGAGGGTGAGCGCCTTTTGATAATGCGCCATCGGGTTCAACGCCCCCGCCCGGTGGTTCTTCACCGAAACCATGGCCAACTGCGCCGCCGTGGTACCGTATTGCTGCATGTGGCGCTTCGCCCGCAGCGCGTATTTCGCGGGCAGCGTCTTCCCCAGGACCGCCTCGTATTCGCTGGGATTGCCGGCGATCAGGCCTTTTTCCATTTTCTCCATGCCGACCACCAGCGCCGCCTCGTGGAACCCTCCGGCGACCGCCATCCATGCTGTATGCAGCGCAGTGCCGCCGCCGGCGCATGCATTCTCGACATTGATGATCGGAATGCCGGTGAGCGCCAGTTCCTTCAGAACCCGCTGGCCTGCCACCCGGCCCTGACTCGAGTGCCCCACCACCGCAAGGCCGATTTTTCGCGGATCGAGATCTGAATCCGCGAGCGCCGCCCTCGCCGACTCGCTCGCAAATTCTTCGACAAGACGGTCGGGGTAGCGCCCGAACTTGATCATGCCGGCGCCGATGATAAAAGCGTTGCGCATCTCCAGAGCCTCCTCAAAACCCGTGCCTTACCGCTTCTGCTCGCGGACCGGACGAAATTTGTAGGCGACCAAAGACTCGCCGTTCTCGTAAGTCCGGATCGGACCAACGTAGACGTCGAGCCAGGTGAAACCCGGTTTCAATGCATCCGGCGATCCGTCGATCGGGGCGAAGACCGATACACCGGGCTCAAACTCGGCATAGCCCGCCACCAGCGGCGATGAAAAACCTCGAGGGACTTGGTGGATTACCGTGTAGTTCGTGAGCCGGGCCGGTCCAGTAAGCCTCACCTGCTCCATCGCCTCGCCCCGGCAGCGAAGACAGAGCGTACGGGAGGGAAAGAAAGTCTCGCCGCAGGAACGACAGCGCGCCGCGATCAACTCGACCCGGCCGTCGACATCCTCCCATTTCCCGATGCGTGGCTCTGTGGACGACTGCGCCTTGCGCTTCTGCGGTTCTGCCGGCATGAAAGAATCTTCCTAGAGTACCCCGGATTGCTTCAGGTGCGTGACCTCCGATGCCGGGTAGCCGAGAACTCCGGAGAGAATCTCCTCGTTGTGTTCTCCCAGTCGGGGTGGCGGTGACGGCGTCCTGGTTGCGGCGGACGAAAGCCGGAATGGATTGTTGGCGAGCTTGATCTTACCCGCGACCGGATCGTTCACTTCGACGAGCATGCGTCGAGCAGCAACCTGCGGGCAGGTGAAGAGGTCTTCGCTCGTCTGCACAAATCCGGCCGGGACGCCATGCTCCAGCAGTATCTGCACGACTTCCTCCCGGGTGTGTTTCGCCATCCACTCGTCCACGATCGGTTTCAGGAAGCTCTTGTAATTCCGCGCCCTGACCTGACTGCCCTTGCACTGCGGATGCTCTGCGAGGTCCGGACGGCTGATTGCCTGACAGAAACGCTCCCACATGTCCTCACCCGGAATGATGAGACCGATCCAGCCATTTTTCACCTTGAATCCGCCGACCGGCGCGTACAACTCGTCCCTGCCACGCGTAAGCACTTTACCCGTCATCGCGTACAAGGAGATGGCGGCTTCGTTGAGCACCATCGTGGAGTCATACATCGCCGCATCCACGAACTGGCCCTGCCCGGTGCGTTCTCGCATGAAGAGTGCGACGAAAATGGCATAACCGGCGACCATTGCCGAAAGACGGTCGGCGGTGCCAGCGACAGCGAGCATCGGCGGCCCGTCCTCCTCGCCGATCCGGTGCATGACGCCGCCCATCGCCTGGACCACCGCGTCAAACGCCGGACGGTCCGAATACGGCCCCCGCAGGCTTTCCATGCGCCCGAAACCGCTGAGCGCGGCATAGATGAGGCGCGGGTTCACCTGTTTCAGCACCTCGTACCCCAGGCCCATCCGGTCCACGGTGCCGGGTCTCAGGTTTTCCACCACGATGTCCGACTTGGCCACCAGTTCCTTGTAAACGCGACGGCCCTCTTCGGATTTGAGGTTGAGGGTCACGCTTTTCTTGTTGCGGTTGTACGCCATGAAACCGCCGCTGATCTGGTCGCCCTGTTCGTTGCGCAACATCGGCGGAAAGCTCCGCCTGGGATCACCCACGCCCGGTGTCTCGATCTTGATCACCTCTGCGCCCAGATCACCCAGCCACATGCTGCACAGCGGGCCTGCAATGAACTGCTCGAGGGCCAGAATGCGGATGTCTTCGAGCGGGAGACGGAATTCATTCATTCGGTTCATCCTCCGCGGGTGCTGCGGGGACACCCCCGGTACTCCAATTGAATCAAGGTAACCACTCAGGTGGCATCATGGTGATGGCCACCTGAGTAGTTACGAATTTCGTTTGGTGTTATGATCGTACCACAATTTCCCCGGCAGAAGGATCCAATCCCGCCATGCGCGTTCACCCGATCTTGTGCGGCACCGCCGTGCTGCTGTGCGCTACGGCGCTGCCCGCCGTGTCACAACCCTATCCTGCGAAACCCGTGCGCTTCGTCGTGCCGTTCGCGCCCGGCGGGCCGACCGACATCCTGGCGCGGTCGATCGCGCAGAAGCTGGGCGAAGCATTCGGCGTTTCCGTGGTCGTCGACATCCGCAGTGGCGCGGGCGGCACCATCGGCACCGAACTCGTGGCCAAGTCGCCGCCTGACGGCTACACGCTGCTCATGGGCGCGACCAGCACCCATTCGATAGGTCCCAGTCTCTACGCGCGGATCGGCTACGACCCGATCAAGGATTTCGCGCCGGTGACGCTCGTTGCCAACACGCCGAGCCTGCTCGCCGTGCACCCGGCGTTGCCGGTAAGAAGCGTGAAAGATCTGATCGCGCTCGCCAAATCCAGACCGGGACAACTCAGCTACGCGTCGGCCGGCAACGGCAGCAACAATCATCTCGCCGGCGTCCTTTTTTCCAAGATGGCGGGCGTGAACATGGTGCATATCCCTTATAAGGGCAGCGGGCAGGCGCTGGTGGATGTAATAGCCGGGCAAGTCCCGCTGATGTTCAACAACACCGCTTCGGTAATGCCTTTCGTCAAGTCCGGCAAACTGCGCGCCATCGCGCTCGCCAGCGCGGCGCGCTCACCGCTGTTGCCGGAGCTGCCGACAATCGCCGAAACCGGCTTGCCCGGATTCGAGGTGCGCTCGTGGCACGGCGTGTTCGTGCCCGCCGGCACACCCCGCGAAATTACCGCGCGCCTGAACGCGGAGATCGTGAAGATCCTGCGACTGCCCGACGTGAAAGAGCGTTTCAACGCCCAGGGAGTGGAGCTGGCCGGCTCTTCGCCCGAAGAATTCGCCGCTTTCGTGCGCAAGGAACTCGCCAAATGGGCAAGATTGGTGAAGGAATCCGGCGCGCGCATCGACTGAATACGAAGA
The DNA here is from genome assembly GCA_016199485.1 of Betaproteobacteria bacterium. Taxonomy (GTDB): domain Bacteria; phylum Pseudomonadota; class Gammaproteobacteria; order Burkholderiales; family SG8-41; genus JACQGO01. The sequence goes on from JACQGO010000129.1 coordinate 3,812, forward strand.
AAATACGCCGGTGTCCAGCTTCTCCGATTACAAGGACGCTTTCCAGACCATCAAGCTGGAACGCACCGAGAGCGGAATCCTGCAAGTCACGCTGCATACGGATGGAGGTCCCTGGCAATGGGACGCGCGCGCGCAGGCCGACGGCAGGGCCGGCGTCCCCTTCCAGGAACTGGCGGACGCCACGAACCAGATCGCCCGCGATGCCGGCAACAGGGTGGTGATCATTACCGGCACCGGTAACCAGTTCTCGGGGCCTGTCGCAAGCAGGCATACGATGTCGCGCGGGGACGTGAAGCACTGGGACCGGGTCCAGTTTCTCGGCAGCAGCACCATGATGGACCTGCTCGACATCCCGGGACCGGTGATCAGCTGCCTTAACGGGCCGGCGTATCGTCATGCCGAAATCGCGCTCATCGCCGATATCGTGCTGGCCGCCGATGATGCGCTGGTCCAGGATTCCGCCCATTTTCCGAACCGCATGGTCCCGGGCGACGGCATCGGGGTGCTCTTTCCGCATCTGATGGGGCCTAACCGGGGACGCTATTTCCATCTGACCGGCCAGAAGCTCTCGGCCGCCGAGTTGAAGGAAATCGGCGTGGTGAACGAAATCATGCCGCGCGAACGTCTGCTGCCGCGCGCATGGGAGCTGGCGGAGCAACTGATCCAGAACAATCCTTACGTTCTGCGTTACACCCGGCTGCTGCTGACCGCTCCGCTCAAGGCGCTGCTGCGGCAGCATCTGCATTACGGTTTCGCGATGGAAGCGCTGGCCGCGGTCGACGAATCC
>JACQGO010000130.1 GCA_016199485.1 Betaproteobacteria bacterium
CCGACAACCCCGCAGAACGCGGCCGGGCGCACGACCGAGCCGTTGGTCTGCGTGCCGAGCGCGGCCGGGACCATCCCCGCCGCGACCGCCGCCGCCGAACCCATCGACGATGTCCTTCACCCCGACCGGAATGCCGTGCAGCGACCCGAGCGCTTCGCCGGCGCGGCGCCGCGCGTCGGCGCGCTCGGCGAGTTCCATCGCGCGCGCCGGGTCGATCCATTGCCAGGCCTCGATGTGCGGCTCAAGCTGCGCGTAACGCGCGAGGCACGCGCGCATCAGCTCCGCGCAGGCGAGGCCGCCTTCACGGACGCGCTCGACGGCTTCCCGCAAGCCCAGACGGTAGAGTCTCTCCATGCGAGATCCGTTAACGTAACCGATCCGCCCCAAGCCCCCAGAAGTCGCAGAAAAACCAATAGCCACAGAGATCACCGAGGCCACAGAGAATCAAGAACATCCGGGGGCTAGGTCCTGCGTCCTCTCCGTGCTCTCTGTGCCCTCTGTGGCAAAGATACTCTTGCGGCTTTTCAACGCTTCCTCACTTCTGGATTGACGAGATTCGGCGGATCGCCGGTGGTAAGCGCAGCGACTAAATTTTTCGCCGCGGTCATCGCCATCGCGCGCCGCGTGGCCTCGGTGGAGCTGCCGATGTGCGGCACCAGCACCACGTTCTTGAGCTTGAGGAATTCGGGATTGAAGCGCGGCTCGTTCTCGAACACGTCGAGCCCCGCCGCGCGGATCGTGCCGTTGGCGAGCGCCTCGATGAGCGCCGCATCGTCCACCACACCGCCGCGAGTCGAGTTGACGAGGATCGCTGAACGCTTCATCTTCTTCAATTCCGCCGCGCCGATCAGGTGGTGCGTCTCCGCAGAGTACGGCACCTGCAGCACCACGAAGTCGGACCGCTCGAGCAACTCCTCCTTGCTGACGTAGGTGGCGTTCAGCCGCTGCTCGATCTCCGGCGCGACGCGGCGCCGGTTGTGATAGAGAACGCGCATCTCGAAGCCGGCCGCGCGCCTGGCGATCGCCTGGCCGATACGTCCCATGCCGATGATGCCGAGCGTCGCACGGTGCACGTTTACGCCCAGCAGTTGCTTCAGATACCAGCCTTTCCACTCACCGTTCCTGAGATACGCCTCGGCCTCGGTGATGCGGCGCGCCGTCGAAAGAATCAGCGCCCAGGCGAGGTCGGCGGTCGCATCGTCGAGCACGCCGGGCGTGTTGGTCACCATCACGCCGCGCGCGGTGCACGCCGCGACATCGATGTTGTTGTAGCCCACCGCGATGTTGCACACCGCCTTGAGCCCGGGACAGCCCGCAAGGAGCTGTTCATCGATGCGGTCGGTCAGCGCGCACACGGCGCCGTCCTTGTCCTTGAGCCTTTCGGCGAGCCGCTGTGGGCTCAACGGCGCATCGGGCTGATTGGATTCGACCTCGCAATATTGCGCGAGATACTCGAGCGTCTCGTCGAATACTTCGCGCGTCACCAGAACCTTGGGTTTCACGGTGGCTCCGTTCGCCCGCGCTGCGCGCCCTACCGGTAGAGCAGGTTGGGCAGCCACAGGCCGATCTCGGGGAACACGTAGAGTATCACGATCGCGACGATCTGCAGCCCCATGAACGGCATCATCCCGGCAAAGATCTGGTTGAGCGTCACGTGCGGCGGAGCAACCCCCTTCAGATAGAACGCGGCCATTGCCACGGGCGGTGACAGGAACGCGGTCTGCAGGTTCAGCGCAACGAGCAGCCCGAAGAACAGCGGATCGATGTTGAAGTGCCCGAGCAGCGGCAGGAAGATCGGCATGAAGATCACGATGATCTCGGTCCACTCGAGCGGCCAGCCGAGGAGAAAGATGATGACCTGGCTCAGGATCATGAACTGCGTCGGCGTCATGTCGAGCGAGAGCACCCATTTCTCGAGGAGTTCCTGCCCGCCCAGCAGCGCGAACGCGGCCGAGAACACGGATGCGCCCACGAACAGCCAGCACACCATGGCCGTCGTGCGCGCCGTGAGAAAAACCGATTCCTTGAGCCGCCCCCAGGTAAGCTCGCGGTAGGCGAGCGCGAGCACGACGCCGCCGAGCGAGCCGACCGCCGCCGCCTCCGAAGGCGTCGCCAGCCCGAATACGATCGTCCCGAGCACGGCGAGGATCAGGAGCGCGAGCGGGAAAAACGACGTGAGCAGGAGCTGGAAGATCTCGACGCGCTTGTAGTCGGTGCGCCGGTAGAACCACGCGCAGTAGGTGAACGCGAGAGCGGCAAGCCCGGCGAAAAACAGGCCCCAGTCGAAGTCGTGGGCTGCGATCGCCTTGGATTCGACATCGGTTCCGAGCGCCTCGGGCTCCCGCGGCGACCCCGTGTCCTGAACCGGCACGTCTGCCGCACCGGTAAGCTCCTGCGGCTCCCGCGCCTCGTCTTTCGGCTCGCTCCCCGGCGGTTCCGGCTCTCTGGCTTCGCCGGCACCCTGCGGCGCTTCGCCGGCAGGTTGAGGCTCCCTCGCTTTGGCGGCAGCCGGCGCAGCCGGCTGCTCCACCGCAGCGGGCGCCGGAGCAGGCATGCCGGCGCTGCCGGGGACCCACAGGCGGTACGAGATGAATGCGAGCAGCAGGAAGATCGCCGTGGGCGCGACCGCGCTCAGAAATTTCGCGACGACCTCGCCTGTCTCCGGTCTCGCACCCTCGGCGCTGCGCGCCTGCTTGAACCTGGCCGGCGAAAAAAAAGCCTTGGCGAGCGCGGGTAGCAGCGGCGCATTGTAGGCGCGCATCATCGTGACCGCCCAGGGCGGCGGCGGAATGCGCAGCTCCTCTTCGGGCACCGGCGGGGCGAGGTGCGGCTTGATCTTCGCCAGGATCATCACGTAGCCGACGTAGAGCAGCGTCAACATGACGCCCGGCAGGAACGCGCCGGCGTAGAGCTTGACCACCGACACGCCGGCAGTTGCCCCGTAGACGATCAGCAGAATCGAGGGCGGGATCAGGATCCCGAGGCAGCCGCCGGCGGTGAGCGCGCCGGCGGAGAACCTCACCTCGTAGCCGTGGCGCAGCATCGCCGGAAACGCGAGCAGTCCCATCAGCGTCACCACCGCACCGACGATGCCGGTCGCCGTCGCAAACAGCGCGCAAGTGACCAGGGTGGCGACCGCAAGCGAAGCAGGCACGCGAGCGAGCGAAAGCGCGAGGCTCTTGAACAGCTTGTCGATGATGTTGGAGCGCTCGACGATGTAGCCCATGAACACGAACAGCGGGATCGCGATCAGCACGTCGTTCGACATCACCCAGTAGGTGCGCTGGACCATGAGGTCGAGGATCTTCTCCGTGTCGCGGTCGAACGCGAGCCAGCCGAAGAACATGCCCAGGCCCATCAGCGTGAACGCGGTGGGGAAGCCCAGCATGATCGCCACCACGATCAGCGCGAGCATCAGCATCCCGAGGTGGCCGTAGGTCATCTCCGCGGGCGAGGGAAACAGGATCACGACGGCGATCACGGTCGCCGCCATCAGCGAGAGGCCGAATTTCATCCCGGTCATCGCGCCGGCTCGCGCTGGCGGAGCGCCTGATCGGCAAGCTCGATGTCCCTGTCCTCCACGTGCACCATCTTCTTCAGTTCCTCGACGTCGACCTCCTCGACGTCGTGCGCCCGCAGCGGCCACTCGCCCGTCCTGAGGCAGATCACGCAGCGGATGATTTCCACCGCGCCCTGCAGCAGCACCAGCGCGCCCGCGATCGGGATGAAGGTCTTGAACGGGAAGACCGGGGTCCTGGTGGCGGTCACCGACGAGCGCTCGAAGATCGCCCAGGACTCGGCGGCGAAGGTGTACCCCGCGAAGATGAGCGCCACCACACCGGGGATGAAGAAAACGAAGTAGAGCACGAGGTCAAGCCCCGCCTGGAGCCGCGGCGGGAAGAAGCCGTAGAGCACGTCGCCGCGCACGTGCCCGTTGCGCGCCAGCGTGTAGGCGCCCGCCATCATGAACAGGATTCCGTACTGGATGTACATCGCGTCCCACATCCAGTCGTGGGGGTTGTTCAATACGTAGCGCGAGAACACCTCCCAGCTCACCGACAGCGTCAAGGTCACGATCAGCCAGGCGAACGCCTTGCCGAAGAACTCGCTGATCCTGTCAACCCGGTATAGCCAGTGGTGCATGTCGAATATTGAGTGGGGCGCGCGCAGGAGGTTCAAAAAAACCACCGCCCGGGGCCGCCGGGCGGTGGGCGCAAAGCACTGCGACGACGAATGCTATTTCTTCTTCGGCGCTGCCGCGGGCTTCTTGGCGAACCAGTAGTTATAGGCGATGCGCGAATCGACGATCGTGTCCTGCGCCCAGCTCACGGTGCGCCGCGCCCACGCGAGCTGCGAGTCGAACACTTTCTTGAAGAACGGGTTCTCCTTCGACTTGGCCGCGACGATATTGCCCCAGCCCCGCATCTGCGCCCGCAGGATGTCATCGGAAGTCCTGTAGAAGCGCACCCCCTGCTTCTCGCGCATCTCGATGTAGTCCTGCGAGTAGCGGTGGATCGCTTTCCAGGACATGTCGGCGCTGGCGGCCTGCGCCGCCATGACGAGAATATTCTTCAGGTCCGCAGGAAGCGCGTCGTATTTCTTCTTGTTGAACAGGATCTCGAGCACTTCCGCCGGCTGGTGGTAGCTTTGCAGCATGCACACCTTGGATACGTCGGGGAAGCCCAGCAAACGGTCGGAGGAAGCGTTATTGAACTCGGCCGCCTCGATCAGCCCCCGGTCCATCGCCGGCACGATCTCCGCGCCGGGCAGCGCGTTCACGGAGGCCCCCAGTTCCTTGAACAGGTCAATGGAAAGGCCCACGGTGCGGAACTTCAGGCCCTTGAACTGCGCGGCCGAGGTGACCGGCTTCTTGAACCAGCCGAGCGGCTGGGTCGCCATCGGGCCATAGAGGAAACCTACCACGTCGAGGTTGAGCACCTTGTTGAACAGCTCGTTGTAGAGCTCCTTGCCGCCGCCGTACTCCATCCAGGCGAGCGTGCCGTTGGCGTCCATCCCGACCGCGGGGCCCGTGCCAAACAGCGAGAACGCCGTGTTCTTGCCATACCAGTACGCGGGCACGCCGTGCCCGCCGTCGAGCGTGCCCTTGTGCACCGCGTCGAGCAGGTCGAACGCCTTCACCACCGCACCTGCCGGCAGCACTTCGATCCTGAGACGGCCGCCCGACATGTCGTTCACCTTCTTCGTGTAGTCGAGGGCGTACTCGTGGAAGATGTCTTTCGTGGGCCACGTGCTCTGCCACCTCATGGTGATCGGGCCGCCCGCCGCCGGTTTGGCCGGTGCCGGGGCGGCAGGTTTCTGCGCCTGCGCGCTCGCAAACATCGGGAAAGCGGTCATCGCCGCGCCCGTTGCGGCGGCAGTCGCCCCGGTGAGGAACTTGCGACGCGAGGCGCTCGGATTCGACTCGACGGGCTTCTTCGTGAGCAGTTTCTTGATCATCTTGCCCTCCACACGAGTGGTTATTTATGGAAAAACGTGGAAGTCAATGATACTGGTATTTGCGCAGCAAGACACCCGCACCGTGCCCGGTTTGTGCCCGGTGTTTTTCACATCGCGCAATGCTCTACTACATGATGGCGATGCTATACCCCGCCACAGGCAAAATCAAGCGCGGACCACCCGGTCCTGGGTGGTTCACATAGCGCGAGGATCATGAATCGGCGTGCCGGTTATCGTCACGCTGCGGCCGACACGGTCGGATTGCCGTGCCCCGCGCCGCGGCCAACCGGTACTACACGTAATAAAGGAGCAGGTAAGCCAGCAGCAGCACGACTACCCATAACGCCATGCTGCCCGTAGGCCAAGTGCGCGCCAGTACGCCCTCGGGACCGTGATGGCGTTCCAGGCCCCTCCACGCAGCGGACGCCGCTCTCCACAACCTCCGCTCCCCCTCGCTGCCGAGCACAGACATTCCGTGAAGGACACGTCGCACCAGCCAGCGCCCAAACGCGCGGTAGAACCAGTCCATGTCGAGCGTGATGGTGAGCGTGCGGCGCAGGAAGTCGAGCAGCAGAAAGAAGCCGAGCCCGGAAAAGAGCAGCAACTGCAGCTGCGTCACCACGTGCACGCCGGTATAGGGAACATAGTCGACCGGGTACGGCAGCATGGCATAGAGCGGATCGGGGTAGATCCCGAGCCCGATGGAGAGCGCAGAGAAGAGCAGCATCGCCGCCCGCATGTTGAGCGGTGGGTCGGGCGGCCGCAGGCCGGAATCCTTCTGGAAGAACACGAACCACGGAAACTTGATGCCCGCGTGCAGGAACACCCCGGCGGAGGCTGCGGCGAGCAGCAGCCAAACCGTGAGCAGATACAGATCAGATGCGGCCTGCGAGATCATCGACTTGCTCACGAAGCCCGAGGTGAGCGGAAACGAGGAGATCGAGAGCGCGCCGATGATGCCGCACCACGCCGTGAGCGGCATGCTCTGGAACAGCCCCCCGAGATCCGTGCATTTGCGCTTGCCTGTCATCAGCAGCACCGAACCGGCACTCATCAGCAGCAGCGCCTTGTAGATGATGTGGGTGAACGCGTGCGATGCGGCACCGTTCAACGCCATCTCGGTGCCGAGCCCGACGCCCGTCACCATGAATCCCACCTGGTTGACGATGCTGTAGGCGAGGATGCGCCGCATGTCGTTCTCGAGCAGCGCGTAGACGATGCCGTAGAACACCATGAAGAGACCTGCGTAAACCAGGATCTCGGTGCCGGGGAAGCCGCGCAGCAGCACGTAGACCGCGGCTTTGGTCGTGAACGCGGAGAGGAACACCGTGCCGCTCCAGGACGCCTCCGGGTACGCGTCCGGCAGCCAGGCCGAGAGCGGCGGCGCTCCCGCGTTCAGCAGGAAGCCAGCGAGAATCAGCCAGTGCGCGACGCTGTCTGTGGCGAGGCGCTGGAACGCAATCGAGCCGGTGTCCGCGACATGCCCGGCAATGCCCGCCATGAGCAGCACGCCGCCCAGCAGATGGATCATCATGTAGCGCAGGCTCGCGCGGTAGGCCGGGCGCGTGCCCGCGCTCCAGATGACGAGAGTGGAGCCGATCGCCATCAGCTCCCAGAATACGAACAACGTGATCAGGTCACCGGCAAACGTGACGCCGATCGCCGCCCCTGCATAGAACGCCGCCGCCGCGAGCTCGAGCGGGTGCTTCTGGTTCAGGGCGAACAGCGCCCCGCCAAAAGCCATGATCGCGAAGATCACCGCGAACAGGCGCGAGAGCTTGTCGCCGGCAAGCGGAGTGAGCTCGAATTCGAGGAACCGCATGCTCGTCACCGCCCCGTCGGGCACGTGCCAGGCGAGATAGAGTGCCGCGACCGGCACCGCCAGCGCGACGGCGCTGCGGGCGACGCCGCGCAACGGCAGGAGCAGGATAGCGCCCGCAATCAGGATAAGCCCGGGATGCAGCGCGAGGCTAGTCATCGCCGCCCTCGTAATACGTGTCCGGGCGCTTGAGCAGCACGCCGAGCAGCTTCGCGAACGTGATCAAGCCCGCGCAGACGAGCAAGCCGAACCACGCATTGAAGCCGAACACGTTCTCGATGTTGAAACGCGCTTCGTGGGCGACGAACAGCTCCGCGATCACCGTCACCGCGAGCACGAGCGCGAACACGATCCACAGCGACCGGATCGTCTCGCGCCGGGCGAGCCAGTGCTGTTGCCTCATCCGGGCCCCGCAAGCTGGCGCGACAAGGCAAGCAGCGCCTCAGGGTAGAAAAAAAGCGCCACTGTTCCGAAAGCGGATGCCGACACCGCGACCACCATCGTAAGCGGCGCCTCCCCGTGCGCTTCGTGGTGGCCGCCGGCGGGCGCGGGTGGCAGGAAGAAGGCGCGATAGACGATCGGCATCAGATAGCCGGCGCTCAACAACGTTCCTGCGGCCAGGACCGCGACCGCCCCCCACTGCCCCGTCGCCATCGCGCCGGAGAGGATATACCACTTGCTCACGAACCCTGCTGCGGGCGGTAGCCCGATCATGGAAAGCGAGCCGATCGCGAACGCGCCCATGGTCCAGGGCATGCGCCGGCCGATGCCGTCGAGCTGGCTCACCTCAGTCTTGTGCGCGGCGGTGTAGATCGCGCCGGCGGCGAAGAACAGCGTGATCTTGCCCAGCGCGTGCGTGGCGATGTGCAGCGCCGCTCCGATGATCGAAAGCGGCGTGAGCAGCGCCGCCGCGAGCACGACGTAGGAGAGCTGGCTCACCGTGGAATAGGCGAGCCGGCGCTTCAGATTATCGGAGCGCAGCGCCACGATAGAGGCGGCGATGATGGTAAAACCCGCCACGAGTGGCAGCCATTCAGTGTTGCCGAGCGCGGCGAGCTCGGCGACACCAAACACATAGATCACCACTTTCACCACCGCGAACACGCCCGCCTTGACCACCGCGACCGCGTGCAGCAGGGCGGAAACAGGCGTGGGCGCGACCATTGCTGCCGGGAGCCAGCGGTGCATCGGCATCACGGCCGCTTTGCAGATTCCGAACACGTAGAGCGCGAGCAGCACGCCGACCGTTGCGTTGGACGCCTTCTCACGCAGAATGCCGCCGGGCTCGAACTCGATGGTGCCCGCGAGCGCCCACGTCCAGATGATCGCCACCAGCAGGAACGCGATCGAGCCCCCGACCAGCATGCCGATGTAGAGTCGCCCTGCACGCCGGGCCTCCTCGGTGCGGTGGTGCGTGACCAGCGGGTAGGTGATGAGGGTAAGCGCCTCGTAGAACAGGAACAGCGTGAAGAGATTGCCCGCGAACGCGATGCCGACCGTGCTCGCCAGCGCGCCGGCGAAGCACACGTAAAAACGCGTCTGGTGCCGCTCCTGGTTGCCGCGCATGTAGCCGATCGAATAAAGCGAATTCACGATCCACAGCCCGGATGCGATCAGGCCGAACAGCATGCCGAGCGGCTCAACCGTGAACGCGACGCGCAACCCGGGGAGCACGTGCAGCACTGTTACCTCGGGACGCTCGCCCGCCAGCACGTGCGGCGTCAGCGATGCCACCAGCAGGAACAGCAGCGTGGCCGTGACCAGAGTAACCGCTTCGCGCACGTTCGGGGCGCGATGCGACACGGCGATGAGCGGCATGGCGGCCAGCGGCACCGCCAGAGCGAAAAGGATGGTGCCCGCCGGGGTCACCGCCCGCCCCGCAGCAGGTCCTGCGCGGCTTGCGAGGCGCCGCCTACCGTGAGCACGGTGTCGAGTCCGAAGTAGACCGAGGCGCCAACCAGCAGCCACGCGGGGACCAGCATTGCGAGTGGCGCCTCCTTGAGCCTGGCCACCGCAGGATCCGGCTCACGGAAGTAGGCCGCTTCAACAAAACGCCACACATAAGCTACGGTGAGCAGCGAACTCAGCACAATCAAGAAGGCAAGCCACCACGCGCCACTCTCCAGCGCCGCGAGCACCAGGTACCATTTGCTGACGAAGCCGACGGTGGCCGGCACGCCGATCAGGCTCAAGCCCCCCAGCACGATGCCGAACGCCGTGACCGGCATCATCCGGCCGATGCCGCCGATGTTGTCAAACCGCACCACGCCCACTCTGAGCGCGACGCCGCCCAGAAGAAGGAACAGCGCGCCCTTGGTGAGCGCGTGGTTAAAAAGGTGCACCACGCCCCCCGTGAGGCCGGTCACCGAATCGAAACTCACGCCGAGCGTGATGTAACCGATCTGCGCGACGCTCGAGTATGCGAACATGCGCTTCAGGTTGTCCTGAAAGATTGCGACCGTGGAGGCGATGAACATCGCCGCGAGCGACAGCAGGAGCAGGATCTCCGCCATCGGCAGCGCGATGAACACGGTGGTGCCGCCAAACACGAAAAAGTAGAAGCGCAGCAGCACGTAGACCGAAACCTTGGTCGCGGTCGCCGCGAGAAGCGCCGTCACCGCCGAAGGCGCGTAAGCATATGCGTTCGGCAGCCACAGATGCAGCGGAAACAGCGCGAGTTTCAGGCACACGCCGACGGTGATGAAGGCGAGCGCCGCCAGCACGGGCCGCGACTCGGCGACTTGCGGCAGCCGCTGCGCCATATCCGCGAGGTTCAGGGTCCCCGTCATCAGGTACAGCAGCCCCACGCCGATCACGAAGAAGGTGGCACCGATGGTGCCCATGATCAGGTACTGGTAGGAGGCCACCAGCGCGCGCCGGTCACGCCCCAGCGCGATCAGCACGTAGGTGGATAATGACGAGATCTCGAGAAACACGAACAGGTTGAACGCGTCTCCGGTAACGGTAATGCCGAGCAGGCCCGCAAGGCACAGCGCGTACATCGTGTAAAAAAGGTAGAGTTGCTCGCGCGGCACTTCGGCGGCGACGCTGGTCCGGCTGTAAATCACGACCACCGTGGCAATCGACGAGACCAGCACCAGCAGAAAAGCGTTGACCCGATCGACGCGGTACTCGATGCCCCAGGGCGGCGGCCAGCTTCCCATCGCGTACGAGAGCACGGCGCCGTCGGCGACGCGCGCGAACAACGCCAGCGCGATCCCGAGCGCCGCAACGCTGGCTGCGGTGGCAAGCAGCCACGCAAAACCGCCGCGCCGCACGACCACCATCAGCGGCGCGGCGAGCAGCGGCAGCACGACCTGCAAAACCGGCAAGTGCGGGGCAATCACGCCAAGCTCGTTTCGTCGGGCACCGCCCGTCTAGACTTCCTGCTCCAGGATTTCGTCTTCCTCGATGCTGCCATAGGCTTCCCTGATGCGCACCACCAGTGCGAGGCCGAGCGCCAGGGTCGCGACACCTACGACGATCGCGGTGAGGATCAACACGTGGGGCAACGGATTCGAGTACACCTGGAACTGCTCGGTCACGATCGGCGCCGTGCCGCCGATGAGCTTGCCCGGGGCGATGTAAAGCAGGTAGACCGAGGTCTGGAAAATGCTGAGCCCGACCAGCTTCTTGATGAGGTTGCCGTGCGCGATCACGATGTAAAGCCCCGCAATCAGCAGAAACATCGTGATCCAGTAGCTGTAGTGGCTCGCGAATCTCATGCCTCCGGCTCCCCGTTGCGTCCGCGCCCGGCGAACATGTAGAAGATCTTGATCATCACGCCGGCAACCGTGACCGCCACGCCCGCCTCGACCCAGAAGATGCCGCGATGCTGGCCGTTCACCGGGTCACCGCTCAATACAAAATAGTCGAGATAGTTCCCGCCGAGCACTATGCCGAGCACGCCCACGCCGGCGTAAATCAGCACGCCCAGCCCCACCATGGTTTCCACGACCCGGCTCGGTACCACCTTGCGCGCGGCGGGAAGCCCGTAAATGATGCCGTAGAAGATGATCGCCGCCGCGGCGATCACTCCCGCTTGAAAGCCGCCTCCCGGGCCGAAGTCGCCATGGAACTGCACGTAGAGCGCGAACAGCAGCATGAACGCGATCAGCAGCTTGGCGACCACACGCAGAACGAGATCGCCGCTCATTCCTTTGCCTCCTTCTTGCGCCCGCGCCACCGCCGCAACAGCACGATGACTCCCGCTCCCGCCGTGAACACGACGATGGTCTCGCCCAGCGTATCGTATCCGCGGTAGCTTGCGAGCACGGCGGTAACGAGATTCGGCACCCCCGTTTCGCGCAGCCCGTCGTGAATGTAACGTGGCGCCACGTGCCGATGGATCGGCGCTTCGGGATCCGAAAACGCCGGCAACCCGAGGGTGCCGTAGATCAGCATTGCGCCCGTTGCCACCGCGACCACCAATGGCAGCCACGGCTCGTGCAGCGGCTTCATCTCTTCTCCCTTGGTGAGGTAGAGCGCGCCGAGGAACAGCACGGTGGAAATGCCGGCGCCAACCGAGGCTTCGGTCATGGCCACATCGACGGCGTCCAATGCGACAAGCACGGTCGCCATCAGGAAGCTGTAAACGCCGCTCAGCACGACCACCGCGAACAGGTTGCGCTGCGCGACGATCGCCACCACCGTGGCGGCCATCATCGTGAGCAGCACGCTGATGATTACGGTTTCGATGGTTCCTGTCCCCCGTCGCGAAGCAGCGGTTTTATCCCCCGCACCATCGCCGCACGGGCAAGCGCGTGCGTCGCGGTCGGGCTGGTGAAAAAGATCAGCAGTCCCAGCATCACGAGCTTGACCGTGACCAGGCTGAGTCCCGCCTGCAACATCAGCCCGAGCAGCAGCAGCCCGGCGCCCAGCGTGTCGGTCACGCCCGCGGCGTGCGTGCGCGTATAGAAATCCGGCATGCGAATGAGGCCCACGCCGCCGATCACGCAAAAGACGCCGCCCCCCACGAGGCTTGCCCAGCTCAGCACGTCAACTGCGCCGGCTACCATTGCCGCTCTTCCCCGCCTGCGCCGGGCTCGCCCAGGCTGCCGTAGCGGAAATACTTGAGCACGGCGATAGTGCCGATCACGTTGAGAAAGCCGTAAACGATCGCGAGATCAATGAATTCCGGCCGCCCCCCGAGAAAGCTCACGACCGCGAGCAGCAGCATCGCGCCGGTGCCGACGGTATTGGCCGCCAGCACGCGATCGAACACTGTCGGCCCGAGAAACGCACGCGCCAGCGCGAGCGAGAGCGCGATCAGCACCGCAATGGCCGCAACGGCGAACATCATGACGCGCCTTCGAAGTGCGTTACGCGCCGGTCCATCTCGCCTTCCAGCAGAGCTTTTGCGCTGCTGCGCGTGAGAGCGTGCACGAGGATTTCCTCGTTGCTCACCTCCACCGAGATCGTTCCGGGCGTAAGCGTGATCGAATTAGCGTAGGTTACGACGCCGACCGTGGTCTTCTGCGTGGTCTTCACGCGCACCAGCATCGGGCTGATCGGCAGCCGTGGATTGACGATGATCTTGCTCACGTCCCACGCGCTTTTCGCGATCTCCTTGCCGAGCCAGCTCCAGTAGCCGATGACGCGCCAACCAAGATGGACCGGGTGACCTTCGTGATCCACCACGTTCATACGGTGCGCCAGCGCCACCACGGCGATCGCCGCGGCGGCGCCCATGCTCACCAGGAACGGCGTGAAATAACCCGAGAGCAGCAGCCAGAAACCGAACAGCACGAGGAACGAGCTTAGTGCGTACAACCTGATCTCCGTGTTGAAATCGAGACAGTTGGTGTTCCCCCAGCAACCGGTGCGAAACGGTGCTGCTGCATCCCCGGGGCATACGCAGCGGATGCGGCATTCTACGAACTAAGGGGCGGTAAAACAAGTTGTGGCGGTACATGGGCGCAAGTAACGAGCGCGTGCGACGCCGAACCGCCAGCACGATCCGCGATGAATCCGCGCCGCCGCGGTCCACCCGCGCGTGTAGTGTGCGCCCCTCGCTCCGCGCATAGGCGCGCCGCGAGCTGATTGCCGAAAGCGCGCTTTCTCACCGCGGCGCGAACCACGCGTCAAGCGCGCGCGGCGCCGGCTTGGCAGCATGCTTTCGCGGGGGGTTCCCCACCAAAATCACGTCCGGCGGCTACTCAGGTACGGTCAGTGAGGACCGCCCGAGACGCACACTGAGTTCATTCATGGAGCCGGCTTACGGTTGATGGCGCGGCAGTGCCGAAGAATCAGGTGAACACAACGCAAAACACGGCGCCGCGTTCCGGGCATTTCGGACGGACGGACACCTCGGCCCCATGGGCGCGCGCGATTTCTCGCACTATCGCGAGCCCGAGACCCGATCCTTCGGGACGGGTCCCCGACATTCGGTGAAATCGCTCGAAAATACGCGATCGTTCTTCCTCCGGAATGCCCGGGCCGTCATCCTCAACGCTGAGTTCGATATGCGGCGAACGTACGAGCCTTACCGTCACACTTCCTCCCGGCCGCGCGCCATGTCGAAGAGCATTGTCAATCAGATTGTTCAGCATTTCCGTAAGAAGCAGCTCGTCGCCGTTGACCATGACTGGCGCAGACTCCCCGGCAAATCCCAGATCCACGCCCTTCTCCAAAGCCTCGGGAACCCATTCCACGCACGTTCGCTGAACGAGCCCACCCAGATCGAGAAGGCGGAAATCGCGCGCCCAGTCGCTGCCCGGCTCGGCCCGTGCCAGCGTGAGTAGCTGCTTCACGAGGCGCGCCGCCCGCCGGGAAGCCACTTGCAACTGCGCTAATGCCGGCTTGACGGTCTCGAAGTCTTGAGCCAGCAGCGCCCGCTCGGTCTGTGCGGTAACTCCCGCCAACGGGGTCCGCAGTTGATGAGCGGCCTCGGAAATGAAGCGTTGCTGGGCGCTTAAGGCGGCCGCCAGGCGCTGCATCAGGTCGCCGATCGCGTGCGTCAGAGGGCGAACCTCTTGCGGTACCCCGTGGTCACTGATCGCGCTGAGGTCGTTCCAGCCGCGTTTCGCAAGCGTCCCGGCCAGATGCTGTAGGGGATTGAGACCGTGGCGAATCCCGAACCACAGAATCACGGCTATCACTATCGGAAGTGCCACCATCGGTGTCAGGAAATCAGAAACCAGCAGGTTTTTCGACAAGGTGTCGCGCTTGATCAGCGTCTCTCCGACAAGAATCGTAGCAGCGCTCGACGTTGTGCCATCGACCAAACGGTAGGCGCAGACGCGAACGGGTGCATCGCCAACCATCGCATCGTAATAAACCGGCTGATCGGGCCTTGCCGGTTCGCGCGGAGCAGGCAAGTCACTGCGCCCTGCGACGGTTTCTCCCGTGACGGAAAGCACACGATAGAAAATCCGGTCCACCGGATCCGATCGGAGCATTTCCTCGGCTGCTCTCGGAAGCTCCAGGATCGGCTGTCCGTCAGGGGAAAATCGCACTTGCTCGGCTAATGATTTCGCTTCGTCGAACAAACGCTGATCGTACGCATGGTTCGCATAACCCAGGGCAATGGTGTAGGAAATGAATGAGCTCACCAGCGCTACCACGAGTACCGGGGGCACCAGCCACCACAGTAGCTGTGCTCGCAGGCTGTCGCGTGCGATGATGGTGCGATCAGCCGTCATCCCGTGATGCTTGCGTTCCGGCGCGAAGGGGTTCCAAAAGATATCCGAGACCCCGGATCGTGCGGATTACAACGTCGGAATCCTGGAGTTTCCTGCGAAGTCGATGGACGTGGATTTCGATGACGTTGGGGCCCACTTCCTTGTCCAGCTCGTAGAGGCTATGAATCAGCGCGTCCTTGCTCACCACTCGCCCGGCACGGCTCGCGAGCACCTCGAGCAGGGCCAGTTCACGCGCGGAGAGATCAAGGGGCGCCTCGTTCAACGAAGCGCAGCGGCCTTTGAGGTCGATGACAAGCCGCCCGACACTGATGAGATTGTCC
Source organism: Betaproteobacteria bacterium (assembly GCA_016199485.1). Taxonomy (GTDB): domain Bacteria; phylum Pseudomonadota; class Gammaproteobacteria; order Burkholderiales; family SG8-41; genus JACQGO01. The sequence continues at coordinate 15,240 of JACQGO010000130.1, forward strand.
GCGGCGCCACAAGCTCGACGCCCTAGGGCTCTGATTCGCGCCTCCAGCTCACCCATGGCGAACGGTTTCGTGAGATAGTCATCCGCGCCTAAATCCAACCCGTAGATCCGGTCATACACCGATTCGCGTGCGGTCAGAATAAGGACGGGCACCGTCTGTTTGCGTTCCCGCATGCGCCGCAGCACCTGGAATCCATCCATCTTCGGAAGCTCGATATCGAGGACGACGAGATCATAATTGCACGTCGCAAGCGCTCGATCTGCGTCTGTCCCCGTCATCATGCAGTCGACCGCATGCCCCCCGCTGCGGAGAGAATTGGTCACCGCGTCGGCCAGTACCGAGTCATCCTCAACCACGAGAATATGCACGCGTTTCTCCCGGTTCTCTGTCTGGCTAATCCGTTACGTCGTTGAAGTTAACACAGGCCGCTGTCGCCGTGCACCACAGAAGAAATCGGACCGTCAAACCGCCACTTTCGCGAGTCGCAGATCGACTCGACAGTTCACAACGCGCGCCCGGCGCTTGATTTGTCAAGCTTTTGATCGATCTTGTGCTTATGTGCGAGCCTCTCGGAGCAACTTGTGCGTTGCGGGTAGGAAAGGTTCACGCAAGGTTCAGCGCACATAATTTCAAAGTTGGCGTTGTGAGGCCGAGGGAAGATATCACAAGAACGCCACGTATTCCAACCCGACGCAGTCCGGTTCAGAACAAGGGATCCTCATGAAGGTTGATTTGCGCAGCAACAAGGACTTTCTTGCCGGTTTGTTACTGATCGGCATCGGGGTCCTGGGCTTCTACATGGCGCTCGACTACCCGTTCGGGAGTACGCTGCGCATGGGTCCCGGGTATTTCCCGCGGGTGCTCGCCGGCATCCTGATCGCGTTCGGCATCTTCACTTTGGTCCGGGGTATTGTCACGGCCGAGAAAGTGAAAGGCGTCTGGGGCTGGAAGCCATTAACGTTGATCACCGCTTCGCTCGTGGCCTTCGGCTGGATCATGGATCGCTTTGGGTTCATCCCCGCGCTGGTCGCGATGTTTTTCCTCGCCACGCTCGGCGGCCACGAGTTCAAATGGAAGGAGTTCGTGATTCTTACGGTGGTCATGAGCCTATCGGCGATCGGCATCTTCATCTACGGCCTCGGGATGCCGTATCAGCTGATACAGGGGTTCTGAGATGGAAATTTTCAACAATCTCATCCTGGGGTTCTCGGTCGCGCTGTCGCTCCAGAACCTCCTCTACTGCTTCATCGGCGTGTTCGTCGGCACGGCGATCGGCGTGCTGCCGGGCGTCGGCCCGCTCGTCACCATTGCCGTGCTGCTGCCGATCACCTTCAATCTGGCGCCGATTCCGGCGCTCATCATGCTGGCGGGAATTTATTACGGCGCGCAATATGGCGGCTCGACCACCTCCATTCTGATGAACCTGCCGGGCGAAACCTCTTCGGTGGTGACCTGCATCGACGGCTATCAGATGGCGCGCCAGGGGCGGGCCGGTCCCGCGCTGGCGATCGCCGCGGTCGGCTCGTTTGCGGCCGGCTGCGTCGGCACGCTGCTGATCGTGCTGTTCGGCCCGCCGATTGCCGAGATGGCGTTGAAGTTCGGAGCGCCCGAGTATTTCTCGCTGATGCTGATGGCCCTGGTCGCAGCGGCCTGCCTGGCTCACGGCGACATGGTGAAGTCGCTGGCGATGGTGGTGGTGGGACTGATGCTCGGCATCGTCGGCACCGACGTCAACTCCGGCATGGCGCGCTACAGCTTTGGCATTTCCGAGCTGACCGACGGCATCGGCTTCACGGTGGTGGCGGTGGGACTTTTCGCCGTGTCAGAGATCGTCAAGAACCTCGAAACGGCCGAGCAGCAGCACGTGTTCACCAAGAACATCAAGGACATCATGCCGACCAGGAAGGACCTCAAGGATTCCACGTGGCCGATCGTGCGCGGGACAGCGATCGGCGCTTTCTTCGGCGCGCTGCCCGGCACCGGACCTGCGATATCGTCCTTCTCGACCTACATGGTGGAGAAAAAGATCTCCAAGCACCCGGAGAAATTCGGCACGGGTGCGATCGAAGGCGTGGCGGGGCCGGAGGCGGCCAACAACGCCGCGGCGCAGACCGCGTTCATCCCGACGCTGACGCTGGGCATCCCGGGCAGCGCCACCATGGCGCTGATGCTGGGCGCCCTCACCATCCAGGGCATCGCGCCGGGGCCGCAGGTGATGACCCAGAAGCCGGATCTGTTCTGGGGCCTGATCGCGAGCATGTGGATCGGCAACCTCATGCTGGTCGTCCTCAACCTGCCGCTGGTGGGAATGTGGGTCCAACTGCTGAAGATACCCTACCGCTGGCTGTTCCCGTCGATCATCATGTTTTCCGCGATAGGCAACTACAGCATCAACAACAGCCCGATGGATCTCTACCTCGTCGCCGGTATGGGGATCCTGGGCTATGTCCTGATGAAGCTCGAGTGCGAGCCGGCGCCGCTCATCCTGGGCTTTGTGCTGGGGCCGTTGATGGAGGAAAACCTGCGGCGGGCACTGCTCATCTCCCGCGGCGACCCGTCAGTGTTCTTCACGCGCCCGATCAGCCTCGCGTTCATGATCGCGAGCGTCGTGATCCTGATTATCATGATCATGCCTGCCTTCCGCAAAAAGAAAGAAGAGGCATACGAGGAAGGGGGCGACTATTGATATCGGCTTGCTTCAGATTCGCAGTCGCCTGCGACACCCTTGCCGTTCGGCCAACACTTCCTCCTGTCAGGCGTGTAATGGACTTCCACCATCAAGTGAGTGCGGCCCTGCCAGCACCCAAAAAAAAACCCCGCAGGTGATGCGGGGCGAGCCTCCTCGGGGCTTTGCTTTCCGGTCCGTCCTCCTCTTTGACCCGGCGCTGGCGCGACGCGGGCCGCGCCATGCGCTGCCGACCGTAAGCGGATTGCACCTGAGTGCAGTTGCTAATATAGATTCCGGGCACGGAGAACAAATCAGGATGCACACGTACGGATATTCCCGTACTACGCCGCGACGCAAAACCCGGTCCGCACCCGCCGCGGCTCTCGCCCGCGACCGGCGCGCGATACGGAACCCAGCAAAATCAACGCGTTATGAGACCGCCTGCTCTCAAACAACAAGTGCAACTCTTCTAGAGCGCCTAACCAGATGAAGCGGCCCCGCTTTTTTCCCCTCCTTTTCAAGGAGGGGTGGCCCCCAGGGCCGGGGGGGTTGACAGGAGAACGTGGCAACCCGACCACCCCGTCGCTTCGCGCCGCCCCTCCTCGACGAGGAGGGGAGATCGTTTCGTTAAGCCCTCAACGTTGCACTTGAAACTTGAGACCAAGCCGCTTCTAAAGCCGACAGCCTGCCGCCGACAATCAAAGCGCTGGTGCTGTTCCAACTGTTTATGCCGATCCAACTGCTTCTCCAGGAGCCGACTGTCCGCGCGAAATGAGCCGCCAGAACTTGGAAAAACAAGCTGGAACGGCACTAGGAACGCGAAAGCTCGTCCGCGCCGGCAACGCCCAACACGATGCGTACCAGATCCGAGACGCTGCGCACCTGGAGCTTTTCCATCACTCGCGCCTTGTGTACCTCGACGGTGCGCGGGCTGATACCGAGCGCGGACGCGACCTCGCGGTTGTGATAACCCCTCGCGACCAGGTCCATCACCTGGCGTTCGCGCGGCGTGAGCACGGCAAGCCGGCGTTCGCCGGCTTCCGCCTCGCGCGCCGCGTGCCGCTGCGCGGAGTCGGTGTTGAGCGCGCCGCGCACCGCCGCGAGCAGCGCATCCGGATCGACGGGTTTCTCGAGAAAATCGACGGCTCCCGACTTGAGCACGGTCCTCACGGTCGGAACGTCGCCGTGCGCGGTGATCACGATGACGGGCAGCGCGATTTCCTTCTGCCGCAGCAACGCCTGAAGATCGAGCCCGCTCATCCCGGGCATCTTGAGGTCGAGCAGCAGGCATCCCGCCCACGACGGCTGGTAGACCTGCAGGAAGTCCTCGGCGCAGCCGAAGGACTGCGTGCGGTAGCCGTGCAGGCCGAGCAGCAGCCCGAGCGAATCGCGCACCGCGGCGTCGTCTTCGACGATGAACACGGTCTGCTCACTCTTCATCGCTCAACGCCTCCGCCGCGGCTGCCGAAAGCAGCGTGAAATGGAAAGCGGTGCCGCCGCTTGCCGCGGGCTCCGCCCACAGCGCGCCGCCGTGCGCTTCCACCAGCGACCGGCTCAGCGCGAGTCCCAGGCCGGTTCCGGCCGGCTTGGTGGTCGCAAACGGCTCGAACAGGCGATCCGCGATCTGCGGATCGATGCCGGGGCCCGAATCGATCACCGAAACCCGCACCCATCCGCCGCCCGCGTCGCCGCTGGTGACGCGCAACCGGCGCTCGCCGCCCGTCATCGGGGAGATCGCGTCGATCGCGTTTGCGACCAGGCTGTGGATCAC